>JAICLA010000241.1 GCA_025927695.1 Terriglobales bacterium | reverse complement strand
TGCGCTCCATGGCAATGCGTCCGATAGCGTCATTCGCCTCGGGATGCTGCGGCAGCGTGACCAACACGCCGTTCTGGCGGATGATGCCCGCTTTCTCCACCGCGATCTCGGCAATGGTATTGCCGAGATACTGCTGATGGTCGAGCGCAACGTCAGTGATCACGCTGATGCATGGGTCGGAAATATTTGTCGCGTCCAGCCGCCCGCCCATGCCCACTTCGAGTATTGCAATATCCACGCGCGAGCTGGCGAAGTACTCGAACGCCATCGCGGTAAGCACTTCAAAAAAACTTGGCGCGATGGGCAGTTTGCCTTCGGCAAACAGCTTTGCACCCGCTTCGCGCACGCGATCATAGATCTCGGTGAATTCGGCGTCGCTGATGGGCTCGCCATCGATCTGGATGCGCTCATTGATGTTGACCAGATGCGGTGATGTGTAGAGACCGGTCTTGTATCCGGCAGCACGGCAGATGCTAGCCAGCGTGGCTGACGTTGAACCTTTGCCGTTCGTGCCGGCGATAAGCACAGAAGGGAACCGCCGCTGCGGATTGCCCAACGCTTCCGCCAGCGTGACCATGTAGGCAAGGTCGAACTTACGCGGTTTGCCGAGCTCGTGTCCGAGGGCATAGAGGGCGGAGACGGCGGAGGCGTAGGTCATGCTGGAAAAATAAAGTAAAAGATTACGTAAAGCCAATCAGGTATTACAGCACCGCGCGTCAGGGTAAGGTGGATGCCCTGAACGCCTTTGATGCCTTCGTGGGATCAGCGCACAAGTGAACGGAGCCAGTGTCCTATGACCATCGCCGCTCCAGTGATAGCAATGGCGGCGACTAGCGACAGAGGGCCGTTTTTGAATCTGTCCACGACGCAGCGCAGAGCATCGGCGAATTCTTTGTCCGTGGGCTCCAGCCATCGCGCAATGACAGGAAGCGACAGTCCAGCCATGACGAGCAGAACGAACAAGGTCTTTGCCATAGGCACGGCATTCTAGCACCAATGCCCGTAACCTCCACTTCAGCCTCTACCTTGGGCTAACACTGGCAGATAAATCAGGAATTCAGTATTAGGTAAAGAGAAACGGAGGTATAGATTGGACTTAGTTAGAGTAATCTTTGAGGACTTAACTACAGCTGAACTTGTGATATTGCGGTTGGTTCTTTTTGTGGTATTCGTCTACGGGATTTGCAAGCTACTGAAAAAGCTCGCCTAAACCGTGTCATTGACACGTTGGTCTAATTTCTCGGCTCCATGAAGCTCAGCGCGCGGCTGATGTAGTTCTTCAATTCCTTGCGATGCACCACCGCGTCCAGCATGCCATGCTCCAGCAGGAACTCGCTGCGTTGGAAGCCTTCTGGCAGTTTCTGCCGGATGGTTTGCTCGATCACGCGCGGGCCGGCGAAGCCGATGAGCGCGCCCGGCTCGGCGATGTTGAGGTCGCCCAGCATGGCGTACGAGGCAGTCACCCCGCCGGTGGTCGGGTCAGTGAGCACGGAGATGTAAGGGACGCCGGCGTCATCCAGCTTGGCCAGCGCGGCGGATATCTTGGCCATCTGCATCAAGCTGACAGCGCCTTCCATCATGCGCGCGCCGCCTGAGGCCGAGACAACGATCACCGGCTTGCGGTCCGCGATGCCCCGTTCTACCGCACGAGTAATGGCCTCGCCCACCACTGCACCCATGCTGCCGCCTATGAACGAATATTCCATCACGCTCAGCACCACCGGTTTTCCCCAGATGCGTCCTTCCGCGTTCACGATGGCGTCTTTGAGGCCAGTCGCCTGCTGCGTCTTGCGCAGCCGGTCAGAATATTTCTTTGTGTCAGTGAATTGCAGCGGGTCGGTCGATGCCAGTTCGGTATCAAAGACCTGATAAACGCCATCGTCGAGCAATAGGTTCAATCGCGATTCGGCGTCGATGCGGCCATGGCGGTCGCATTTAGGGCAGACGTAAAGATTGGCCTCAAGGTCTTTCTTCCAGATGACGTGGCGGCACTCGTCACACTTGTCCCACAGGCCTTCCGTGCGGACACGCTTCTCGCCCGCCTGATCTAGTTCCGTGTCTGTTCGCTTAAACCACGCCATAGGGCAAGCGCTAAGTATAAATGAGTAACCCCGAATGCTGCATTTTGGGGTCTTCAGGCGCTTTACAATCGTATGTAATAGACTGCAAAAAAGCACCGGACATCAAGCGCCTAGCATCTAGATTGGATTCAGATGAGCACGACTACGCCTATTCAACCAGCATCGACTGAGCCGCCTGTGATTCCCACCCTATCCGCAAAGAACGGGGGTAAGGATGGGGCACATCCGTCGGGGAAAGATGCCGAGGCAGCCACAAAGAAAAAAGGGCTGTCTTCAGAAAAACTAAAAGCCCTTTGGCCGGACATCTGGGCCATGGTGCGTCCCCGACGCTGGCTGTTGTTTGCTGGATTAGTTTTGATGGCCATCAACCGTGTATCAGGACTTGTGCTGCCATGGTCCACCAAATCACTCATTGATGATGTGATCGGCAAGCATCAATCGCAGAAACTGGCGCCGCTGATCACTGGAGTGGTCGTAGCGACGATCATTCAAGGCATCAGTTCATTCAGCCTTACGCAACTATTATCGAAGGAAGCGCAGCGTCTCATCGCCGAATTACGCGCGAAAGTTCAAGAGCACATCGGGCGACTGCCGGTCGCGTTTTACGACTCCAACAAGACCGGCACTCTGGTCTCGCGCATCATGACTGACGTTGAAGGCGTGCGCAACCTGATCGGCACAGGCCTGGTTGAATTCGTGGGCGGACTGCTCACCGCGGCCATCGCGCTGGTTTACTTGCTGCGCATCAGCGTCGGCATGACGTTAATGGCGTTCGGATTCGTTGTCGCCTTCGCGCTGGCCGCGAACAAAGCATTCGGAACGATCAGGCCGATTTTCCGCGAACGCGGCAAACTCAATGCTGAAGTCACGGGACGCCTCACCGAATCACTGGGTGGCGTTCGGGTGGTGAAGGGTTATCACGCGGAATCGCGGGAGGCCAACGTTTTCCAGGGTGGCGTCACCAAGCTGCTGGACAATGTTCTGAAGACCCTGACCGCTACATCGGTCATGGGCCTGTCTTCCACCATGCTGTTGGGCGTCGTGGGCACGCTCATCATGTGGATCGGCGCGCACAAGATCATGGCTACGCCGCCCACTCTGACCGTCGGCGGATTCTTCTCTTATACGCTCTTCCTCGGTTTTCTTATTGCACCCATCATCCAGATCGTGGCGATCGGCACGCAGCTCACTGAAGCTCTGGCGGGACTTGAGCGTACGCGTGAGATCCTTCGCGAGCGTCCGGAAGACGAGTTGCCGTCGCGGCAGGTGGACTTGGCTGACATCCGCGGCGAGATCAGATTCGAAGACGTAGAGTTTGCTTATGACGCGCCGCGCACCGTGCTCAATCAAGTCTCGTTCGTCTCCGAACCGGGAACTGTCACAGCGTTGGTCGGTTCGTCAGGCTCGGGCAAGTCCACCATCATCGGATTGCTGGCCGCGTTCTATGTCCCCACCAAAGGACGCGTAATGGTGGATGGAGTAGATTTATCGACTGTGCGATTGAATTCCTATCGCACTCGGCTCGGCGTCGTTTTGCAGGATTCCTTCCTCTTCGACGGCAGCATCCGTGAGAACGTCGCCTTCTCGCGTCCTATGGCAAGCGAAGAGCAAGTGCTTCGCGCATGCAAGATCGCGCGCGTGGACGAGTTCGCGGAATCATTCCCCAACGGATATGACACCATCGTCGGCGAGCGCGGCGTAAAGCTCTCTGGCGGACAACGCCAGCGCATCTCCATCGCGCGCGCGATTTTGGCTGACCCGCGAATTCTCATCCTCGACGAAGCTACATCCTCGCTCGATTCCGAGAGCGAGCAGCTTATCCAGGAGGGCCTGCAGTACTTGATGAAAGGGCGCACCACTTTCGTTATTGCGCACCGGCTCTCGACTATCCGCCGCGCAGATCAGATCCTGGTCATCGAAGCGGGCAAGATCGTGGAGCGCGGCACGCATGAGCAGTTGTATGAAGTCGGCGGCCGATATCGCGAGTTGCATGACAAGCAGCACAACCTCGAGGCGAATCTTTTCCT
>JAICLA010000101.1 GCA_025927695.1 Terriglobales bacterium | reverse complement strand
TTCAGGATCGAGCGTGTGTAGCACGATGAGGCGCTCGCCCTTTTTGCCATCGGGGACGCCGGTGACGGCGAAGATCTGTTGCGTGCCGTCACTCTCGATGGCTTCGTGAAGTTTTTCTTCCACCTTAATGTGAGGAACCATTTCGCCGGCGATTTTGCTGAATCGGCTTAGGCGATCGGTGATAGTGATGAAGCCGTCTTCGTCCATCATGGCGATATCGCCGGTGTTGTACCAGCCTTCCTGGAGGACTTCGGCGGTTTTTTCAGGACGGTTGAGGTAGCCCATCATTATGTTGGGTCCTTTGACGAACATCAGGCCGGACTGGTTGATGGGTTGAAGTTCGCCTGTTTCAGTGTTGATGATGCGGACACTCACACCCGGTAGTGGATGGCCGATCTTGCCTCGCTTGGCGCCAATCTGGCGGAATCCTGCGGCGCGAAAATCTTTGGAATTCACGGCGACTACGGGCGCGCACTCAGTTGTGCCGTAGCCTTCGAGCGGGCGGAGTCCGAATGTATCTTCAAAGGCTTGCGCGACTCGGTCAGGAAGTTTTTCTGCGCCGACTACAACGAACTGGAGGCTGCCGAAGTCCGCGGGCGGGACGCGGCGGATGTAGGCCTGAAGGAATGTAGGAGTGGCGACTAGCAGCGTTACATGATATGTGCGAACCAAGGCGCCGATGGTGACCGAGTCGAGCGGGTTGGGATGGAAGACTACGCCGATGCCGAGCGAAGGCGGCATCCAGAGCGTGGCCATGAATCCGAAGGAGTGGAAGAACGGCAGGATGCCCATGATGCGGTCTTGTTTGTCGAGCGCGAAGGTGCGGCCGACTTGATCAATGTTGGAAGCGATGTTGTAGTGCGAGAGCATCACGCCCTTGGGATCGCCGGTGCTGCCGGAGGAGAAGATGACTGTGGCCAGGTCGTCGAGTTGGGGGCGCTTGCCTGCAGCGAGTACGCGTTCAAGCAGGGTGAAGGGGAAAGTCCACGCCATGATGAAGGCGGTGAGTTTTTCGCTGAGTGTGGGACTGGCGGCCAGGTCTTCCAGCAAAAGCGTTTGGCCGGGCACCGCGAGGTTTGGAAGTTTTTCTAAGAAAGCTTTTGAGGTGACTGTGGTGTGAATGTTGCACTGCTTGGCGCAGGAGGCGGTAATCTCGTTCGACGCGGTGTAGTTGAAGTTGACTGAGACTTTACCGAGTAGGGATGCAGCGTAGTTGACGAGCGCTCCGCCGACGGAGGGCGGAAGGAGCAGGCCGACCATGTCTTGTCCGTTCCAATGTTTGCGCAGGCGGCGGGCGAGGAAGATGGATTTTGTGAGCACGCTGGCGTAGCGGACTTTTGGTGTGCGTCCATCGGCCATGGCGAAGCGGAAGGGATGACGGCGTGCTGTACGCACCAGGCTGCGGTGCAGTGTTTCCATCTCTTTCTTCTGATGGCGTGATGCATTCGTCTCGAGTTCTTGCACGCGCTGGCGAACTTCCATCGCCGTGGATGTGCCGGGCATAGGCGCGCCGAAGCTGACGGTGACTGGATAAGGAATCTTGCGCGGCAGCTTCCAGAGGAATTTGCCGCGCTCGAAGCTGAACATACTGCCCCATACGCCGTTGAGATGGACGGGAATGATGGGGGCGTCCACATTCTTCATGATGCGTTCCATGCCGCGGCGGAAGGGGAGCATGCGTCCGAGACGGGTGATCTCGCCTTCAGCGAAGATGCAGACGACGCGGCCTTCGCGGATAGCTTCGGTAGCAGAACGCAGGGAGCGGATCATATCTCGCGGGCGCAGGTTCGACGAGATGGGGATGGCCTTCATCAGCTTGGCGAAGGGCTTGATGTAAGGTGCGTCATAGATGTCCTGGAACATGATGAAGCGGATGTTGCGATCGGTGGAAGAGCCGAGGAGCAGAGCATCAACGAAAGATAGATGGTTGCAGACGAAGAGCGCGCCACCTTTGGCGGGAATGTTGTCGCGGCCTTCCACGCGGATGCGATAGATGGTGTGAGTGAGGATGACAAGGACGAGGCGGAGCATGGCCATGGGCAGCAGCGTGAGGATGTAGATAGTGGCGGCTAGCGAGAAGAGGCCGCTGACGAAGAAGAGCGCGTGCGGGCCGAGGTGCGCGAAGTGCGTGAGCAAGTAATAGACGCCGCTGGCGGAGAAGATGCCGACGAACGAGAGCAGATTGGCTACGGCGATGATGGCGCCTTTGCGATCTTCCGGCGGGCGGTGTTGGATCATCGCGTTTAACGGAACGACGAAGAATCCGGCGAAGAATCCAGTGAGCGCGAGCAGGATGTTTGCGCGCAGATAAGTGTCGCCGAAGAAGTTGAGCGAGATGCCGAGCAGCGTCATGCCGGCGGAGCCGAGCGGGATGAGTCCGTATTCGATCTTATTGCCGGAGAGATAGCCGGCCGCGAAGGAGCCGACGCCGATACCGATAGCGATCACCGCCATGATGATGCCGATGTGCGGATCGTCTGCATGGAGGACGTTCTTGCCGAAGATAGGGATGTTCAGCTGCAGTAACGCGGCGATGAACCAGAAAAATGCATTGCCAATGATGGCGAGGTTCAGAGTCTTGTCCGTACGGCGGACTTCGGCCATGCGCTGCCAGACTTCCGCAACGAAGTTGAGTTGGAGCTTACGGTCCGGCGCGTGGGCGGGTACGCGGGAGATACCGTAGCTGGTGGCGAGTCCTAGGAAAGAGACGACGATGAGAATGGCGCCCGCGCCGGATGGATGTCCGCGAAAGTTGGATGCCAGGAGCGTTCCGGCAACCGTGCCGGAGATGATGGCGAGGAATGTTCCCAGTTCGATGACACCATTGCCCCAGGAAAGCTTCTCTTCTTGCAACAGTTCGGGTAGCAGGCCGTATTTAGATGGCGCGAACAACGCGGCCTGCGTGCTGATCATGAAGATGGCGAAGAGCTGAAGATAGAGGTTGCCGATCAGCTGACCCACGAACGCGATGCCGATGACGGTGATCTCCATCCATTTGGTGGAGATGGTGATGGAACGCTTGCTGTATTTGTCGGCGAGATAACCGCCCGCCATGGAGAAGAGGATGAAAGGCAGGGAGAAGAGAAGTCCGACGATGGCGTTGATGTTTTCCTGGCGTTCGGTGGAGACTCCGGCGCCGATGGCGAGGAAGAAGACGAGATATTTCAGGGCATTGTCAGAGAATGCGCCTTGGAATTGCGTGATGATGAGGGACCAGAATCCGCGGTGCGAGCGGGTGGACATTGGGGTGGATTATCGCATGGGGAGCCGTTTCCCGTTGTTGGTTTCCCGTTTCCCGAAAAAACTTGGCGTGCCAAAGGCACGCCAGAGTCAAAGTCCAGGGCAAGGTCCCTCCACTACGGACTTCGTCCTCCGGTCGGGATGACAATTTGTGGGAGCGGATATACTAGGAGCCTGCACGAAAGATGCGCCCGTAGCTCAGCTGGATAGAGCGGCAGCCTCCGAAGCTGTAGGCCAGAGGTTCGAATCCTCTCGGGCGCACCACCTTGCTTTTGGGGTTTCACGTTTCAAGTCGCACGTTTCACGAATCCTGCTAAGCAGTGAAGTTTTTTGGAACCCCTCCTGCCGTGCGCGAATCAGATAGCCTCAACATAAAACGGGGTCAATGATGAGAATCGCAAATGACATTACTGAGATCGTAGGAAAGACTCCGCTGGTGCGGTTGAACAGGGTGACCGCTGGGTGCAAGGCGACGGTGGTGGTGAAGCTGGAGAGCGCGAATCCGCTTAACAGCGTTAAAGACCGCATCGCGGTGAGCATGATCAATGATGCGGAGAAGAGTGGCAAGCTGGTGCGTGGTAAGTCGGTGATCGTTGAGTCGACGAGCGGAAACACGGGCATTGGGCTGGCGTTTGTTGGAGCGATACGTGGGTATCGCGTGATTCTGGTGATGCCGGACACGATGAGTATGGAGCGGCGCGTGGTATTGAAGGCGCTGGGTGCGGAACTGGTGCTGACGCGGGGGCCGAAGGGAATCGGAGCGTCATTCAAGAAGGCGGAAGAGATTGCGGCGGCGACGCCGAATGCGGTCATCCTGCAGCAGTTTGAGAATCCGGCTAACCCGAAGATACACCGCGAGACTACCGGACCCGAGATCTGGGATGACACGGACGGCAAGGTGGACATTTTTGTTTCCGGCGTGGGGACGGGCGGGACTCTGACCGGAGCGGGCGAGTTCCTGAAGAGCAAAAAGAAAGATTTGAAGATCGTGGCGGTGGAACCAGCGGATAGTCCGATCCTCAGCGGTGGCACGCATAAGCCGCACAAGATCCAGGGAATCGGAACGGGATTCGTTCCACAGATATTGGATACGAAGCTCATCGACGAGATTCAGACGGTGACTAATGAAGATGCCATCGAGATGGCGCAGCGGTTGGCTCGGGAAGAAGGCCTGCTGGTGGGAATCTCTTCAGGAGCGGCAGTGTCGGCGGCGATCAAAGTGGCGAAGAAGGATGATAATGCCGGGACGATGATCGTGGTGATCGTTCCGAGTTTTGGCGAGCGTTATATCAGTAGCATTCTGTTTGAGAAGTTGAGGAACGAAGCGGCCGCTATGGTGGCGGAAGATATTGAGGTGTAGTCCCACCCAATCGGTCAAAGCCCGACCGATTGGATGAGGCAACGGACTTCTGGATTACTTACCGGTGTAGGCGGTGTTGTAGCCGGGATTCTCCGGCGGGCGAAGCTTGTTGGGGTATTCGAGATCGCTCTTGATGTCGAGCGATACTTTCTTGATCCCCTTATAAACGTTATATGGGTCTTGAATGCCAATGAATGTCTGCATCTGGATTGCGCCTCGAGAGGTGGTGCGTCCGGCATTCACGCTGACCGAGCCCACACCTAGGGATTTTTCAATAGGGCCGATGTTCACCTGAAAGTCAGTGATCTGATCCAGATCGACCGAGTCATAACTGATCCCCCAAAAGCCCCCGCGGAAGAGCAGACGCTTGTCTGTGAGAGCGTAGGCCGCGTTGTTCCAAACATACGCCAGACGCAGCATGTTCAGGATACCGGCCCAGCAAGGGAACATGTGCAAGGCGAAAAATGGAATTGCAAATCCAAGGAATTCCGGAGGCGCCTTGTGGCTACCAAAGAACATGGGGCGGATGAATCCGAAGAAGTCAACGGAGCCCCAGATCAGGCCGAGGACAAGGAATGGAATCCCATTTGCGACGTAGGGCAAATGCGCTGGGCGGCCGGCCCAGATGACGTGCTCGTTGGAGTCGCGGATCTGGTCGAATTCCTGCGCGGCGGTCATGTCCATGTTCATGGGCGCATAGTAGCGTGAGTGAGCAACGCGGTAAAACAGAAATCGGCGGCTGGGAATCTGTAAGATAATGCCGCATGCGATTCTGGCTGGCGCGAAATTCTGAAGTTCCCATCCGCGAGCAACTTGTCACGCAGATCACGCTAGGTATATTGAGCGGCGATCTGGAGGCGGGACGCAAGCTGCCAAGCACACGCGAATTGGCGCGTCGTTTTCGCGTTCATGCGAACACGGTCAGCGCTGCCTATAAAGAATTGGAAAAAGAGAGGTGGCTAGAATCGCGGCATGGTAGCGGAGTGTTTGTGGCCGATGGCAACACCCGCCTGGCAAAACCAAGGGCGAAGAATGGTCAAGCAAACGGCGCTGCCCTGGCGATGGATAAGCTGATCGCGGATCTATTTCGCTGCGCGCGTGATGCAGGCATGCCTCTGGCTGATCTGCGTTTGCGGTTGAGGCATTGGATGGCGATGCAACCTCCGGATCATTTTCTGCTGATCGAACCGGACGAAGAACTGCGCGAGATCGTAATGGCGGAGATGCGGGCCGGACTAAAGTTCGCAGTGCGGGGCTGCGTGATTGAAGATTGCGCGAAGGCCGACAACCTGGCCGGGGCCATCCCCGTAGTGCTGCCGAGCAAGGCGGAAAAGGTGCGCAAAACTCTGCCAGCCTCGAGCGAATGTATGGTGTTGCAAGTAAGGTCGGTGACGAGCTCGCTGGCGGGAGCGCCAGGCGCCAGGCCGGAACTGCTGGTGGGAGTGGCATCGCGCTGGCCGGGGTTTTTGAAATCGGCACGCACGATGCTGGTGGCAGCCGGATTCGATGCTGACAGCCTGGTATTGCGCGATGCGCGCAAAGCGGGCTGGGAGAAGCCGCTGCTGCAGACATCTGGCGTGGTGTGTGACGCTGTGACGGCGCAACGACTGCCGAAGGCTTGCCATGCATTTCCGTTCTCATTGATCTCTGAAGCTTCATTGAATGAGCTGCGACGCTACGAAGAGTTTGTTTCCCATCCCTTGAATTAGCGAACGTCCGTGGCGTCCTGCCGCACACTGTGACATTCCAATAAGTGTCCTAAAGCACCCTTTGCGCGGCTGGAGCCTCGCCTATGCTCAGAATCGAAAGGTGAGGTGCAACATGAAAAAAGTAATTGCAGCGATTTTGATGTTTGCGGTGACAGTGCCAGCGTTTGGCGAGGTGTTCGTGGATGAAGGGCAAGCGGCCTACATCGGCGGGACGCTGGTGAACATCAAGAACGAGACCATGGGCAAGCTGGATACGACGCAGGAAAAGGCGCTGTCATTCAACTATGACGGCGGCAAGGTGACGATCCCATACGACCGCATCGAGTCTTGGAAATATGATGAAGTGTTAGCGCGGCATCTGGGAGTGATCCTGACAGTGGCGGTGGTCATGTTGAAGCATCGGCAGAGAAAACATATTTTCCAGATACAGTTCAAAGACGATGCGGGAGTGACGCAATCGGCGGTATTTGAAGTGGCGAAGGAGCAGCCGCGGGTGGTTGTTGCAGTCTTGCAAGCGCGAGTAAAGGAGTGCAATACGCGGTCGTTCTTTCCTTCGGGTCCATTGGAGAATGCGAGTGCGAGTTGCGATACGACGGTAGCCTCGCGGAAGACTGTGTTACCCTCCACGACTATCCATGGGAACCAAACCGCAAAAAACATTCAGCCTGCAACAGCTCAAAACTGAACTATATGCACTGGAGAACCCTGCTCGAGCACACTTCCAGCAGGGTTTCTTCAAGTGCGGTCCGGGGGAGTATGCCGAGGGCGATGTGATGTTGGGAATCCCAGTGCCGGCGCAGCGCAAAGTGGCCAAGAAATATGCGGGGCTCTCGCTGGAGGATGTAAGGAAGTTACTAGCTGCGCCAGAGCACGAGATGCGGTTCGTGGGCCTGGTGATCTTAACGGCGTTATATGGCAGGGCGGATGCGGCGGGGAAGAAGAAGATCGCGAACTTCTACCTGGACAATCTGCAGTATGTCAACAATTGGGACCTGGTGGATACGAGCGCACCGCAGATCGTCGGCGATTTTTTCTTTAACTTTGATCGACGCGGTGGCGCAGCATTGTTGCGGAAGTTGGCGCGGTCAAAGAATCTTTGGGAGCGTCGGGTGGCGATCGTGGCGACACAGTATTTCATTCGCATGAATGAACATGCACTGACACTGGAGATCGCGGAGATGTTGTTGGGCGATGAGCACGACCTCATCCATAAAGCTTCGGGATGGATGTTGCGTGAGGTAGGGAAACGCGACGTGCGGGCACTGGAGAAGTTTCTTGATACTCACAAGTCGCTTATGCCGAGGACGATGTTGCGGTATGCGATCGAGAGGTTTCCGGAAAAGAGACGAAAAGCATACCTGAAGGACTAAAGCCCTGACTTTATTTCCTCGTGACGCAAGAACTGGAGATATAGCAGGCTCGTCAACGGTGTCGATTGTGGAACTCTGTCTAGAACCTGAACTCATCACAGTCTCCGGGTAAAGGGATTGGATCGGAAGATCCTGCAGATGCCGCCGGAGACTGCGATGGTTAAATTCGAGCTATTTCAAGGCCAGCAGCTTTCGCGTCAATTCGGCGATGTGCTGTGCTGAGTGGCAGATTTCGTCCAGGTATGAGTGCAGCAGGTGGTCCTGCTTTGCGGCCAACATGGATTGCTCAGAGCGCCCGATGATGATGGTGAGTTGATTGTTGATCTCATGGCTGTATTGGTTCACCAGCTTGAGGGTGGAAGCCGCCCGATCGCGAACCAGGTCGCAGTTCGGCGTGGATGCATCTACAGATTCGTTATACAACTAACTGAACTCCTTTTCTTTCTCGATATGATTCTTGCGGGGCCCTGAAGTTGCGTTCAAATTCGCTACAACTTTATTCACTACACTTTCAAGTGCAGCCTTTTCCTGCTCGGTTACGTTCTTCCAGGCACGCCTGGCGACAGCTGCCGCAACGGGTATGGCTTCCCAAAGGCAATTTCTGCCAACGGACGTGATCTCCAAAAAAACCTGGCGGCGATCGGCCTTGCTACGCTTGCGCAGCAGAAAGCCTTTCTTGACCAGCCGGTCAACCAGACGGTTGATGGATGACGCTTCCAACCCATAGATTTCTGCCAGCTGCGACTGAGTGTTCGCTTCTCCAATGTCACAACTGGCCAGGATCGTAGCCTGACGGGTGGTGAGATCGAATCGAGCTAGTTCACGGTCATGGGCTTCTAACAACAGGCCGTGAAGTTTCGGCACAAGAATGCGTCCGACAAATATCTTCTGCAGCTCTTCGATACTCGGCTTCGGTCGCACTCAGGGTAAATATTACTTGCCTAAGCAATGATTGTCTAGGCAAATATTATAATTTTTCGAGCAAAAACCAAAATGCCCTGAAATCAGGGCAACTCGGCACAGACGTCGGGACAACGGCCGACGAAGATATGCGCGTTCTCCCGCTTCATCACAGCCGCGCATGGGAGGAGCACAGAGGAACGCGTGTGATAAAATTTTTTGTTCGTTACGCAATCTCAGACAAGCATGCTCTTCTCAAAAGAATATGTCGGGTATCTGGCCCGGCAAACCACAAAAAAACTAATCGCAGGTGAGTTCATCGAGACCAAAGATGAGCCATCCATGGTGGAGCACGTCACCGCGGCGCTGATCGATGAGCTAAGCCTTGAAGACCGTATCAATGAAGACGTGCGCACCATCCTGGAGCAATATCAGGACGAGATGCGCGTGACCGGGGCCAGCTACCAGGAGATGTTCAAGAAGGTGAAGAACGAACTGGTGAAGAAATATAAGGCGGTGCTGTGAGACTTACGCGCGACAAAGTGAACAAGTTGGCGCACACCGTGGCGGACGCGCTGGCGGAAGTGGATGCGGTGGAGTTCATTGAAGACCGCAACACCATTCGTCAAGAGTGCCGCAAGATATTGGAAGAGTTGTTCATGGCTGAGGCCAAGCTCGACGCCAGCGCGCGGCAGAAGATCGAGAGCCAGAAGCGCATCATCCCTGAAGGCACGCAGGAGTGGGACATCCTGTACAGGAAGTATTACAACGAAGAAGTGAAGAAGCTGGGCATTTAAGCGAAGCGTTTATTCCCGAGGCTCCATCGCAAGCGACTTTGCCCTGGAGCTCTGTTCGCGCGATAGGGCGCTCACTCCGCTCTCACCCGAGTTGCTCACCAAGGATTCATGCCAGAGTCCATCATCAACATGAAAAAGATATTCGGACGCCTGATCATTGCAGGCGTTTTTTCTTGCGGCTTCGCGGCGGCTCAGAACGGGCCGATCACGCTGGCACACCAAGTTACACATTCTGACAATGAAGACCCGACTTTCTCTCCGGA
>JAICLA010000168.1 GCA_025927695.1 Terriglobales bacterium | reverse complement strand
CAGCAGGTGGAGAAGTGAAGGCGCTGCTTCCGTTCTCCAGTGTGTATGGCGGAATAGTGGCGTTGCGTAATTCACTTTATGATCGCGGCACTCTGCAGACAAAACGGCTTGAGTGGCCAGTTGTAAGCGTGGGTAATATCCGCGCGGGAGGCACGGGCAAGACCCCTTTCGTCATCCAGTTGGGAAAAATGCTGCAGGAGCGCGGCATCGCATTCGACGTGCTCTCGCGTGGGTATGGACGCGACAACGAAAACTCTATCAAGCTAGTCGAACCGAAAGGTTCGCCCGCTGAATTCGGAGATGAGCCTTTAATGATCTCTCGCGCTCTTGGCGTGCCAGTCATTGTTGGCGCAGACCGCCACGCGGCCGGCAAGTTCGCGGAAAAGATGTTCGCTAAGATGAAGCCGTCACACAGTGGCAAGTGGATCCATTTGCTCGATGATGGATTCCAGCATCGCGGGCTGCATCGTGATTTTGATCTGGTGTTAATAAGTCCCAGCGACGCGACTGACGCGCTTCTTCCGGCCGGCCGCTTGCGCGAGCCACTAGCCGCGCTAAATCGCGCGAGCGCGTTTGTGCTAATGGATGATGCGCAGCAAACAGCAGTCCCGACCGGCAAGCCGGTCTGGCACGCAGACCGAAAACTCATTGCGGCCGATCTGCCGTTTCATCCTATTGCCTTTTGCGGGATTGCGAGGCCGGAGAAGTTTTTTGACGGCCTTAAGCAGGCTGGCGTCGATGCGGCGGCCACCGTTGCTTTCAGTGATCATCATCGTTACATCGATACAGATGTTCAGCGGCTGCGGATCTTACGTGATCAGAAAAACTCGAATGGTTTTGTCACCACGGAAAAAGATCTCATCAATCTTCAGCGGCTTAAGCCAGAACTTGTCCGTCAACTCCATCCACTCAAAGCCGTTTCTATGGAATTGGTGATAGACCAACCGGACGCCATGCTGCGAACCATTTTGGACGCTTGCGCCCCGCCGCAATAGACTGAGACAATCTATCGTTCTCCCGCAGCACAACTTTACAATGCAGAAGACCGCGAAAAATTCGCCGCAACAGCGCTTGCTGCGCATCATTGACCAGTTCCCGCGAGTCAGTGTGGCGGTGCTGGCGGACTTAGTCGCCGACGAATTCATTTTTGGTGAGATTGCGCGCGTCTCGCGCGAGGCGCCGGTGCTGATCCTCAATCACCGTGAACGCACGGTGGTTCCCGGAGGCGGTGCGAATGCCATCTACAATTTGGCCGATCTCGGCGTGCACGTGTTGCCTGTGGGCGTAGTCGGTGACGACGAACCAGGTCGCCTGTTACTCAAAGCTTTTCGGCAAAAGCGCATTCCCGTAAGCGGCATCCTGAAGATAAAGGGACGTTCCACCGTTACGAAGACCCGCATACTCGCGGGACAGACTCATTCTTCGCGACAGCAAGTAGTGCGAGTGGACCGGGAGCCGGACTCCATCCTCAGCGTTCACACGACGCGGGACCTCATCAACGCCGCTAACGGATATGCCAAAGCAGCGGATGCGCTACTCGTCTCCGACTATGGATACGGTGCGGCCACGCCAGAAATACTCAAGTCAGTACGCGCGGAGAGCGACCTCAACGGCATGGCTATCACGCTCGATTCGCGTTATCGCATGATGGAGTTCAGCGGCGTGACGGCAGCTACGCCGAACGAGCCCGAAGTGGAAGAGGCGTTGCGTACAAAAATAGGAACGAACAATGAACGACTCTATACCGCCGGTCGCACGTTACTGCAAAAGATGAGGCTGGATTCGCTGATCATCACGCGTGGGCGGCACGGCATGGTGAGCTTTACGCGTAAAGGAAGTCCGGTGGAGATCCCTATCTCTGGCACCGATGACGTTGCAGACGTGACTGGCGCAGGAGACACCGTTATAGCAACGTTCACCGCCGCGCTGGCTGCAGGCGCCGATTCAGAGGACGCGGCTCGGTTGGCCAACTATGCCGGTGGCATCGTGGTGATGAAGCGCGGCACGGCGACCGTGACCGCCGAAGAACTGCGACGCGTAATATCAGATCGCAGGCAGGACTGAAGGAAAACGTTTGGAAGAGGCACCCAGCAAAATCTTGTCTCGAATCGAATTGGCGCGCCGCGTCGCCGGATGGCGCGTTCGCGGTGAGGCTATCGTCCTCGCCAATGGATGCTTTGATGTCCTCCACGTTGGTCATATCCGTTATCTGCGTGGTGCGAAGGCCCTCGGCCAGCGGCTGGTCGTCGCCATCAATGCGGATGAAACGGTTCGCGGTCTGAAGGGCGAAGGGCGCCCGCGTATCCCTGAGAATGAACGCGCAGAGATCATTGCCGCGCTGACGGATGTGGATGCAGTCGTGATCTTCCCGGAGCCGGATGTTCGCGCGCTCATTCGCGAGATCCGGCCGGACATTCAAGCGAAAGGCACTGACTACACTGCGGACTCTGTCCCCGAACGCGACGTCGTTATCGAGTGCGGCGGCCGTGTGGCGATCGTCGGTGACCCGAAAGACCACTCTTCCAGCGGCATGATCAAGCAATGGAAAAAATCCTGATCGTTCGCCTTTCGGCGATGGGCGACTTGATCAACAGCTTGCCGGTTGCCGCCGCGTTGCGCAAGGCCATGCCGGCCGCGATCATTGATTGGGCGGTGGAAGAACGCTGGGCTGAACTGCTTTGCGCGCTTGGAACAGCGCACGACTCGCGACGCAGTCCGCAGAAGCCGCTAGTGGATACGATCTACACCGTGAATACAAGGCGCTGGCGCGATCATCCCTTCGCGAAAAGAACGCGTGATGATATTTTCGCGCTTCGTCGCCGCATTCGCGAGGCGGAATACTCCCGCGTCATCGACGTGCAAGGTGCGATACGTTCAGCCGTTATCGCCCGGTTCTCGAAATCGGCGCGAATCGTGGGATTTGAAAAACCACGTGAGCCACAAGCTAAATATCTATTTTCCGAGCGGGTGCCTGCTACAGGAACACACATCATCGAGCAGAATGTAAGTCTCACAGGGTTGCCCGTCCCTGCGGCGGACTTGGAAATGCTTCCCCACGATCCTGCCGCAGAAAAATGGCGCGATGAGGTTCTGCAGCGGAGGCTCGGTGACAGAACCCGCTATGCAGTGCTTAGTCCGGGCGCCGGGTGGGGAGCAAAAGAGTGGGCTCCCGAGAGATATGGCGAAGTTGCCGGAATGTTAGCGAAAGACGGCATTGTCTCCCTTGTGAATTGCGGTCCGAAGGAAGTTGATCTCGCGAAAACAGTGGAAGCGGCCAGCGGAGGAAGCGCCCAGCCGATCTCATGCACCATCAGCCAATTGGTAGCGCTGTTACGGAAGGCGTCTCTCTTCGTTGGCGGCGACACTGGCCCGATGCATCTGGCGAATTTGATTCAAGTGCCATTGGTGGCCGTGTTCGGGCCGACCAACCCGGCGCGCAACGGCCCGTTTTATCCGCCTTTCGAAGTGGTGCGACACGAGTCCAGCGCGACCGACTATTCTCACAAGAGCACCGAACATGAAGGATTGGCGAATACCACGGCCGCTGAAGTTTACGAAGCCGCCCGGCGCATACTGAAAGCATGAGTCATAAACCTAAGTGGACGTGGAGCTGCATCGCACAACGTATTCGTGTACCGCTGGGCTTCGTCTTTGCCGCGGTGTACATCTGGCTGGCACATCCTACTTGGGATTCGATTGCGATTGGGTGTGCCGTGGCCGCGCCGGGGATTTGGCTGCGCGCCATCGCAGCGGGCTTCGTGAAGAAGAATCGCGAACTCACCATCACCGGCCCGTACGCATATACTCGCAACCCGCTCTATCTTGGCTCCGTCATCATCGCTCTTGGATTTGCGGTGGCTTCGCGCAACCTATGGGTGGGGGTGCCCATCGTGCTGCTGTTCTTCGCGATCTATCTTCCGGTGATCCGATCGGAAGAGAAATATCTCGCTGGAGTGTTCCCTGATTTCGAGCAATACCAAAAAGCCGTTCCCCGGCTTTTTCCGCGTCTCACCGCAGCCGGAAGCGCCGAGCGGGGCGCCTTTTCAAAAGAACTGTATTTCAAGCACCGCGAGTACAATGCTTTGGTGGGTTCGGCAGCGATGATGCTGGCGCTGGCCCTGAAGATAGCGTGGCACTCAAGATCCACGGGCATTTTTTGACCGCGTGAGACCGAACCTGATTCCATTTCGAAGCAGTTGCGGACTTTTGCTGGCCTGCATGTTTCCCGCACTTCTGGCCGCGCAGACGCAAGCGCCTAAGTCGGCCGTGTCAGCGCCAGATAATTCCCCTCACATCATTGCTCCCGCCGAGGGCCATAAGTATCCGAACGGCCAGACCCTCGTGTACTCGGGTGATTGGCGGCTGTTCAACGCAGGCACCGGCACTATCCGGATGGAAAGCGCTGGACGCGAACAACGCGTTCTGGCCACGGCAGACGCGCAAGGTTTTGTGGCCCTGCTCTATCACGTGCATGACACCTTTGAGGCATTCTTTGATCCCGCTACTTTCTGTTCGCTGAACATCACGAAACATACCGAAGAAGGCTTCCGGAAACACGATACAAATATCGTGTTCGATTATGCGCGTAAGAAAAGCGTCCTCACCGAAAAGAACCTCAAGACAAATGAGAATAAGCGCGAAGAGAATGACATTCCCGGTTGTGTCTCCGACATAATCTCTGCCCCTTTCTATATTGCTTCGCTTCCTCTGACTCAGGGGTCGGTCATACGCTTTCCACTTAATGATGGCGGCAAGACGACCGTGGCCCGCGTAACTGTAGAAGGAAAAGAAGATGTGAAGACTCCGGCGGGAACTTATAAGACCATCCGGGTTGGCGTTGTGGCGGATTCCGGGTCGCTCGCCAATAAAGGGCAGATCTGGATCTGGTACAGCGACGACGCGGCACGCACGCCGGTGCAGATGAAGGCGCGCCTCTTCTGGGGCACGCTGGTCTTCCACCTGACCAAGATTGAGAGCAAGCCGGAGCCGACTCCTCAGCACTGAATTCCACGCATTGTAGATTCAGCATCTAACCAGCCAGCGTCTTATACTTGGAACTTGGACCACTTGGAGGCTGAATGGCGACCCTGCCTAAACCCGACCCTGAGCAAGGCGAACTGGTAGGAGTATTCTCAACCAACCAGGATTCTGAAGCGCAGGTCATTCAAGGGCTTCTGGAAACTGCTGATATCGCGTCTGTCGTAGTGCCGGAGATCGGCCCACAAGATGTGCTGCCCATTGGCACAGTGATTGTGAAAGTTGCGCCGGAATCAGCTGAACGGGCACGGCAGATGATTGCGGAATCGCAGCAGGTCTCTGATGAAGAGATGTTGGACCAAGCCGAAGCCAACGCCGGCCCCACAGAGACGCCTGAATAAATTACTCAATAAGTTTGGGGTGTGACCGTCTTGCCGTCCAGGTAGAAAGTCACGGCACCCTCGAGGTCTGTGCGAAAGACTCGCGCGCCGGCAGCGTTCAACCGCGCTAGAACGGCCGGCTTGGGATGTCCAAAGGTGCTGTGATAGCCGACGGAGATAACCGCGAACTTCGGGTGTACGGCGGCCAGTAGTTCCGGCGTGCTAGACGTTGCGCTTCCGTGATGTGCGACTTTCAGTAGATCATCATGAGAAGCGCGCCCGGCGACGAAGTGTTCCATCTTGCGCTCCACATCGCCGGCCAGGAGTGCCGACGTAACTCCATAGCGGATCTCCATCACGAGTGAATCATCGTTCTTGGCTTCTTTGCCGGGGACAAATCCCTGCGGGGGTGAGAGCACGGTTATGTGCGCGCCGCCAAAATCGAATTCATCCCCGGCTGCATGATGGATCTCGGCCACGCCGTCAGTCTCCGCTTCCGCGAGGAAGGCGTTGTACGAGCGAGTCCGCGGATTGTTTCCCACCCACAACTCACGTGGATGAAAATTTGCGATCACGGCGCGAAGACCGCTCATGTGGT
>JAICLA010000128.1 GCA_025927695.1 Terriglobales bacterium | reverse complement strand
CAAGTGAACCTGAAGGCGGAACTCGAGGTCGCACAACTGCACAGCAAAGTGGACCGCATCTACGAGACGATGCAAGCGCAGTTCGCCAAGGCGGAGAAGAAATCAGGCGGAGCCGCGACACCGGCATAAGCCGCTAGAATAGCGGCTGTGAATCCGCACCTGGACGATACCATTGTTGCCGTATCCACTCCGC
Source organism: Terriglobales bacterium (assembly GCA_025927695.1). Taxonomy (GTDB): domain Bacteria; phylum Acidobacteriota; class Terriglobia; order Terriglobales; family Acidobacteriaceae; genus JAICLA01. The sequence continues at coordinate 7,358 of JAICLA010000128.1, read as the reverse complement.
CCGGCCGCGGAGGCATCGGCGTGGTGCGTCTTGCGGGCGAACAGGCCATTGCGATCGCGCGGCAACTACTTCGCACTTCTGCCGGCAAAGAAGTTGAATTTCACGCCGGACGTGCCGTGTTCGCACTAGTGATCGACGCCGATTCCGGCGAACGTATTGACGAAGCCATCGTCACGTATTTTCAAGCGCCACATTCTTATACCGGTGAAGACATAGTCGAGATATCTGCGCACGGTTCGCCGGTGATCTTGCGATACGTGGTTGAACAAGCAATGAATCGAGGCGCTCGTCTGGCCGAGCCGGGCGAATTCACCATGCGCGCGTTTCTCAACGGACGCATCGACCTCACGCAAGCCGAAGCCGTGCGCGACCTGATCGACTCCCAAACCCTTTTCCAAGCAAAAGCTGCCGCGCAGCAACTCAACGGCGCACTCTCGAAGCGCATTCAACCCATCAAGGCAGATTTGATGAATCTGATCGCGACGCTCGAAGCCGGAGTGGACTTTGCTGAAGATGACGTCGCAGTGCTGCCGGACGAAGAAATCATTGGGCGCATCGATCCAATCGTCGAATCGCTGGAGAAACTTTCGCAGTCGATCGCTTACGGGAAGTTGGTGCATCAAGGTGTCACGTTGGCAATCGTCGGTCGTCCGAATGTAGGGAAATCAAGCCTATTTAATCGGCTTGTGGAACGCGATCACGCCATCGTGACGGCTACTCCGGGCACCACGCGCGACTTGGTGAGTGAAACGGTCTCGCTCGGCGGTATTCCGGTGAAGCTCATTGATACCGCCGGACTGCGCGAGTCGCAAGACGAAGCCGAGAAGATCGGCATAGAAAAGTCGTACTCCGCCCTCGCCGACGCAGACATTGTTCTCGTGGTGAGCGACGCCAGCGCGCCAAATTTCCAAGAACAAAATCCGTGGGACCGCACACTTATCCAGGATTCACGCGCGATCTACGTCCAAAACAAGATTGATCTGTTGTCGCAAACCCCTGCTTTCATAAAAGAAGACAACAAACAGATCCATGTCCGCACATCCGCTCTTCGCGACGAAGGAATAAAGGAACTGCGTGCGCACATCATCCAGATGTTGAGCGGAGAATCATCACAGCAAGAGCCGGGATTCCTCACCAACGAACGTCAATCCCACGCCACGCGAGACGCGCTCATTGCGATGAAGACGGCACGCACTGCCGTCCACGACCGCTTGCCGCATGAGGTCTTACTCTTAGATCTTTACGCAGGGCTTAAGGCGTTAGACTCACTCACCGGACAGACTTCCACTGACGATATCCTGCAACTGATCTTCGCGGGTTTTTGCATCGGCAAGTAGCAAAAACTGTGCAAAAACGGAAATCCATATTTTCCCGCGTAAACACTACGTTTTTACGTAGGCGAGAGTAGCTGGATTTGACAAAACTTTTACGCAAATTACTGGTATCAGAGGGTGGTTTAGGGTAAAGTTCCAACCGAAAAACAATCGCAAAAAACAGATGTATTTGGCGCGATAGTTGCAGTAGTGTTTGTTGCCCCACCTAAAAATTCAGGAGCTTAAAGAAGATGTCGCAATCACGATTTCTGAAATCCATGTGTGCGGTCATCGTAGTCCTTATGGGACTCATGATGATGTCTGTCTCACTCATGGCGCAATCCACAACCTCTGGAGCGATCAGCGGAACTATCACTGACTCTACTGGAGCTGTAATTCCTGGCGCTCAAGTAGACGTTAAGAGTCTTGCAACCAATGAGGTTACCCCTACCAAGGCAGACGAGGCAGGTCGCTACCGCGCCGTGAACCTTACGCCCGGCAAGTATGAGGTGAAGGTGACTTCCGCCAACTTTGCCGCGTACCGCGCCACCGTCACGGTGGAAGTCGGCCGTATCACTGACGTCGATGCTAAGCTTGCCGCTGGCGGCAGCTCTGAGACGATCGACGTGAAAGATGAAGCTCCGGTGGTCAACACTGAGCATCAGGATTTCGCGAACAATGTCGACCAGACTCAGATCCAAAACCTTCCCATCAACGGACGCCGCTGGTCGAACTATGCCTTGCTGACCCCGAGCGCCAACCCAGACGGCACCTTCGGCTTAATCAGCTTCCGCGGCATCTCCGGCCTTTTGAACAACAACACCGTGGATGGCGGCGACAACAACAATAACTTCTACGGTGAAGAGCGTGGGCGCACACGCTTGAGCTACTCCACCAGTCAAGACGCCGTGCAGGAATTCCAGGTCAACACCTCGAACTACTCTGCCGAATACGGCCGCTCGGCTGGCGGTGCCGTGAATACGATCACCAAGAGCGGCAGCAACAATCTTCACGGCAGCGCTTACTACTACAACCGTGACAACGCCATCGGGGCCACCAATCCCAGCACTACGTTGAACGGCCAGCCCTTCAAACCAGATGACACTCGCCAGCAGTTCGGCGGCACGGTTGGTGGCCCGATCGTGAAGGACAAGATCTTCTTCTTCTTCAACTACGATCAACAGAAACGCAACTTCCCCGGCGACTCGATCCCGTTGACCGGAACTAATGGCTATGCGCAATATCCCGGTACCGTGGTTGCAGCCGGCCCCGGTGGCTGCCCTGCCAATGGTTCCAATCCTGCCGGCTCTACTCTGGGAAGCGTTATCTTCTGTCACTTCGGCGGAAATGCAGTTCTTGGACAGAAAGCGGCCGATGCCGGTTATGCATTCATTACCAGTTTGCTCGGTACCAACGAACGCCGTGGCGACCAGCTCATCTTCTTCCCCAAGGTTGATTGGAAGATTGGTGGCGGAAACTTGGCGGTCAGCTACAACTGGCTGAATTGGACCTCGCCGTTCGGCATCCAGACGCAACCTACCAACACCATTGCGAAAGACCAATTTGGCGATGATCTTGTGCGCGCGCGCTCATTGAACGCCGTCTACAACCGTCCTCTAGGCAATTCAGCTATCGAGTTGAAGTTCCACTGGAGCACGGAAAACCTGAGCGGCGACTTTGACACGCCGCTCCCAGGTCAGCCCAGTGTCGCGGGCCCGACCGGTTCCCATACGCCCGGCGTTTTCATCCAAAGCTGGTTGAACATCGGCACGCAAAGCTATTTGCCGCGTCCACAGAACCCGCAGGAAGACCAGTATCAGTACGGCGCGAACTGGATCACCTCTGTTGGTAAGCACACGATCAAGGTCGGTGGCGAGCTCCTCCATCAGGGCGAATCAGTTCAATCGTTGAGCACTGCATATGGCTCCTACGGCTACACTGGGAACTTCTCTTTTGCTGATTTTATCGCGGACGCCTATAACCCCGCGACAAATGACTTCACCGGAAGTGGAGCTCTACGCTGCATCACATCTACAACCTCTGGCACACCGCCGGTGACCACTAACACTCCACGGCCTTGCTATGCCAACCTTCAGCAAGGCTTGGGAACATTGGGTTACAACTTCACCACGAATGACTATGCTGCGTACATTCAGGATGATTACAAAGTGATGCCACGCCTGAACCTGAATCTGGGATTGCGCTACGAGTTTGAAGCCTTCCCAACGGCTCAGTTCGTGAATCCGCTTGCTGCGCAAACCAGCACCCATCCGAGGGACAAGAACAATTTTGGACCTCGTCTCGGGTTCGCCTATGATGCACTTGGGACCGGCAAGCTTGTGTTCCGTGGCGGATACGGCCTTTACTACGGACGTATCATCAACTCCACCATCGCCGCCGCGCTGGTCAACACGGGTATCGCTTCGGCCCAGCCGTTCTATACCATCAGCCCTTCAGCTACCAGCCCGGTATATCCGGCTTTAGCAACCTCTGGATCCGCAACTCCCGACATCGCATTCTTCACTCCTGCGACCGGCAATCCGCGGATACATGAGTTCGACGCCATCGCGGAGTACGAGATCATCAAGAATACCGTTGTCTCTGCTTCGTACATGAACAGCATGGGACGTGGCTTGCTGGGCTTCCCGGACACCAACCTGCCTGCTATTCAAGGCACCAACACCTTCACGCGTCCTGACGGCACAAGCTTTACCGTGCCGACGTACGGAACCGCGAAGCGGCCCAACGCCAACTTCGGTAAGATGTTGGCCATCAGCAATGATGTGGATTCTGATTACAACGCTTTCGTTGCGCAGGTCACCCGAAAGATGACGGGTACTTGGCAGGTTCAGGCCAGCTACACGTACTCTAAGGCTACTGACAATGGTCAGCAGTCAGCAACCTTCACGCCGACTTCTACCAGCTTCCTTGATCCGGCAAACCCGACTGGCGATTTCGGCCGCTCGGCGTTTGATGTTCCACACAAATTCATCTTTACTGCCGTCTGGCAGCCGAACTATTTCAAAGATGACAAGAATGTGGCGCACTACATCTTGGATGGTTGGACCTTAGCTCCCATCGTGAACCTCTCTTCAGGGTTTGCTTTCACCGGGACCATTGGCGGCAGCTTGGGTTCATCATTCTGTGATGGAAGCCACAGTGCTGGCATCAACTGCGCTGTTCCTGCAACCAATCGCCCTGCGGACGTGGAAAAGAACACCTTCCGTTCCCCGGGCCGCTACACCACCGACTACCGCATGTCCCGCACGTTCGATCTGACCGAGCGGTATCACCTGGAATTCCTTGCTGAGGCGTTCAACCTCTTCAATCACCCGAACGTATCTGGCATGAACTCTGGTGAATTCAACATCGGAACCTGCACGGCTGCGACAAAGACCTGCACTCTGACGAACAACCTGACGTTCAATACCCCGTCCACAGTGGATGGTGGTACGAACTTGGCACAGCGTCAGATCCAACTTGCGCTCCGCTTCAAATTCTAAAGAGCGAATTTGCTGCAAATTAAAGGCCCGATGCTTTCGCATCGGGCCTTATTTTTTCTGTCAGCAACTAAGATTGCGCGGCTACTTGGGTGACAGCTCCCGCTTCACTGTCTCGCTCACAACTTTGCCGTCCACACGTGTGCCGCTGGCCGCAAACTTTGCCATGGTGCCCTTCATTACGGTCCCCATGTCTTTGATCGTGGGCGCGCCCATCTCAGCGATGACTGCGCGTACCGTCGCGGTGATTTCTTCTTCGCCCGCCGATTGCGGCATGTAACCTTCAATGATCTTGATCTCGGCGGTCTCTTTGTCTGCCAGCTCTTGGCGTCCGCCTTTGGTGAATTGCTCCACGGAGTCCTTGCGCTGCTTGATCATAGTGCTCAGGATCTGAATGGTCTCCTGATCGTCGACTGGCGAACGCTTATCGATTTCGCGGCTGCGGATGCCGGACTTCATCATGCGCAGCGTGGTCAGGCGGTGCCCGTCTTTGGCCTTCATGGCCGTGACAATGTCTTGGTTGATCTTCTCGGAAATGGACATGGCAACGATTGTAAATCTTGCGAGCTGTTTACCAGATTTGTAATTGCCAAAATAGGTAATTGCCAAAAATCAAACCAAATTGCTCTTAAATTATGGCAATTACAAATTATGGCAATCACCAATTTAAAATAATGAGATGCTCATCAAGTCCCGCCTCTTTACTCCCGGCCCAACCCCGCCGCTACCCGCCGCGCAACTCGCTATGGCCGATGCCAACTATCACCATCGCACTGCGGAATTCCGCGAACTATATGGCAGCGTGCTACGCGACACGCAAACGTTCATCGGAACCAAGAATGACGTAATCCTTTTCACGTCGTCCGGATCCGGGATGATGGAAGCTGCGGTGGCAAATCTGACGTCGCCCAATGACAAAGTGATGGTCATCACTGCGGGCAAGTTCGGCGAGCAGTGGAAGACGACCTGCGAGGCTTTCGGGTGCCGCGTGGTCGAAGTCAGCGCGCCATACGGACAGACCATCAACATTGCCGACGTGGAAGCCAAGCTGAAGTCTGACGTGCAAGTCGTCTTTATGCAGTCCACTGAGAATTCCACCGGTGTGCGGCACGATGTGGAAGCTGTGGCGGCGCTTACAAAGAAGAGTGGAGCAATGCTCGTGGTGGATGCTATCGCCGGACTGGGCACCACGCATTTCGATGTAGATGCTTGGGGCGTAGATATGATCATTGGCGCATCACAAAAAGCCTTGATGGTGCCGCCAGGCATCAGCTATTGCGCGGTGAGTGAACGCGCGTGGAAGCGCATGGAAGCAGCAAAGAACCCCCGCTTCTATTTCGATCTCCGCAAAGAGCGCAAGACTGCCGCGAACAATGAGTCCATGTACACGCCGGCGATCCCCGTCATCGCCGCCATGGCTGCGTCATACGACTACATACGCAAGATGGGCAATGGCGATCTAGCGACTGGTCGCGATGCGCTGATCGGAAATGCGGAGATCTGTGCCGAGATGACGCGGGAAGCTGCGCTGGCTCTGCGGCTGGAACTCTTTGCGCAAGAGTCGCCTTCGGCTGCGGTAACGTCGGTCTGTCCGCCGCCCGGCGTTGATTCGGGTGACATCGTAAAAGGCTTCCAGAAGGAATTCGGCTGCATCATCTCTGACGGACAAGCTGCCATGAAAGGCAAGATGTTCCGCCTCGCGCATCTCGGCTATGTAGATTACATGGATACGCTAGCCGCCATCGGCGCGCTGGAGCAGGTACTCGGCATTCTTAGCCGGCCGAAGCATGTGGAGTTTGGTCCGGGATTGCGCGCCGCGCAGAACGTGTACGCGCGGGCGAGCGCGGGTGCAAAGGCCGGGGCGAGCCGCTAGATCTTTTTGCCGGACACGAAGGGATTTCCCGCTACATAAAACCGCAACGGCAATTCTGTCGATTTTGTAATCCCAATTCGTACAGTCGTAGTGATGCGCGGTCTCGACATCTGCCCATCGTCAAAGATGATCAAGTCTGATTCCGCCGAAGTGAAGTCTTTGCCGTTGTCCCGCGGTCGGGTGATGTTCAGCGCTTGCGCCAGCCGTCCGGGTCCGCTGGTGAGAAGCTTTCGCTCTTTCGCGTTGTTGAAATCTTTCAGTTTCAGCCCACGCCACAACATCATCTGCTCCGCGCCTTCTAGCGGTTCCAGGGCACGAAACAAAACTGCGCCGCCATGGTTTTCTTTGTCGCAAGAGACATTCGCGCAGAAGTGCATGCCGTAGGTGAAGTAGACATAACAATGCCCTGCCGGCCCGAACATAACGGCATTACGTTCCGTCTTGCCCGCGTAAGAATGCGCCGCCATGTCCTTAGCGCCGAGATAGGCTTCCGTCTCAACGATGCGTCCGGAGACGATCTGTCCATCCTTGCAGATGCGCACAAGAATGTTCCCCAGCAGCGCTCGTGCGACGATGCGTGGGTGGCGAGCATAAAAAGAGCGGGGAAGTGGTTTCAACATTTAGTAATAGACCAGTTTAAGGATGAGGTCTCGACGGTAAATTTGTCATTCT
>JAICLA010000062.1 GCA_025927695.1 Terriglobales bacterium | reverse complement strand
TACTGATAAAGGCCACTCAAGTGAAGCCCGTCTGCCGCGAGGTGGGCGGGCATTTGTTTTGGACGCGAGATTGCAGTTTGGAAACCGCGATCGGGCGCGGGTTGCGGCGCGGACGCAGGTTAGTCATTTACAATGGATAAAGTCGGGGCGTAGCGCAGCCTGGTAGCGCACCTGCCTTGGGCGCAGGGGGTCGGAGGTTCGAATCCTCTCGCCCCGACCAGTTACAACAACCTCTCATTGCGAGCTCACTCAGGGTAGCGACATTGGGACCACGATGCTCTTGTGGATCTCCCCGGAGGTGACGATCACTTCCACACTAGCTTCAGCATTCTGACTCTGACGAACACCAAGCCTCACCGACTTGGAGCCCACAGAGGGCGACAATCTGCTCGAACGATGATTCGAGTTCACCAGGGAAAGATCGACGGTTTTGTTGCCGTTAAGAAGAAAATCTTGCTCTCCGAACTGGCATGTAACCGCCGTTGGAAGAGCACCGCAACTCAGGTGAACGGCTTGATCCGAATAGCCGGAAAGTTCAACTTGCGCTGTTGTCTTCAAATGACCTTGCACGCCACTTCGAGATGGACGGCTGGGGCGCGGTACCGACAGAGAAATATCTATGACCGTTCCAATCAGCGGCATGACGTGTGGGGTGCCGGAGTCGTCCGCAGTTACGACTAGGGAGCCGTTCAACGTTGCACCGCCGTGAGTCGGGTGGAAAACAACTCCGATGCCGCAGCCTACAAAAGTGTTAATCACTGTTGGGCAGGCATTACTGACAATCGCAAAATCGCCGGTCACTTTTACGCTTTGCAGGGTCATTGGGTAATTACCCTGGTTACTTAAGTAGAGGAGCTGCGAGGCTGAGGTACTGAAGATCCGCTGTGCTGGATAGGTGGCGGAAGCTGATTGAAAGAGGAATCTCGGAGCGCCGCCTTGTACTCCCAGATTGACTGTGGTTGGTGGCGCGATGGAATTAGAGTCGATGGTAAGGGTTCCCGGGTAAAACGTAACTTCCGTGGGTGTGACCGTAATGCTTATGGTGCAGTTGGCTGTAGGAGCCAAACTGCTAGGGCAATTGGAAGTGGCATGGAAAGGCGCTGGGACAGTGATGGCACTGATCTGAAGAACGTCATTGCCGGTGTTCGTAAGAGTAGTGGTGATTGCCGGGCTGACGACCCCGATCTTTTGGGGCCCTGTCCAGGATGTGGTGCCCGATAACGTTGCCTGCGGCGCCGGGCCGATGTTGAAACTTGCGCTGTTACTCGTTCCGGCGATCCAATCTGTGACGCTGACGTTTGCTGAGCCTTGAGTGGCGACGTCGGCGGCTTTAATGGTCGCAGTAAGTTGAGTAGAGTTCACGAACTGCGTAACACGTGGCGAGCCGTTCCACATGACGACAGAGTCCGGAGTGAAGTTGCTGCCGTTAACGGTGATGGGGAAGTCGAGGTGCCCATTGCCCTGCGAGCTTGGGTTAAGCGTGGTGACTGAGATCGACGGCGGTACGATTTTGACGATCATCTGGTTCGAATCGCCGCCTGCAGGTGATGGGTTCGAAACTGTCAAATAGTTTGCGCCGGCCTGCGATAAAGACGCAGAGGGAATGGTTGCCGAAAGCTGGGTGGCGCTCGTGTAACCGGTCGTAACGCTTGCACCATTCAACTTGACCTGTGATGTGGGAACAAAGTTCACGCCGGTAATGGTCACCGTGAGATCCGCGCCATTCAAGGGCGAGGAATCTGGAGTAATAGAACCAACAGCGGGACGTGGATTGCCAGTGACACCAGCGATGCTGGGCGATTGGACGAAAGATACGTCCGGGGTACTAAAACCTGCGCAGCAAGAATCAACTACCGCGAGCTTATCCGTGTCCCAGTGGATGATCTGCGTCGGATTCGTCAGGTCGATCTGAGCAACTTGCTGATATCCCTGCGTCTCGAAGATAGTTATTGCGTAATTGGCATTGAGGCCAAAGCCGCGATAATAAGCACGCTCGGCAGAAGCGTCCCCTAAACCTTCGTATAAAAAGGCGCCAATAGAACCTGATTCCTGTAGTTGAGCCTCTTGCTGGTAAGTGGTCGCATTGCTGATTGCGCCGCCAAAATAGAATATGTGGCCGCCGTCGAAATTAAACGCCGTTCCGCCGTTAGGAACAGCGGCAGCAGCGGCAGCAACGGAAACTCCGGAACCATTGACCGCGAATCTCTGTCCCTGGGTGTAGAGATTCAAAGATGAATCGAATGCCAAGGTGACTGGCGTGCCCTGAGAAATGAGACCCAAAGGAACCACGCCTGGGCGTTGGATCCCGTTGTCCAAAGCAAAGAGTGACCCTGAAAATCCATTGTTGTAAACAACTATGGAATCAGGTCGACCGGGAACGGCAGCGAGACCGCCTACCGATATGAAACTGCCAAATTGGCCGGTATTGGAAAACACAGTAGTGAGAGTGTTTGAATCCAAAGCAATACGCTGGATAGTCGCGGTGCTGCCGTTCAGTGTTGAGAAGTAGAGCGAGCTCCCATCGCCGGTAATGATCAAATTGCGAGGATCCATGTTAACCGCAATGGGATTACTTATGACGCCTGTAGCCGGATCAATCGTGACGATCGTGTTCGGATACTGCGCGTCACCACTGGCCATGGCAGCATAAAACTTATTTCGGAATACATCGAAGACCAGAGTGTTCGCTTTCACATTCAGAGTGCGAACCACGGCAAAAGGAACGCTCGCCGAAGCGCCGCCTCCCGGTCCAGGGTTTTGTACCGATATGTTGTACTCACCGTAGGAGGCGAGGTCGGCGGCGGTTACGGACATCGTCAAGGCTTGTGGAGTCGAGTAGGTCGTCGTGCGCGGTTGTCCATTCCAGAGCGCAACCGAGCCGGGAACGAAGCCGGTTCCCTGCACAGAGATGGTGGAATCAGGGCTGCCTTCCGGCAAAGCACGTGCGACCGTGAATGGGTTAAAGGCTTGCTTCACAGTCGGAATCGGATTCAGCGGCGCTCCCGGGCTGACGACGATTTCCGCTAAACCGCCATTGTTGGTCTGATTGGCGTCAGCCTCGGGTGATTCGATGCGGGCAGCGAAGATTGAATCGCCGGCTGATGCGGCTGTTAGTGAAATACTTATTGTGGCGGTGGTTCCCGAAGCCATGAGGCCAAGCTTGCAGATTACCGGCACGGAATTGGAGCAGTTGCCGATGCTTGGCGTTGCACTATTCAGGTTCCAGTTGGTGGGAAGACCAATAGTGACAACACTATCGGAAGCGGTATCAGGGCCTGCGTTGAATAAGTTCGCAGTTAGGCCGACCGTATCTCCGATCGAGGCGGTGGACTGGGCAGCACTGAAAGTCATTCCGACGTCCGCGGAGCCCTGAGGTTGTACACCGGTGATGGAGCTCCGCACGAACACCAGCTGTTGAAGATTCGGATAGGAGGACATTGGAAACGCAAACCCGTCTTGGCCCCAACGCGTGAGCAGGCCGCCCACACCAGCACCGGAAGGCAAATTGAGCGTGAACGCGCCCGTTACACTGAGTGTGCTTGGATCTATTGCTTCGATGGTGGGGGCGTTAGAGGAGAACTGTTGCAGGCGGTATGCGTGCTGAGAATCCGAAGCGATACCCAGCGCGAAAGGAAGCAAAGAGACTGCATTGGTGACGGGGTCGAATAAGACGCCATCGTCAAAAAACAGCTTGTTTCCAACGGCGACGGAATGACGTGCAATCATGTTTTCCAGCGGGTTGGTGCCAATGGTCACACTCTCGTTGAAAGTCAAGCCATTAGCATCAATCGTCGCTTTATTAACACCCGGTGAATAGCCGTCAATTGCGCCGTAGAGAGTGGATGGATTACCGCCGAATGTTAACGCGCTCGACGGCAGATTAGTCTGCCCCGATTGATTCGGACGCACGACCCCGTTGTCATATAGATTCACGGCTCCTGAATACTGGCCTTGAGCCGTAACCGCAACGGTGTCGTGGTTGCCGGGCATGACGGCGATTTCAGCCGCTTTCCGACCGTTCGGTTGAGATGCAAAAGTGGTGTCGAGTCCAAGGGTGAACTGATTTCCCGCCATCAAGTTAGCGGGGTCAAAGCGGCGTATCGCCAATGCTCCGTCGATACCGACATAGATCACCTGACCATCATCGGAGATGGCAATGCGATTGGGACCACTACCGATGAATGTCTTAGAGTCGACGGTGCCGGTGAAAGGATCGATCTCATAAAGCTTGTTCGGATCGGGGCTGTTAAGGTCCACAGTCGCAAAAATCTTCTGCTTGACCGGATCATAGACCATATCTTTGACGTTGATCGGCAGAGCCCGATAGGTCACGAAATCGAACTGAGAGCTGGTCCCGCCGCCCGGTGCAGGATTGCTGACGCTGATCTCGCTGGTGCGCATCGTCAACAACTCACTGGACGGAATGGTCGCGTCGAGGGTCAGAGAACTGACAAACTGTGTGGCCAGGGGAACGCCGTTCCACAACACCTGAGATGCACTCGTGAAGCCGGCCCCCGTAATAACTACCGGAAGCGGGGCCGTACCTACTGAGGCATTGGTGGGCGAAACTGCTGTGATTGTGGGTAGCGGATTGACGACATTAATAGTCGACGTTGCGGTGTCATTGGTGTGGTCGCTGTCGGACTGAAGAGCGTACACGTTGGCGGTATCTAAGAGGGTTCCCGTGCCGCTAGTAGGACCGGTAATCGTGAGGGTGGCCGTTGCGCCCACTGCGAAAGAAGACAACTTGCATACCAAGTGGGGGTTCTGGGTTGTGTTGCCGGGACCATTCCCGCAGATAAGTCCGCCAGTACGGGTATTTGTCTGAAAAAGCAATGGACCGCTCAATGCATTGTTGAGGACTACGTTGGTGGCGGCTGCTGGTCCATTGTTCTTAATGGTGACCGCAAAGGCAAATGTTCCGCCATTCACAGCGCCGGAGGGCTGGATGCTGACACCAAGGTCAGTGACCGTCGTATTCTGGACTGTCTGCGAAAGCGTAAGAGAGCCGGCACCGGCATAGTTCGTGTCGCCGGAATACGATGCCGCGATAAGGTGGACCCCAGAAGGGAGCGATGAGGTGGTGAATGTCGCCACACCATTGCTATCTAAATCTGCCGTTCCAAAGGGCACGCCATCCGACTTGAAGGTCACAGATCCTGTGGGCGTCCCGACTTGCCCGGTCGCGGTGGCGGTGAATGTGATGGGTTGGCCTGAAGCCGCAGGATTCCCTGAACTGGTCACCGTTACGGTGGTGACCGCTTTTAATGTCTGAAGGAGAACCGTGAAAGTGTGATCTTGCAGATTATTGTAGAGCAGGTCCGGCAGGCCATCGCCGTTGAAGTCGGCGCTGAGGATTCCTCCGACGGCGGAGGTGAATTGCAATGTGTCGGCGAAGGTGAACTTCCCGTTGGAACTCCCGTACTGGATATCCACCCAGCCCTGGTCGAAGCCGGCATTTATGTTTGGGGTCACCAGGTCGGCAATGTGATCTCCGTCCAAATCAGCGGCGACGCCAGCACCGCCGGCAGGAAGAAAAACACTTTGCATCTCGGTGAGCACGCCGGTAGGAGATCCCTTGAGAAAGGTGGCCCCGTTGCTCTCAAAACTCAACGCGATAACGTCCGTGTTGCCATCACCGTCAAAATCGTCGGTGAGTATCTGTTCGACTGAGTCCCAAATAGTTGGATAACTGGTTTCGGGTTGGAAGGTGCCATCCCCGTTTCCGAGTGCAACCTTAAGCATTATCGGATGGAAGCCTGTAGCGATTGCGTTTGCGATGACTAGATCCAGCTTTCCATCCTTGTTCAGGTCAACAAGAGTGGGCGAAGTATCGAGGAAACCATTGCCGTAGGCGGTATTTGACCGTGCGGCAAAAGTACCGTCACCCGTGCCGAACAAGATTAAGGTGCTGAACCCGCCGACTACGACATCAGGATGACCGTCGCCATCGACATCGCCCACAGTGATATTTTCGGGATTAGTGAGTTCAGTGCCGTTGAAAGCTACAGGGGAAGTGATCGCAGTCGTTTGAAATGTGCCATCGCCATTGCCGAAATGGACTTCGACCGTATAGTCATTTCCTTCACCAATGACCACATCTGGTTTGTTGTCGCCGTTCACGTCGGCTACGACGAGCGGTGTCGGGATAGTGTTTGATCCACTGCCAAACGTGATGGGTGTCAGTATGGGATTTTGGAACGTTCCGTCACCATTGCCGAGATAAACGGCAAGCTGGGAAGTGTCGCGAAGCCCTACAACGACATCAGTCTTGCCATCATTGTTGACGTCCGCCACTGAGATGCCGAAAATCCTTCCGCCAATAGGTACGGGACTTAGCTGTTCAAACCGGGCGTTCGTGTGTTGGCCGAACGCGGCATAAGAAGAAAAACAAAATACAACGGACAAGATGGCAGCGCGAAATTGATAGGTAATTCATTGGTCCGGGGGCCGAAGCAGGTAAATTGTAAGTCAGTTTTTCGAGTTTGTATCGTATAACGAGTTTGCATTTGCAACATTAAGAAAATAAAGGAAGTTGATGGCGGGTTTTGCCTTAAGAGTCTCGGGACTGGCGACGAAGAATTAAGGCAAATGCATGATGGTCAATCGCGTTGTACGGAGTGAAACTGCTGGACAACATGAGACTCTTGCATTCAGTGCGAAAGCGCTGGGTAGTTGGCATTGCGTTAGCTGTATCCGCAATTGCGTTGGCTGCTGCCCCTACCAGTCTGCCGGCCAGCAATGGATCATCAACCAGCGGGCGCTCCAGCGCGATCGCGGAGCCGATGCCGGATGCGGCACCGCCGGACATGCGGATTGGCGAGACCCAATTCCGAGTGGAACTGCAGCCCTTTCCCGATACCTACGTTGGCATGACGCATTTCAGCACGCACACCGTGCAGATCGATCCTAGTTCACAAGCGGACGAGCGACGGCGAGTTTACCTGCATGAGATGATGCACGTGGCTTGGCATAACGGGACGGCATCACCCGACAAAAGCCGAAAATACACGGAAGAAGAGGCCATTCAGGCCCTAACGCCGGGCCTGCTGAAGATGCTGGCGGAGAATCCGCAGGCAGTGGAGTACCTTAGCCAACAGGCGAAGTAGCGCTGCCAGGCGCCAATCCGGACGGCATACGTGCGTTCCGGATGTCGTTGCGCCGTGAAGCAAATCAAGCCAAATCAGCCACTCTGGACAACGGCGCTCGCCGAATCCGCGTCTTACTGTGGTCAAGCTTCTACTTACCTTTTCACCACCTTATATATATGCGAATCCTTGTTACTGGCGGCGCAGGGTTTATCGGGTCACATCTTGTGGATGCACTGGTTGCACGCGGGCACAAAGTCCGAGTGCTCGATAGCTTGATCGAGCAGGTGCATCCAGGAGGCAAACCGCAATTCCTGAATCCGGTTGCGGAGCTGTTGGTTGGCGACGTAGGCGACGTGGAAGCGGTGCGCGCCGCGCTGGATGGTGTGGAGGCTGTGTTCCATCAGGCAGCAGAGGTGGGCGTGGGACAGTCGATGTATGAGCCTGTGCGCTACATGACGACTAACACCATTGGAACGACGCTCCTGGTGGACGAGATTCGTAAACGAAAAGACACGATAAAAAAAGTCGTGGTGGCCTCGTCGATGTCTATCTATGGCGAAGGCGAGTACGAGTGTGCGAAGTGCGGAAGTGTTGCGCCGGCGGTGCGAGACTTGGAAAAACTGCAAACTGGCGCGTGGGACATCGTATGTCCGCAGTGCGGTGGGGGCCTCACGCCGGTTGCTACGCGCGAAACGAAACAGCTCTTCCCTGCTTCAGTCTATGCGGTGTCGAAGCAAGACCAGGAACAACTCAGCCTCATCATGGGGCGAGCGTACGGCATACCTACCGTCGCGCTACGCTACTTCAATGGATATGGCACGCGGCAGGCGTTGTCGAATCCCTACACCGGTGTGTGCGCGATCTTCTGCTCGCGGATGCTGAACAACAAAGCACCGCTGATCTACGAAGACGGCAAGCAGACCCGGGACTTCGTTCATGTGAGCGACATTGTGCAGGCCAATCTGCTGGCTCTGCAGAACAGCGCGGCCGACTACCAAGCCATCAACGTGGGCAGCGGCGAGCCTATTGATATTTCGGCGGTCGCGCAACTGCTGGCGGAGGCGATGGGAAAAGACATTCGCGCGGAAGTCACGGAGCAGATGCGGGTGGGTGATATTCGGCATTGCGTAGCGGACATTTCTAAAGCGAAACGTCTCCTCGGATATAAGCCGCAAGTGCGTCTAGCGGAAGGCATGCGAGAACTTAGTGCGTGGGTCACGCAGCAGACCGCGGAAGACCGCGCCGCCCAGGCTGCAGAGGAACTTGAGAAGAATAAACTGGTGGTATCGGCCGTGTGACCTCAGCGGCTAAAGCCGACAATCTGTCACAGTATTAACGGCAGGTCTTGTTCCGGTTCAAATCCGGTTCAAATCCAAATAAAAAGCCCCTCGTGAAGAGGGGCTTTTGAGTTTGCTGAATTGTTAGAAGGTGAATCGCGCTGAGAACTGCAACTGCAGCGGTGAGTGTGCGGACTTGATCTTGCCGAAGTCCGGGTTGACCGTACTTACGCCGTCCAGCGAGTAGGTGCTGATCGGGTTGTAGTAGTTGGCGCGGTTCAGCAGGTTGAAAGCTTCCGTGCGGATGCTGAGTTCCTTGCCTTCACCCCAAAGTTTGAAGCCCTTTTGAATGGCGAGGTCCATGCTGGCATATGAAGGCCCAGTGAACTCATTGCGGGTGGTATTGCCCAAGCAAGGCGAACCGATCACGCCGGTGGAAAGCGCAGAACCTGCAGCTGCGCTGGCCAAGAAGCAACGGGTACCGTTCACCAATTGCTGTCCGGGAAGCGTGATGGTGTTCACGCCGGCGAAGTAATTGTTCGGATCGCCGGTGGTGGTAAGGCCGCTGGCGTTCACGCGCTGCGTGACTTCACCGAAGAGCGGGCCGGAGAAGACGGTAAACGGCTGGCCGCTTTGCGCGGTCACGATGCCGCTTACCTGCCAATTGCCCCACTTCTCAGAATTCTTCATGATCGGCAGCTCATAGTTGTAGTCGAGGACTACGCGATGAGTGGTGCTGAAGTCTGACGGGCCCCAGTCGTTCGTTGCGAAGTTCGTGGGATCCTGCGGAAGGTTGTAGTGGCTTACGAAGACCTGTCCCGCGCCGGTGGTGGTCAAGCTGGAAGTGAACGTATCCGCGCCGCTGATGCTGGCCGGAATCGTAGCCGCGGCAGCCGGTGTAATGGTACGGATACCGGATGCGAAACTCGCGGTGGTACCGCCAGCGATGATGAATCCGAACGGATTGCCGACGCCAAACTGTTGCAGACCGAAGGCCTGCGTGATGAGCGGCGTGGGAACCAGGCTCGGGTTCGACGCTGACGCATTGTCATACGCGTAAGAGTATGTGTAAGTCGCGTTCAAGCGCAGTCCGTGGAACTGGGCCACGCGCACACGCGCCATACCTGAGTGATAGATAGAGGAACCGACGTTGGATTGCACTTCCACCGGCACCTGCGCGAAGGTGTCGCACGTGGGAGCTGTGGAGCCTGCAGGAACGCCCGTACCGCTGATGGGCACGCGCGAATTGGCGCAGAACCATTCATCGTTGTAACCGGAGTTGGTGATGATGGGCAGGCGGTGACCGGCGTCGCCGATGTAACCGACTTCTATAGCCACGTTCGGCGTAAGAGTCTGCTGCAAGGTGACGTTAGCCTGCCGCGAATACGGGGCGCGCGAGTGGCCATTGTCACGTCCGAAGAGGCCGAAGGGACTGGCCGCACTCTGACGTAGAGGATCGAATGAGTAGCCTGCGCTGGTGAATGATGGGTTCACCGTGGCGTTGCCGAATCCGCAATACGGGAAGCAGTTGTCGCCGTTGAATTCCTGTCCGTAGATGTAGCGCGGATTGGCGCCGTTCAGCAGCGTGGGGCGGTTCTCCATGAGGCGCGCCATGTAGCTGATCGGCTGCTGATCGTAGAAGAGGCCGATGCCCGCGCGGATAACAGTACGTCCGTGGCCACCTACGTCATAGGCGATACCGAGACGTCCGGCAAAGTCGTTGAAGTCCGGCTGGACGATGTTGCCCTGCGTGCTGCCTGAGCATTGCCACTGAGCCGACGTGCTGTGAACGCGCGGGATGGAATCCACGAAGATGCCATTGGTCACGACCGAAGTTGCGCCCGTGGTGCCACAGGAGTAACCGAAGGGATCGAATACCTGCGTGCCACCTTGCTGCACGAGACCGTTCGCTTGCGGATCGTAGTTCCAGATCTGGTTGTTCACTTCGACGGGTACGCCGAAGTATTCATAACGAAGTCCGGCATTGACGGTCACCTGCTTGTGAACCTTCCAGGTATCTTGCGCGAAGCCGGAATAGTTATACGAGTTGAACAGGCCATTGAAGTTCGGCTGTTGGTTCAAGGCGTAATCGAATGAAGGCGCATTGAACGCTTTCACTAGGCCGTTGCCGCAGGTGGTGCCGCTTACCGTGCCAGTGTTGCAGGTTTCGGAATCGGAATCGAATTCACCGATGTCGCCGGAGGCGATGTAGCCGCGGCTAAAGCCGCCGTCGGTGACGCGGTTCTGCAGGAAGCGGAAGTCGCCACCGAACTTGAATGAGTGCTTGCCCTTTGTCCATGTGAAGCCGTCAGAGACTGACCAGTTGGTGTCGCGATGCAAGGACGGAGCGTCAAGCGGTGCGCCTAAGCGCGCGAAGGGAAATAATCCATCGAGGGTAGGCAACATGCGGGTAGTGGTGGAAGGATTTAGCGCCGCGTCAGCAGACCAGAAGGAGTCCATCCATCCGCCGTATGCGCCCTGGACGCCCGGAGCCGCGCCGCTGTAGCGCGTATCGAGTCCGCTGAGCAGGATGGTCTGCAACGCGGAGTTCTTCAGTCCCAGATTCTGCGCGTTGAAGCTGGCGTCCTGCGGAGTCTCAGTGAAGCGGAACTGGTTCAAGCTGAAACGGGTCTCGTTCGTGATCTTGCGATAGGTCTTTTCGATGTAGACCGTAGCGTTCTGGTTCTGCGCTTTACGGTTGGCTCCGTTGCCCGGATAAGCTCCGCCTTCGGGCAAAGTGTCATCATGCAATTGGTCAAGCAACTGGCCGGCATAGCGGATGTTGAACTTGAGCGAATCAGAATGCTTGTAGTCACCGCGGATCAACGCGTTGTGAACGTTGGTGTAGTTGGGCGCGAATCCCTGGTAGAACTCAAGGGCTCCGGGAACCGCGACGACGTTAGCCGTCGGGTAGAGGCCGAGGAGGCTCTTGGCGATCTGATAGTCAGCCGAGTGCGCCGCGTTTGCGACCGCAACGCTCTTATCGAACGACGACGGTACGCGCTCATAGATCGGATTCGGATTGTTGATCCGGGTTCCTTCGTAGCTGGAGAAAAAGAACAGTTTGTTCTTCACAATGGCGCCGCCGACGTTGGCGCCGAACTGCTTGGAGTCGAACGGCTGTTTGAAGTTGTTTCCGCACTTAGAGAGGACGTTGGCCGGATCAAAGAGTCCGTTGGCAACGCTTCCATTGCAAGCGCCGGAAGGCAGCGCGGTGTTCGGATTCGTGTTGGCGAATCCGGCGGGGTGCGTGGGATCGTTCTGCGTGGTGCCGTTCGAAGCCGCGCGGGCCGTGTTCACGTACTGGTTATAGCTTGATGGAGCGGCGGCAGCGCCGGGAGAGAACGCCAACGGAGCGGCGTTGAGCGGGCCGGCATAAGCGGCGGCTTTATCGAAGCCTGTGCCACTGTAAGTTGAGAGCGGATTGTCCTGGTTCAGCGCATCATTGGCGAAGTAGCCAAAGATGGAACCGTGGAATGCGTTCTTACCGGACTGGGTAACGACCGAGACCACGCCGGAGCCGCGTCCGAATTCAGCATTGGCAGTGCTGGAGGTGACGCGGAATTCCTGAATGGCGTCGTTCACCTGGAACGGGATCGCCTGATTGTTGCTGGTGGCCATGTTCTCAGCGCCGTCGAGCAAGAAGTTGTTCGAACTCGGGCGGTTGCCGGAGATGCTGAAGCTGGAACCGCTCAACGGCGATCCGGCTTCTACGTCATGAGTGTTCGGAGTCAACAAACCCAACACGAGGAAGTTTCTGTTGTAGAGCGGCAACGTACGGAGCTGGTCACCGGTGATGACACCGCCGATGCTGGTAATCGT
>JAICLA010000307.1 GCA_025927695.1 Terriglobales bacterium | reverse complement strand
CATGGCGCATATTGCCATTCAAGAAAGAAAAGACGGCAGGGTGGTTGATTGGATGGAGCATGTGACGGACAAGCAGTATAGCAAGTAGCGCGGGTGTAAGATGTCCCACGCATGACACCGCTCTCAGCGTGGCAAAATTTTTACGTGATCGTCGGCTCATCGGCCGGCGCACTCATCGGACTGCAATTCGTGGTCATGACGTTGATCAGCGAATTGCCCGCCGCAGGTGAAGCGGAGCTCGCCGGTGCCGCGTTCGGAACGCCTACTATCGTGCACTTCGGTGCGGTGCTGCTGTTGGCGGCAATCCAATGTGCGCCGTGGGAACGGATCAATACGTTGGTCGTGATCTGGGCTTTTTTCGCACTAGCCGGCATCTTCTACCAGTTCATCGTCGTGCGTCGAATGCGGACTCAGAATCTCTATAAGCCCGTCTTTGAGGACTACCTCTTTCACATGGTCTTGCCGTTCGCGGCATACATTTGCCTGGC
Source organism: Terriglobales bacterium (assembly GCA_025927695.1). Lineage (GTDB taxonomy): Bacteria > Acidobacteriota > Terriglobia > Terriglobales > Acidobacteriaceae > JAICLA01. The sequence goes on along the minus strand of JAICLA010000307.1, from coordinate 1,993 downwards.
TTGTGCAGCAGCATGCGAGCCCGCGTACTTGACGATCAACGAGGATTTGTTTCTCGTTGCATGCAGTGCGATCATCCTTTTATTTGTTGGCATTCACAACGCCTGGGACGCGGTCACATATCATGTTTACTCCATCGGCAAGAAACATCGCGAGAAAAAGCATTCGTAAACTGAATGCACCCGCGGAGTTGCGACTTCCCGAATCGTTATCGCGCTTTTCGCCTGCTTTCTTTGCCATTGGCCAGATGAATGATCGCTGCAGCGGCGGTGAAGCGGACCTCTTCCTTGGGATCGTCAAGATGCGTCTCTATTTTTTCTGCCAGCGAAGCGTCGTTGCGGCGGGAGATGGCATCCAGCGCAGCTGCGCGGACGAGCCAACTCTTGTCCGATGCCGCGTTGAGCAATGCTTCGGTGGTATTTGGATCCGGATCCTCCGCCAAAACGCGCGCCGCGGCGGCGCGTACGGGTGAAGAGTCATCCTTCCGAATCGCCTTGAAGGCCTCAACCCCAATGCCGGCGAAAGGAACGAAACCGATTCCCTCCTCGAAACCGAACTGCGCCATTTTCTTGGGATCGTGCAGCATCTTCTTCTGGTCATCGAGCATGCCGCCACTGCTCTTTTTGTCTCCTGTAAGCACCGCGTAATACACGTCATAACCTGAATGGTCGCCAAGGGAGATAAGCGCACGAGCGCCGGCTATGATGACCTGAACGTCTTTCTCGGTCTCCAGTATGCCCTTCAGTTTTGGTACTGCTAATCTCGCGCGCATATGACCCAGTGACTCGGCCGCGGCGGCCCGGACTTCAGGAGCGCTATCGGCCAATGCGTTCGTCGCCAGATCGATTGCCCGCATGTTGCTCGGCAGAAGGCCCAAAGCCTTGACCGCGTGCTCGCGATGCTCTTTACCCTTATCCGTGGCACCGTTTTGAAGCAACGACCAAGCCTTGTCGATTTGAATCGCGAAGGACGGCAAAGCGGCAAACAACGACAGACCGATCAATGCAAGTGCAAAAGCAACCTTGTTCATGCGAAGTGAAGACGAAACTTTCATCTTCTTCCTCCAGGGATGTTGGAAAAAAGAGTTAGTCATCCTCTCACGAGAGGTCACTTTTGTGGACAACAACAACGGACCATTCGCAGGAACCGGATCAGTCTTTGGTACATGAACTGGAGATTTGGTGGACCTGGTCGGGATCGAACCGACGACCTCTTCCATGCCATGGAAGCGCGCTCCCAGCTGCGCCACAGGCCCACTTTAAGGAAGGAACCGCCGAAGTTCTCAGCGGATGAGACTTGTCTATTCTCGCCGACAGCGCGTCCTTCGTCAATTCGCTGGACGTACGACTAACCCAAAGCCGCTTTCTCTCATCTCACAATCCAGCCACTCCGTCTAGAGAGGCTGGAAATCTCATGCATACACATTCCACTCACGCTTGGCGCATTCCCACCGCTTTCTGGTGGATCGTGGCAGCGTGCATTCTGGCTTTCAGCTGGCAGCATCTTGCCGCACAGACCGCCCCGCCGGCGCCAGCCCCGCCGAACGCAGCGTCATTGCAAAACCTGCTCAGCAGGATCGATCAGACGTCACAAGATGCTGCCCAAGACATAACAAGATTGCGCATTGATAAATGGAAGGCCGATTCGTCTGACAAGCAGCAAGCGCAAGCTAACGCTGAGTCAGTGCAACGAAACTTGGCCGCCGCGCTCCCAGGCATGACATCTGCAGTCCGCACGGCTCCTCAGGACATCGCGGCAAACTTCAAGCTTTATCGCAATCTGAACGCGCTTTATGACGTGATGAAAACCGTGACGGAAGCCTCCGCGGCCTTCGGCCCCAAACAGGACTACCAGACGCTAGCGCAGTATACAGACCAGATCGATGGCTACCGCAGAAATCTCGCCGACTACATGGAGTCTTTGACTGCCTCGCAGAACGCGGAGCTACTGCAATATCGTTCCCAAGCCAAAGCTGCACAGGCCGCTGCCGCAACT
>JAICLA010000169.1 GCA_025927695.1 Terriglobales bacterium | reverse complement strand
GGATGACGGACTTTCACATACGGGCCGCCGGTCACCAGCGCTTTTGCCTGCGGCGTGATGGAGAAGGAATTTCCCAGCGTGACGCGCGCCCAAGTCAGCAGAGCAAAACCGCCGATGAACAGGATCAAACCGAAAATGCGCATCGGCGTCCAAGGCGGCTTGAAAAATAACGCGCCGAAAACAATTATCGGGACGATTGGCGCGTAGGTGACGAACTTTGCTCCAGCATCCATATGAGCAAAAGTGTAAAACAAAAAGCCCGGCACAAGACCGGGCTGTAATCGCAGATACGAATCTTAAGCCGTGGTTTTGGCGCAGAACTTGTCGAACGCCGCAGTCAGGTCCGCGGCGATCGCACCTGCGTCGCGCGATTCGATCTGGTAGCGTTCCATAAAATAAACAAGCTTCCCGTCGCGCAAGATACCAATGCTCGGCGAGGATGGCTGATATCCCGTGAAGTACCCGCGCGCCTTCTCTGTTGCCTCGCGGTCCTGGCCGGCGAAAACGGTGACGGAGCGGTCTGGCAGATTGGCGTGCTGCATGGCACGGCCCACGGCAGGACGCATCTTTCCAGCGGCGCACCCGCAGACTGAGTTCACTACCACCATTACCGTGCCCGGCGTTTCAACAGCTTTATCCACTTCAGCAGCGGTGCGCGTCTCTTCGACGCCAAACCGGGTCAACTCTTCACGGAACGGGGCGATCATTGGTTCTGGATACATTCTTAAATTCTCCTTGGGATAACTCCATTATATAAGACTCGCGGGTGAAAGCGCCGCACCGTTTGACGCAGGTTGTCACTCCCTTAAAGCCTTTTTATCTCCTTCATGAGCCACGAAGGCCTCTAACTCCCTGTCACCCCAAAACATAACTTTTCACTACTTTGCATGACGAAGTACTTTGATATTCACCCCCTTTGTGTGATAACTTTGACAGATAGGGACACTAGTCACTTGCGCACAAAGGACATTGCCGGGCTGTCACAGAAAGAACGCGAGATGCTCTCGCACCTTGACGCCAAGCGTCTTCCCCACCACATTGCTGTGATCATGGACGGCAACGGCCGCTGGGCGAAGAAGCGCCATCTGCCGCGTATCGCCGGACACAAGCGCGGAGTGGAAGCTGTCCGCGATGTGGCGACCACGGCTTCGCGCATCGGCATTCCTTCCCTCACGTTATACGCATTCTCCGTCGAGAATTGGAAACGCCGCCCCAAGACCGAAGTCGCATTCCTGATGGGCCTACTCAAGACATACCTCAAGCGCGAAGTCTCCACGTTCAATGAGAACAACATTCAGCTTGAGTACATCGGCCGCATCCATGAGCTGCCCCTTGATGTGCAACAGGTGATGAACTGGGCCAAGGACGCAACCTCACAGAACACCGGCATGGTGATGACTCTGGCGCTGAATTACGGCGCGCGCAGCGAATTGGCTGACGCATTCAACGCGATCGTTGAGGCCGCAGCCAACAACGGCGGACTTGAGCACTTGCGCAAGAAGGCCATCGACGAAGAGACCATCGCCAAACATCTCTACACGTCGCACCTGCCGGATCCCGACCTGGTCATCCGTACCAGCGGCGAGATGCGCTTGAGCAACTTCCTGTTGTGGCAGCTTGCTTATGCCGAGATTTACGTGACTGAGACTCTTTGGCCGGACTTTGACGGCAAGCACCTGCTTTCCGCCATCGCCGATTTTCAAAAACGCGAACGCCGGTTCGGCGGCCTGGTGGAGAAGGCCGAGCATAGCGCCTAGTTTTTTATTGTCATCCCGAGCGCAGCGAGGGACCCCTATCACTCTGCAATCTACTCGCACAAGCCCGCACTTCCCGCTAAACTGATTCGTCCATGAAACGCGTTCTCACCGCTATTGTCTTGATTCCACTCGTGCTGTTGGTGCTATTTAAAGCGCCCATGTGGCTCTTCACACTTGTGGTGGGCGTGGTGGCGATGGGCGCGGCGTGGGAGTATTTGAAGTTAGTGGATGCTTACGGTGTAGCGTCAATGAAAGCACTCACCTTGGCTCTCATCGCGTTCGTCTTCGGATACTTCATATATGACACCTTCCACCCCGGGCCTTTCAGCTTATCTCGGCTAGTCATCGCAATCCTGTTACTCCCCTTCCTCTTGTTAGTGGAGGCTATGGCGACCGATGAACTGCCAAAGGCGTTGCCCAGGGCATCGATGAGTGCCCTAGCAGTGCCTTATGTACTCCTCACCCTTTTCTGCTTCCCGCTCATCCGCGCTTTACCTTCGGGTGTTTTCTTGATCTTGTTCATGTGCATCGTGGTGTGGTCAGGCGACATTTTTGCGTATTACGCCGGACGAGCAGTCGGAAGACATAAGCTGGCTCCTCGAATCAGTCCAGGTAAAACATGGGAAGGCACTATCGCATCTTTCGTGGGCAGCGTTTTCCTGGCGCACCTGTTGTTCGTCCATAACCGGCAGATCATGGAAGCGCTCAATCACTGGCACTTGACGGACTCCGGCGGCCTTCTGGATATGAGCAAAGAAATGCTTCTGCTTAGCGGTATTGTCTTGGGCGCCGGTGTCAACATTGCTGCCCAGATCGGAGACTTGGTCGAGTCAATGCTGAAGCGCGGCGCAGGCGTGAAAGATTCCGGCGCCATTCTGCCCGGACACGGCGGGATCCTTGATCGCATCGATGCTCTGCTCTTTGCCCTGCATATTGTCTTTCTATACGCTTTTTTTTCAGTGCCTCTTAATATATGAAACGACTCGCCATCCTCGGTTCCACCGGTTCCATCGGACGATCCACTCTCAAGATCTGTGAGAGCTATCCTGACCGTTTCACCGTCGTGACCATGGCAGCGGGCGGTAACATCGATCTCGCGTTCGAGCAATCCAAGCGATGGAAACCCAAAGTCATGTCGGTTGCGGCAGAAGCTGACGCGGCGGCATTGCGCAAGAAATTGGAAGCGTCCGGCATTGGCGGAATAGATGTCGTCCACGGGACCGCAGGTACGGTCTTAGTCGCAACGCACCCCGACGTTGATTTCGTCGTCAGCGCGATCGTCGGCGTTGCCGGGCTCGAAGCCACTTACGAAGCGGTGAAAGCCGGCAAGAGCATTGGGCTCGCGAACAAAGAATGTATGGTCGCGGCGGGCGAGATCATTACTGCCGAAGCGCGCAAGCAAGGTAAACCGCTCTTGCCTATCGATAGCGAGCACAATGCTGTTCACCAGTGCATGCGCGGCGGGCGACTCGATGAAGTTAAGAACGTCTGGCTCACTGCTTCCGGTGGGCCATTCCTGCATACGCCGGCAAAAGACTTCGCTGCTATCTCAGTACGACAGGCGTTGAATCATCCCACGTGGAAGATGGGACGCCGCATCACCATCGACTCTGCAACGCTAATGAATAAAGGATTCGAAGTCATCGAGGCTTGCCGTTTGTTCGATATGCCGCCGTCACAGGTGAAAGTCATCGTGCATCCCCAGTCCACGATTCATTCACTGGTGGAATTCAATGACGGCAGTATCCTGGCGCAGCTTTCAGTCACAGACATGCGCCTGCCCATCCTCTACGCGTTGACGTATCCAGAACGCGTGGAATCAGACCTGAAATTCGACGTCCTCAGCATGAAGAAGCTCGATTTCTACGAGCCTAATCTCGACAAATTCCCTTGCTTGCGCCTCGCGTATGAAGCCGCCGAAGCAGGGGGCGCCAAATCCATCTCACTCAATGCCGCGGACGAAGTCGCAGTGGCGGCCTTCCTCGATGGCCAGATCGGCTTCACTCAGATTCCAGAGGTGATTAAGGCAGTTTTAGATGAAACTGCCAACACTCATCCCGAATCTATTAAGAAGGTGCTGGAATGCGATGCGCACGCGCGCGAAGTGGCGCGCCAAGTGATAGAGCGCAAAGAGAAATCTGTTACCAAAGTGCTTTCGCATTAATGATTCATAGTCAGCCGTTCGAAAGAGAAGATATACTCTAAAGACCTTTACGTAATGCAGACCTTTCTGATTGCCGTCGTCACCATCGTGCCCGTTTTGGGCATCATGATCGTCATCCATGAGCTAGGACACCACTTGGTGGCCAAATGGTTTGGCGTCCGCGTTGACACCTTTTCAGTAGGGTTCGGCAAGCGCCTTTTCGGATTCCGCATGGGCGAGACCGATTACCGCGTAAGCGCGGTGCCCTTTGGCGGCTACGTGAAGATGGCCGGCGAAAACCCCATGGAGCAGCGCACCGGCGCCAGCGACGAGTTCATGTCGCATCCCCGCTGGCAGCGCATTGCGATCGCTTTGGCTGGTCCATTCATGAATATCCTGCTGGCCGTGGTACTTCTGACCGGCCTGTTCATGGTGCATCATGAGTTTGATCCGCTGGCGGACAAACCAGCCACCATTGGCAACGTTGACGCAAATTCACCTGCGAGCAAGGCCGGCCTGCAGACCGGAGATTTGATCAAGAAGATCGACGGATTGCAGAATCCCACGTGGGAAGATGCGTTCAACAAAGTCCTGCTGAACTCGCAGAGCAATATCAGCCTGACTGTGCTGCGTAACGGACAGCTCGTGAACCTTTCGTTGCGTCCTGAGCAGCGCGCCGCAGACGAACTGCCTTACACCGGCTTCCTGCCGGAAGTTCCGACTACGGTGATCTCGATCGACAAAGGAATGCCCGCGGAAAAAGCCGGCATGCAAATTGGAGACGTGATCACGTCGCTTAACGGACAGGCCGTACATTCGATCCAATCTGTGCAGGCCTACATGAAGGCCCACGGTACGAATCCGGTCACAGTCGGCATCTTGCGTGATGGGAAACAGCTCTCCATGACTTTGACGCCGGTGCCGGCCATAGTGGACGGCAAATCCAGCTATCGCATCGGCTTTGGTTCCGGGCGAATTCCGCAAGTCGATCGGTTGTCATTTGGGGATGCGCTGAACCTCTCTCTTGCCACCAATGGCAAAACATCAATGCTCGTGCTGGAGATGGTCGAGAAGCTCATTCAGAAAAAGGTCTCGCTCAAGCAGATGGATGGCCCCATCGGCATGGCCCGCGCCACCGGTGCCGCCGTTCAGCAGCAAGGCTGGGACACACTGATTGAGATCATGGCTCTGATCAGCGTAAACCTGGGCATCATGAATCTGCTGCCTATCCCGATCTTGGACGGCGGCCTGATTCTGCTGACCGTCATTGAAAGTGTCATCCGCCGCGACATCAATCAGCGCGTGAAAGAACGTATCTACCAGACAGCTTTCGTGTTCCTGGTGCTGTTCGCCTTCACCGTGGTGTTTAACGACGTTTCCAAGCTCCCATTCTTCGCTAAACACCTGCAATAGCGGCCCACTTCGCAGGCCGAAACCCCTGTTTTTACGTGATAAAATCAAGGTACAGCCATGGCTACAATCACTCGTAGAAGTACGCCCACAGTCAACATCGGCGGGGTGTTGGTCGGCAGCAGTGCACCAATAGTGGTGCAGTCAATGACCAATACTGATACCGCTGACATTCAAAGCAGCATCAAGCAATGCGCTGCGCTGGCCCGCGCCGGTTCCGAACTGGTACGCGTGACTGTGAACAATGACGAAGCCGCGAAGGCTGTTCCCTACATCGTTGAGGGCTTGGCCAAACTCGGGCTGAAGACGCCCATCATCGGCGACTTTCACTACAACGGGCACCTGCTGCTGACGAAATATCCTGATTGCGCGAAGGCGCTGGCGAAATACCGCATCAATCCCGGCAACTGCAGCATCGGCAAAAAGGACGACGAGAATTTTCGCGCGATGATCGAAGTCGCGGTGAAAAACCAAAAGCCGGTACGCATCGGCGTGAACTGGGGTTCGCTCGACCAGGCGTTGCTCACCAAGATGATGGATGAGAACTCACGCAAGGCTGAACCGCAAGACGCGCGTGACGTGATGATGGAAGCGATGGTCGTATCTGCGCTGAATTCCGCCGAACTCGCGCTGAAATATGGTTTG
>JAICLA010000282.1 GCA_025927695.1 Terriglobales bacterium | reverse complement strand
AGATGTGTCCGATCTCCACCGCCTTCGCCACTTTGAGAGGGGAACCACACTGTGGACATCCTTCACCTTCCGCTGCCGAGCGCAGATCTGCCCAATGATCCACTTTGAAGTCGCGGTCGGGCGTTACGTTGCGCAGATGGAAGTTTTCTTTGTTCGCGCCCGCGATCAGATTGGTGCGTCCCTTCAGGGCTTCGTCCACTAAAATCAGCGCCCCTTTTGTATTGGCGATGTTGACCGGGCCGAGATATCCCGCGGGCGACTTAAACACATTCTCGATCTCTTCTGCGTGCATAGGACGGAACCTGCGCCCGCCAATGGCGGCAGAGAACTTCGCTTCGTTGAGCATGTGGTCCCCACGCATAAATGCGATCACCGGCTGCGCGATTTCCGCGCCGGTCTTTTCGTCAGCTTCGAGGGCCATATAAGCCAGCGTCTTCATCTTCTGCTTGGGTGACACCTTTAAGAATGCGGCAACCTCCTCAATGGTCTTCATCCCCGGCGTTTCCACAAGTTCGGGCTTACCGTCTCCCGTGGCAGCAAGGTCTTCTACCTTCTCGAGCTTCGACGTCGCCTTTTCAAGATTTGCGGCGTAATTGCACTGAGCGCAATGCACCACAAAATCTTCGCCGGCATCGCTGAAGACCATGAATTCATGCGATTGCGAACCACCCATAGCGCCCGAGTGCGCCTCTACCACGACGTACTTCAATCCGGCGCGGTCAAAGATGCGGCAATAGGTGTCGTAGTGCTTCTTGTAGCTGACGTCGAGACCGGCGGCGTCAATGTCGAACGAGTACGCGTCCTTCATGGTGAATTGGCGAACGCGCAGCAGCCCGCTCTTCGGACGGGGCTCGTCGCGGAATTTGTTCTGTATCTGGTACCAGATTTGCGGCAACTGCTTGTAGCTGCGCAGTTCTTTGCGCGCAATCTCCGTCATGACCTCTTCGTGCGTCATGCCCAGACAGAGGTCGCGTCCGCCGCGGTCTTTCAGGCGAAACATGTTGTCGCCCATCACCTGCCAGCGCCCGCTCTGCTCCCATAGTTCGCGCGGATGAAGTGCGGGCAGCAGGAACTCCTGTCCGATCTTGTCCATCTCCTGGCGCACGATGCCGATGATCTTGTTGATGGAACGTTGCCCGAGGAACAGGTAAGAGTAGAGTCCCGCGGCGAGTTGGCGGATGTAGCCCGCCCGAATAAGGAACTTGTGGCTGGCGACCTCCGCGTCGGCAGGCGCCTCACGTAGCGTAGGAATGAACAGTTTGGAATAGCGATGCATAGATGATTTCTGTGAAACAGGGAATTATTGATTGTAAAGGATTACTGGTGGTTGGAAGGGAGCGGTTGAGCAGGAATGGTGATTCCTTGAATATGCAAGTCTTCCAGGAAATTACTAGCGCGCTTATGGCTTATCTGTTCAACGAGGACAAGGCTCTGGGTCTCAGAAGGCGACTTCATGATTACCAGCCTAAGCGCGGACCCAGAGTGTCCAAGGCTGCCGAAGCCAAATTCCAGGATTTGTTCGCTCTCGAACGATTTGGCGAGCAGTTTGAGGCCAAAAATCGAGCTGTTGAACGTCATCCTTGAACCATGTTTCGTTAGAGAGTTACGGGAAACGATGCCATTGATTGCGAAGACTGCCAAAGCAGCGAATAAAAAGCCAAAGAGCGCTAACGCGGGCGAAAAGCGAAACCAGGGATGCCGGTAAACGTTAACGACTAATAGTGTGCTTATCGCTATAAACAGAATGGCCGTGGGTATCAATCTCAAACGTATTTGAGAAACTGCGATTGAAAATCCGTCCGGGAATTTCTCGGTCTCGTATGAGAAGGACTCATCTCTTCCTCGAATCGGCCTCACTTCACTTCCGCCTCAGCCCCACCCGGCTTCTCCGCCACGAATATCTTTGGCTGGCTCGCGGTCTTGACCCCATTCTTCTGGAAGCACTCTTTTATCCGTTTGCGCAATTCGCGGCTTACACGATGCTGCTCGCCCGGGCGGACCTTCGCCGTCATCAAATACTCAACTTCGCTGCCAGTAACGCGCTCGATCCCTGGAACCTCTGGCTCAGCTACCAGCGCATCTTTGAATGCCGGTTCCGCGTAGATATCTGCCGAAACCTCCTGCAGGATCTTTATGACGCGGTCGCTGTGCTCGTTGTAATCTGCCGTGATCTTCAGCGAGACTTGGTTCCAGTCGCGTGTGAGATTGCTAACAACGTGGATCTCGCTATTCGGCGTGATGTGTACAGTGCCGTCGGCGTCGCGCAGGATTGTCCGCCGCAGCGTCATTGCCTCGACCGTGCCTTGCACTCCAGCGATCCTCACCAGATCGCCAATGTCGTACTGGTTCTCGAACAAGATGAAGAAGCCATTGATCACATCTTTCACTACCGTCTGAGCGCCGAAACCGACGGCCAACCCAACAATACCGGCGCTTGCGAGTACCGGCTTCATGTCAATGCCGAACAGCGGCAGCACCTGCATCAGAGCGAGGAAGTAAATGATGAATGCGCCTACACTACCCACAATGCCGGCGAGCGTACGCAATTGCTGTGCTCTTATGCCGGGCGGTGCGTGATGGCCGAGACCCTCCAGGTGGCTGGTGATAAGCCGCAAGAGGCGGACCAGAATGAAAGCGATCACTAAGACAACGACGAACTTAGGCGCGTCCTTCTCGATCCATCGGGCGACGTCTACCTTCCACCCACCCAATACGTTCTGAACGATCTGTCCTTTGGCTTCGAGGGCGTTTTGCATAGGGAAGATGCGGTGCCGTGCGACCTCGGATTATAACAATTTACGACGCACCCAAAACGCGCGGACCGCGTCTCATATAATCAGCGCGTAATCCAATTCATCAGGCAGGTGCAAGTTGAAAACGGTACTCTGCGCCATTATGTTGATCCTCGCCCTATCCGCAGGGAATACAGCGTCTGCGCAACTGAACGGTCAGCGGCAAGACGATCCCTTTCAAGCCAAGATCAAGAAAGACCAGGCTAAAGCCATGAATAAAGACCGGGTCAAGGAGATCCAGCAGGACACGAACAAACTTTTAGACCTGGCCACAGAACTAAAAAAGAGTGTTGACGCCGCTGGCGACAACACTCTCTCTCTTGAAGTGATCCGCAAGACAGACGAGATAGAGAAGCTTGCAAAGAAGGTGCGTGACAAGATGAAAGAGACTTACAACGCTCCTGAGAACCCGCCGTTCCCTGACGCGTCTAGAGCCCACTGACTTTCAGCTTGGTGTCCGCTTTCTTCCACGCTTCTTTGAACTGAGCGT
>JAICLA010000193.1 GCA_025927695.1 Terriglobales bacterium | reverse complement strand
GCGTATAAAGTCCATGAGCATCACGAGTGACCAGCATGAACCGACGGATGCCCTGCAGATCTTTATGCGCTTTCACCGCTTCCATCATTCGCTTTGACAGCCCTTTGCCGCGATGTTCCTCCAGCACGAAGACATCAGCCAGATAGGCATAAGTCGCTTTGTCACTGATCACGCGGCAGAATCCCACGAGTTCGCGTCCGCGTAGCACGCCGAAGCAGATCGAGCCCTGCATCGACTTGCGAACTGTTTTCTTCGGGATTCCCTCCGCCCAATAAGAAGCTGTCAGGTAACCATGGATAACGTCGATCTGCTTAAGCAACCGTGCGGGCTCAGAAGTCACAACATATTCGCCAGCGGGTTTCATTTCGTGGGCGGCAGCCCGAGTTTGCGCACTAATTCGCCAAAACGCGGGTCGCTCTTCAGCGCATCGAAACGGTAATCCGTATTCACGCTGATGATGTACGGCTCATGCTTCTGCATGGCAGTGTTCAAGCGGGAGAAGGCCTGGTCATTCTCGCTGAGTTGCGCATAGAGCGCCGCCGTTTCAAAAGACGTCATGCCGCCGTCTTTGTTCTGCTGCTTGATCACGTCGAGCATTCGCGACAGTCCTGTCTTGAATCCTCCCGTGCGATAGCCTTGTTCAAAGGCGGCAGTCCGCTCGCCCGCATCTTTGTCGCCGGTCAGTCGATTCATGATCTTGCGTTCCTCGATCGCCTGCGGATACATGCCCTTGGCAAAATAGGCATTTGAAAGAAACTCATGCGCTCGAACGAACTCAGGAAACTGCGCCGCTACCTTCTTACAGTCTTCCAACGCGCCGTCAAAATCGCGGCCATCGATCTTTATTTCGCACTTCGAGGCCGCAATAATGGCCGAGGATGGGTCTAGCTCCTGTGCACGTTCTATCTCTGCAGCTGCGTCCTTCGGTCGCCCTAGCCAACCCAGTTCCTCCGCATACCACTGGTGGGCAGTTGCATCATTGGGATCAAGCTCGATCGCCTTCTTCTCCTCCACTTCACCTTCTGCAAACTTCCTGTAGTACTCGACTAGGCTCGTACCTAGGATTGAGTGCGCATGAGCGAGACTGGGGTCGAGCGATAGCGCTTTCTTCGCGACTGCGTCACCCTTCGGCAACACCACCGAAGGCTCAGCACCGTAGTCAGACCAGACGCTGTAAACATCAGCCAAAGCAAGATATGCCCGCGCGTAGTTCGGGTCTTTAGCAACAGCCTGCTGCAGATCATCTTCGGCCATCTTGAGGTCGGCGCCGGTGCGCTTGTTCCAGTAATAGCGACCCTTTAAGTACAGCGCATAAGCGTCGGGGTCCTGAGTGCCCATCTGCATGACTTGTTTCATCTCAGTGCCGGTCAGCCGGGACCGCAGTTTTTCAGCAATGTCTGTCGATAGCTGCTGTTGCAATGCAATGAGGTCCGTCGACGGCCGCGTGAACTGCTCGCCCCAGAGCTGCGTGCCATCGTCCACTTTCGTAAGTTCTGCGCTGACTTGCACTGTGTCGCCGCGCTGGGAGACGCGCCCGGTCAGCACGGCAGCGACTCCCAGATCGTTGCCCCCTTCTGCACGTCAAAATCTTTCCCTTTATAGCGGAAGACCGAATTGCGCGATTTCACCTTCAACTGCGGCACATGCGCCAGGCCATCTATTAGCGAATCCGTGAGCCCATCCCCCAGGTATTCGGTGTCTGCATTGCCGCCCGCATTAGTGAACGGCATTACAGCGATGGAATCGATAGACCTGGCTGAGACCATACGCACATACAATCCGCCGATCAGCGCGAATACCACGATCACCATGACAACCGCAGCGACCCATGCCAATTTTCTACCGGGCTTCGTCTTCGTCGCGCTCGCCACGGCAAGCGCCGCCGACTTTCCTGACTCCGTCCCGCGCTTGATGCGCTTCAACTGAGAACGCAACTCCGCGGCAGATTGAATGCGCTCTTCGCGCTTCTTCTCCAGCGCATGGTTGATCAGATTTACTACTTCAGCCGGCAGCATCGGGTTCAGCTGCCCGGCCGATCCCGGCTGCTTATAAAGGATGTCGCCGGCGATGGCCGCGGCGGTCTTCCCCGCGAACGCGCGCGAGCCCGTCGCCATCTCGTACATCACCGCGCCGAAGCTGAAGATATCCGTGCGCGCGTCCAGGTCTTCTCCGCGCGCCTGTTCCGGAGACATATACGCCATCGTGCCCATCGTGCTGCCCGGCGAAGTGAGGTCGCCCGGATCGCGCGTCATCGTGCGTGCTTCCGGAGAGGGCGTGATGGCCGTATCCGAGGTTTGCACTTTCGCGAGCCCAAAATCGAGCACCTTTGCCTCCCCGCGCCGCGTGATGAAAATATTGGAAGGCTTGATGTCGCGATGGACGATACCTTTGCTATGCGCCGCATCCAGCGCATCCGCCACCTCGATCGACCACTCCAGCAGATGGTCGAGTTCAACCGGCTTCCCGCTCAGGCGATGGTCAAGGGTCTGCCCTTCCAACAGCTCCATCGCGATAAAACTCTTGCCGCCCTCTTCGCCGATGTCGTGGATAGTGCAGATATGCGGATGGTTCAGCGCGCTCGCAGCCTGCGCCTCACGCTGAAAACGTTCGAGCGCCAACGGATTTTTCGCGAGTTCTTCCGGAAGGAACTTCAGCGCAACATGACGGTGAAGGCGCAAATCTTCCGCCTCATACACCACACCCATGCCGCCCGAACCCAACTTACCCAGGATCCGGTAGTGAGAGATAGTAGTCCCGATCAATGAAACGTCACCTTTGGAAGACTGACGATATGTTACGCCAGAATGGCGGAAAAACTATCCGGGAGTTGCTTTCAAATGGGCAGCCTGTCGCCGTCGGCTAGCCGTGGGCCTTCTCTTCCTTCTCGATCTGCGCGATCTTGTCCACGCGACGTTCATGCCGGCCGCCGGCGAATGGCGTGTTGATAAACGCATCCACGATCTTCAACGCGTCCGCTTCGCGCACCACGCGCGCGCCCAGGGCCAGAATGTTGGCATTGTTGTGTTCCCGGCTTAGCCGAGCAGCTTGCTCACTGCCCACGTTCGCCGCACGAATCCCTGCAACTTTGTTGGCTGTGATCGACATACCTACTCCGCTGCCGCACACCAGTACGCCAAAGTCAGAATCATGCCGCGCAACGTCGTGCGCAACTTCGCGCGCGTAATCGGGATAATCCACCGAGTCAGAAGCATGTGTCCCCAGATCTTTTACTTGGTGTCCAGATTTTTCAATATGGTCTTTCAGCAATTGCTTCAGATCATAGCCGGCGTGGTCGGCCCCCAGTGCGATCTTCATGCGCAGGATTGTATCGCGAGCCAAAAGAAAGGGCGACCCGAAGGCCGCCCTACTCGAAGCGATTCAACCTCTTACTGCACGGTAATAGTCAACGTCTTTGTTGCCGTCTTAGTGCCGGCGGAGTTGAAGGAACTGAACGTGATCTTACGCGTTCCTCTTACCCCCAGCGTGAAGTGCACATCCAAATGAGAACCGGATACGAGCGACTTTCGAACGCCGTCCACATCCACTTCCATCTTCGCCGTGCCGGACATTCCCGTAGCCACCGCGTGAACCGATGAACCCGCGCTTATTACCGAATTGTCCACCGGCTCGCATACATGAATGCCCGAGGTGGGCGTGGAGCATCCACTGGCCGCACCGACGGTGAACGTCACGCTCTTCTTCGTCTGTGCATGGTCATAGCCGGTGGCCAGAACGGTGACAGTGTGACTACCCGCAGGCAAGGTAAGCGAGGCATTCAAGAAGGCGTAGTTGAAGTATCCATAGAACTGCTGAACCAGCTTCATGCTTCCTTCCCACAATTCAAGCTTGCGGATGGGCGCGAAGTCGGCCGCCGAGGCACTGAACATCACGCCATTAGTATTTGTCGATCCTGCGCCGGGCGCGCAGATGGAAACACCGTGCGCCGGCTGCGCGCAGAAGTTGAAACTATTCTGTGTTCGGTTATAGAGGACTTCCAAGGTGGTGGGGCTCGCTGGATCGGCCTGGGCCAAGTCAGGGCGACCGTCGTGGTCAAAATCGCCTAGAAGATCAGGCGAAACGCTGTTGGCAGTCTTTTCGATAGTGAAAGACCCGTTCTGCTGTAATCCCAGCCATAATCCAGGGGTCACACGGTCGTCGCCAAAGAAGGCGATGTCATTGGTGCCGTCTCCGTTAAAATCCGCCACCTGTATGCTCGAAGAGCCGCCCGGGAAGGTAAACAAGTCCTTCTCGGTCAAAGTGCGGCCGGAGTTTCCCTCGAAGAGAAAAGCGGTTGATGTGGTATTGAAACTATCGTCGGAGAGGGCTAAGGCGCCTACGATGTCCGTCTTGCCGTCGCTGTTAAGGTCGGCAGCGATAACCGTTAGCGCTCCATTGAATGTCTTGTTTGCACCGGCCGTGAACTGGCCTGCGCCGTTACCGAAGAAGGTATAAAGATCATTGTCAGTATTTGGTCCGAAATTAGCCTGATGAATTCGTTCCACGAAGAAGTCCGCATGGCCATCGCCGTCAAAATCTCCCCAGCCGAGAGCGGTGAAGTCGCAGCATGAAGCAGCCGCGCTGATCTGAAGGCCGCCACCAAAGCTGAAGGTCCGATTGCCGGTATTAGTGAAGAAACGAGCATAGAAATTGTCGTCCGATGCCGAACCGCCCACGACGAGAACGTCCTTTTTGCCGTCCAAGTTAAAGTCTGCGGCAACAGCGCGCAGAGGATTGATGTCGCCGGATGAATAGTGCACGAAAGGCGAGAGTGTGCCGTCTCCCTTTCCATACAAAACATCGATACCGTTATTTACCGTAGCGATGATATCGACGTTCCCATCGCCGTCTGCATCGGCTGCGCTAACGTCGCTTGCAATAGAACTGATGGGATACTCGACGAAGAGCGGGAATCCAGCGCTGCCCTGCGACAATGACACGAAGATGCTTGGCTGGCTAAAACTGTTAGTGACCACGTCAATGGCTCCATCATTGTTGAGATCTGCAGCAATGCGGGCGGTGGACGGCGAAGCGGGATATGTTTGGTGCACAAAATCGGCTTGTTGCTGCGCGAATGCTACGGTTGCGAACAGCAGAAACGCGAGTGGTAGGACGTTGAGGCGATGTTTCATAAACTTCTCTCCTGAGGGAACTGCATTTAGTAACTGACTAGATAACAGCAGCTCACACCTGAGTTGCACGAAACGCGCGTTGCATAAAAATAAATTCTTACCTGTAAGTTGTTTATTTTGTTTTTAGTATATACATTTTGAAATATACATTTTTCCGCGTATAAATGGGCGCTTTCTACAATATTGCGT
>JAICLA010000121.1 GCA_025927695.1 Terriglobales bacterium | reverse complement strand
CAAGGTGACGAGCGGCCTGACATCCTCTACCAGACAGCGCTCAAGCGCATCCGGCAGCTGGCTGCGCACGAGGTCGGTCACACGCTGGGCCTCGGGCACAATTATTACGACAGTTCCAAGGGTTGGATCTCGGTGATGGATTATCCGCATCCGGTGGAGACGCTGCGCGATGACGGCAGCATTGATATCAGCGACGCTTATCCGCAACACATTGGCGATTGGGACAAAGTGGCGATCGCGTACGGATACAGTGAGTATGCGCAAGGCAAAGATGATGTTGCCGCCATGACCAAGATCCTTAATGATGCTTGGGCGCAGGACCTGCGCTACTTGACGAACCAGGACACCGACCTTCATCCGCGCGCGGACCAGTGGTCTAACGGAGTCAACCAAGCCGACGAGTTGAACCACCTGATGAAGGTGCGGCGTTCAGCGCTGAACCGTCTTGGCGAACAGACGATCCGTACAGGCGCGATGATGTCCACGATCGAAGAGCCGCTGGTACCCATCTATATGTATCACCGCTACGCGGTGGAGTCGGCTTCGTCGATGATCGCGGGACAGGACTTCACGTACGCTTCGCGCGGGGACGGTCGAGTGCCGACAAAGTGGGAGCCCGCCGCTGACCAGCGCAAAGCATTGGAAGCGCTGGCTGCGACGTTGAAGCCATCCGAACTGACCATACCGAAAAAACTTCTCGATCTCATTCCGCCACGCGCACCGGGCTTCGGATTCCACCGCGAGCTTTTCCCGCGCACCACCGGCGAGGCGTTCGATCCCATCAACCCCGCGAGCATCGCGTCGGACGTGACAATCGGTTTCGTGCTGGAGAACTCTCGCGCTGCCCGCATGGTGGCGCAACATGCTGAAGATCCCGGCCTGCCCGGGCTCGGTGAAGTGATCGATCGCTTAGTGAAAGCAACAGTTGATGCTGCGACCGCTTCACCTTACGAGGCGGAAGTTCGGCGCGCGGAAGAACGCGTCTTGGTGGATCGGCTGACCTGGCTGGCTGAATCTGCGGCGAATGCTCAGGTACGGGCTATCGCTTCGGCGAAATTGGAAGCACTAGCGGTGAGATTCCATGGAGCTTCTACCGATGAAGCCGAACGAGCTGCGCGCACACTCATGGCTGCGGATATCAAGCGCTTTATCGAGCGCGATGCGGCTGAAGGTCAGAAGTTGATGCCGCCATCGCCTGCGCCTCCGGGTGCGCCCATTGGCGACTCGAGCCAAGATTGGCTGTTCTCGCCGCCACAATGCGATTGGCATTGGCAACAACCGTAAGTACAAGAGCCTACGGATTTTCATGAGTCGTTAACTCGGCTGCTATCATCTTGCATTGGGCCCCGTCCAACACGGGGTCAGTTGCTTCCGCAAATCTTCGCGGACTCGACCGCCCATGACGCCGCCCAGTAATACCATCGATGCCCCGCCGGAGACGCCCGTGACCGAAGCCATAGAGCCGCAGCCTGTAAGCCTAGGCGCGCGCGTTTTCGGCCGCATGCTCAACGCGTTCACCTTTCGCGATTTCCGCGTGCTGTGGTTCGGCTCATGCACGTCGAGCATTGGCACGTGGATGCAGTACGTCGCGCAGAACTGGCTGGTGCTTTCACTCACCGGATCAGCGTTCTACCTTGGCCTCGACGCATTCCTGCAACAGCTGCCCATCATTTTGTTCATGCTGCTTGGTGGTGTGCTGGCAGACAGGTTTGACCGCCGCAAGACACTGATAGTCTCGCAATACATACAGATGGCGTCCGCGTTTACGTTGGCCGGTCTGTACTTCTCCGGACATGTGAAGATCTGGCACATCCTGGTGTTGTCATTCATCACGGGCACGGCGCAGTCGTTCGGAGGGCCGGCGTCACAGGCGCTGATCCCTTCACTAGTAGACAAAAAAGGATTGCCTAACGCGATCGCACTGAACTCGATCCAGTTCAACCTGGCGCGTTTGATTGGGCCGCTGTTGGCCGGATTAGCGCTTGCGGCCTACGGCATGACGATGTGTTTCTCGCTGAACGGGCTGTCGTTTGTTGTTGTGATCGCGGCGTTGATGTCGTTGCGCGTGAAACACATTCCGCCTGCGGCGCCAAAACGTATCCGCGATGAGCTGATCGGCGGATTGAAATTTGTGCGTGACGAGCAGAGCCTGCTCGAACTGACGATTCTCGGCGCCAGCATGACGTTTCTTGCCTTTTCCATGACGACTTTGCTGCCGCTGTTTGCCCGCAACATCTTCCACCAGGACGTCGGACTCTACAGCCGTTTGATGGCATTTTCCGCGGCGGGTTCCGTTGTGGGTGCGTTGATCGTCGCGTGGCTGGGCAAGTTCAAGAACATGGGCAAGACCGCACTGGCGGTGCAGGCAGTGAGCGGGTTAATCATCATCGCCTTCGGGCTGTCACGGATGTTGCGCTTGAGTGAGATCATCCTGTTCTTCTTCGGCATGATGCTGATGGTCGTGTTCTCGTCGGTCACGTCTCTCGTACAGTTGATCGCGCCCAATGAGATGCGCGGGCGCGTGATGAGTATCTACATGGTCGCTTTCCGCGGAGGCATGCCTCTCGGCAGCCTCATCAGTGGATACGCCGCCAGTAAGATCGGGGCACCCATTGTGCTGGTGGTGAATGGGACACTGCTGGTACTGATCGCCATTTATTTCTTCATGCGCAGCAAGACAATCCGCGGGCTGTGATTCCTCGATCTGACATCATGAAAAGTTTCCTCGTTTTTCTATGTGTGTTCCTCAGCCCAGGTTTCGCAGCGGGTAAGACGGGTTTGATTAAAAAGCATCTGCTCGATATCGAGGCGCACGTTGGCCGCGCCAATCTCGAGTGTAATTACGATTTCTTTCGCAAGATCGAAGCGGATGAGTTCTTTTTCACGGATCCTGCCGGCGAAGTAACGACTCGCGCGCAAGATCTGGCGGGCGAGAAAGACTGCAAGAAACACACAGGCACTTATTCACTGAGTGACGAAAAGGTGCTGATCTATCCTGAGTCGGCCGTGGTATCGGCGATCGGGACCTACGAGATCGTCAATGCGAAGGGCGAGACTGTCCGCCGCAGCAACCGCTTTACTGATGTTTTCGTTAAGCGCAAGGGAGAGTGGTTAATGGTTGCGGGTCACAGCTCAGCCCTCAAAACGCCTGCCTCACCATCAAAGTAAGTGGGACGTCTCTATCCCTCTGCCAGCGCGCGATGCACCATGTGAATCGCGATAGCGCCCTCGCCCACGGCCGATGCCACGCGCTTCACGTTCCCCGAACGGACATCGCCCACAGCGAAGATCGCCGGCAAGCTTGTTTCCAGCATTTGCGGATCACGCGTGTAAGCCGCACCAGCGGTGCCGTTCAGGTCGCGCCCGGTGAGGATGAAACCCTTGTCGTCCATGGCGACGCAGCCCTCTAGCCACTTTGTATGCGGCGAAGCGCCCGCCATGATGAAGACGTGGTGAATGTTGTGCGTCGAGGTCTTATCGGACTTTTTATCTTGCCATGTCACCCGCTCCAGTTGCCTCTCGCCTTCAAGAGCGGTGATCTCAGTCTGGTATCGAAGCTCGATCTTAGGATTGTCTTCGAGCCTCTGGATCAAGTAGCGCGACATAGTGTCAGCGAGATTCTTCGCACGTACGAGCATGTGCACTTTAGTAGTTGTCTGCGAGAGGAAGACCGCAGCTTGTCCGGCTGAGTTGCCGCCGCCTACCACGATCACTTCCTCGCCTTCACAGAGCTGTGCCTCCATGAAAGTTGCGCCGTAATAGACGCCTTGCCCTTCAAACTTCGTAATGTTTTCCAGCGGAGGCTTGTTGTACTGCGCTCCGCTGGCGATAACGACAGCGCGCGCAGCCAGCTCTTGGCCATTGTCGAGTTGCACGCGATAGGGACGCTTCTCGCACTCGAGCTTCACCACGCGATGGCCGACCATCAGCTTTGCTCCGAACTTCTGCGCTTGCGTCAGAGCTCGCGTGGCGAGTTCTTGTCCGGAAACGCCGGTGGGAAAGCCGAGATAATTCTCTATCTTTGAACTGGACCCGGCTTGTCCGCCGGGAGCTTCGGCCTCGATGACTAAAGCATCAAGTCCTTCTGAAGCGGCATAGACGGCCGCGGCCAATCCCGAAGGTCCTGCGCCCACGATAACCACATCACGCACCTGCTGCTGATCCACGTTTTCGTTGAGGCCGAGGCAGTCTGCGAGCGATTGCGGCGTAGGATTGCGCAGAACAGTCGTCCCATTGCAGATCACCACGGGCACATCATGCGGTTTCACTTCAAAGCGGTCGAGCAGCGCTTGAGCGGACTTGTCATCATCGAGGTCAACGAAGGAATACGGATAGGTGTTGCGGGCAAGGAATTCGCGAATGCGCAAAGTGTTCGCGCAAAAGCGCGAGCCTAGAAGGATCACATTGCTGGTACTGCTCTTCACCAGTTCCACGCGTCGCAGGATGAAAGCGCGCATCAGGATCTCGCTCAGTTCGGCATCTCGCGCGACTATTGAACGCAAAGCTTCGGGTCCAAGTTCCAGCACTTCGCCGGCTTTCGTGATCCGCCCACGGACCAGGCAGCGTTGCCCGCTGATCATAGCTATCTCTCCGGTGAAATGCCCTGGCGGATGCGCGACGATCAAGCGCTCAGCGCCGCTGATCTCTGGCTGAAGAATGTCCATGGCGGCGGAGATCAGCACAAAGAATGGGATGTTCACATCGCCGGGTTGGAAGAGGACGTCGCCAACTTTCACGTCGTGACATTTGCCCACCGCGCGCAGACGTTTGATCTGCGCCTCTGTGAGGACTGGAAATGCCTGCGTATTGGCGTCGAGCGCGCTTGGAACCGGCCATGTGGACATAGTGCGATAACTATAGTCCGCTCGAGATATGTGCGTCATCCGTTGCCAACGCTAAACGATCGCTGTCTAACGCGCACACTATGTAAAGTTCTGTTATGACGCGTCTCCCTCCGCAACCGCGATTTTGCTGTTCGCATCCTTCTATGTAGGCCACTGAAAAAACAGGCTGGGCTTGCAACCCGCATATGCCGCGGGCCGCGAGCAGAAAGAGAGAGACTCATGGTTCGTCGCATTACTTCGACTTTGCTGGCCGCAACTTTTGGGTTAGCTGTACTGACTGCGGGATGCTCCTCAGATCGCCATTACTATCGCGTACAAGATCCCTACTACCACGACTACCACGTGTTCACGCCCGCGGAGAATGGCTACTACGTACAGTGGGAGAACGAAAGACACTACGGCCACCGCGAATTCCGCGACCGGCGCCCCGAAGAACGTCAGGAATATTTCAAGTGGCGCCACGACCATGATCATGACCATGATCGCGATCACGACAGACACTGACGATTGAACGTTGTTCACGACAGGCCCCAACCCGGCGCACAGCGCCGGGTTGCGCTGCTTTGCATTCCTTAACAACATTAATAGCGGCAAAAAGAGCAACCTGCCTGCCTGGCTTTTACTCGAATTTAGTAAGCCCGTCGTCTGTTGGACTTGAGTCATTTGATGATTTAAATGCGCGAAGGAGCGCGATTGCGATGAAAGCACATCATTGGATAAGCAGTGGAGTTCTGATTTTGGCATTGTCCGGCGGATCATTCGCCAGCCGCGCTCAACAGGATGATAAGAAGGACAAGCACGAAGAGCAGCAGGCTGAGCAGCATAAAGGCCAGGAGCACAGAGCGGAACCGCAGCAGCATCGAGAAGCGCGCCCGCAACCGCAACACGAAGAACATGCCGCTCCGCAGCAGGAGCATCGAGTTGCCGCGCCCGCACAGGAACACCGTGCCGCTCCACAACAGGAACAGCACCGCGCAGAGCCCTCGCAGCAACAGGAACAACGTTCGGCAGAGCGTAGTCAGCATTACGAACGGCCGCAGGCCCAGCCGCAGCAACAGCGCGCCGCACAACCGCCCACGGAGGAGCATCGCGCGCCCGCGCAAGAAGAACACCGCGCAGAGTCGGCTACACCCCAGCCGGCAGTTCAGCATAGCGAAGCGCGCGAAAGCCGGCCTTCGCGCGCGGCGCTTCCGCAGTCTGACCAGCCGCGTCCGTCAGAGCAACACGCGCGCTTGTCAGAAGATCAACAGCGGCAACGCATCGCGCAGCAACAGCAACGCGTGAATCAGTATCGCGAGCGCTTAGATCGGCAGCAAGCGGCAGTGCAGCGTTATAACGCCGAATTGCAGCAGCAACATCGCATGCATCAGTACCAGTTCGAGCAGAACTACTGGGCGCGTGAGAATGCACAGCGTCAGGCATTGGCGCGACGGTATGACTATTACAACAATCCGTACTTCTATAGCGCGCCGGTCTATCGCTATTACCGCGGCGGCCAGTACTATGACATCAATCAGTACGAAGCGGACCAACTTCGCAGCGCCATCAATAACGGCTATGACCAGGGATACCGCATGGGTGTGGCTGACCGTGAAGATGGATACCGCGGCGGCTTCCAGAATTCGTTCGCTTATCAGGACGCCAACTACGGCTGGGACGGCTACTATGGCGACGAAGATAGCTACAACTACTACTTCCGCCAAGGCTTCAGCCGGGGTTACGACGACGGTTATGCCAACGCCTTCCGCTACGGCGCCTACAACGGGGGCTCGTACAGCATCCTTGGTAGCGTGTTGAATACTATCTTCAACTTGGGGAACCTGCGGTAATAACAGGAGTCGATCACAAGTGCGGCTGCGATAGCGGCCGCGCTTCTCTTTTCGTCACTTTCGTTGGTACAAACGAAAAGCCCGCTTCCGCGGGCTTTATTGTTTTCCCATTTGCCTAACAGTTAGGAAACAGCGCGTCTGCCGGTCAGCAAGTGGAAGATTCCGACCACAACAGCGATGACAAGAAGCACATGGATCGCGCTTCCCGCGACGTGGAATGCGAATCCCAGAATCCACAGCACGAACAGGATCGCAGCGATAGTAAGCAGCATATTTCACCTCAAAGGCCGGCAATCCCGGCAGCTAGGAAATGAGATTCGGCGAGTGGATGGCGTGTTGTCTGATTAGTTAAGGTGGGCCTTAGTACTATTTTAGGCAGCGACTCTGGGCGGAGTAGCGGAGGTCAGCGCAAATGAAAGCTGACTTCGGCCGTGAGATAAACCGCTACTGAATTGCCGTCTTTGACTGCCGGATCAAAGCGCCATTGCCGCACGGCAGCGATAGCGTTTTGGTCGAGCCCCATGCCGAGAGCTTTCTGAATCGCTATGTCTCGCGGTATTCCATCCCGGCCTACAACCATTGAGACAGTGACCTCTCCCTCCAGTTGCGCCTTCCTCCCCTCTTCGCTGTATTCAGGAATGACGTTATGGATGAGGGTCGGAGCTGAGACTCCATCTCCAACACGGTATGTCTTTGGATAGGGATTATCTCCATCGCTAACCAGTTCCCGGCGACTTGAAGCGCGACCCACGCCAATCGCGTTCGAAGTTCGCTCTCCATCATTTGAAGCCACCTCCTTCGTGATGCTTTGCAGCCATTCAGATTCCGATTCAATGACCTTTGCAGCTTTAACAATCTCCCGCCCGGCCTCGTCATAACGCCCTTCTTCAATCGCCTCACGAATGCCCGGCAGCGTCTTCGCACCATATCCCGTGTACCAGCCTGGGGCATACAGCGCATGCTTCATCCACGGACGCCGGGGCAGGCCATCTTCCAACAGGAACTGCCGTTCGGCTTGCGTGATCTTCGCGTTGATGTCGCGGAGTTTGTCGGCGGAAAGTTTGCCGGTGATGACTGCATCGGACATAGCCTTGTCATATTCGCTGGCAGATTTCTGCAGCGCCGCGGTGGCATTGTCCAATGGCGCCCAATTTAAGAACGGCGGCACCGGTTTCTTCGGCGGTGCATACGTCGGGTGCCGCGGATCACTGGCCGCTTCGAACGCGCCT
>JAICLA010000261.1 GCA_025927695.1 Terriglobales bacterium | reverse complement strand
CCAGTTTGTCGATGCGCTCGAACATGGTCTCCAGCGGCACCGGCTTCGAAACGTCGTCATACTCATTGCAATAGGTGCAGCTCAAGTTGCAACGGCGCATGGGAATGATGTGCGCCATGATGGGATGGTCAGTGGACGCGAGCGCCCGCCCGATCATCGCCAGTTCGCGCGTGCGGCGTTTCGCGATCCTGATCTTGTGCCCGAAGCTGGGGTTTACATGTGACATTGGGGTTACTTTTATTACATCACAAATGTGGCAAGTTTCTGCGCACGCGACGGCGAGTGGCGAAAATTTGAGGGCGAACGGTAGTAGGGAACCTTAGTCCGCAGTTAGAATTGCCGCCATGCCAGAGACGCCGCAGCCCAACATCCGCTTTCTTATTCCCATGGCCCACGTCAGCGACGTGAAACGTTCGCTGGATTTCTACGCGAAGCTCGGCTTCGAGCCGGTCAGCATTGGGAAACATGATGATGGACACCATTACTGGGCGCACGCCAAATCCGGCAAGGCTCACATGATGTTCGCGTCTGATCCTGAATCGGTCAAAGTGGAAAAGGAAGCGACCATCGTCCTTTATATGTATGCAGAGGACATCGTAAAGCTGCGCGGGGATCTCCTGGCCAAGGGTCTGCCCATATCGGAGATATCGAAGCCTTTCTACATGCCGAAGGGCGAGGTTTGTCTGACTGATCCTGATGGATACATCATCTTGATCGGCCAAGCCGACTAGCTCTATTGCTTTGGCGCGGCCGCCGTCCGCAACCACTTCTTGATAGACTAGAGAGTTCTCTTTAACGTTCCGAAGGACTCCTTATACATGTTGAACCCCTCAGATATTGCAATCGTCGCGGGCGCGCGCACGCCCATGGCACGCTACTGCGAAAAGCTGCGTGACTTCACCGCCACGGAGCTAGGCGCAATCGCCGGTAAAGATGCCGTGAAGCGCAGCGGCATTGACCCTAAAGAATTCGACCACATTGTGTTCGGCAACGCGCAGCAGACCTCAAGCGACTCGCATTACGGTGCGCGCCACGTCGGCCTGAAAGCCGGATTGCCCATCGAAACTCCGGCACTCACAGTGAACCGCCTCTGCGGCTCGGGGATGCAGTCGATCGTGAACGCCGCGCAGATGATCCAACTCGGCGAAGCCAAGACTGTGCTCGCTGGCGGCATGGAGTCGATGTCGCAAGCGCCGTTCGTAGTGCGGGGCGCGCGTTGGGGCATCGGCCTGGGACAAGGCAAGCTTGAAGACGCGCTCATGCAGGGCCTGCTCGACACTCAGTGCGGCCTGTATATGGCGCAGACCGCGGAAGAATATTCGCGCCAGCAGGGCATCACCCGCCAGCAGATGGACGAATTCGCGCTGCTCTCACAGAAGCGAGCTGCAGATGCGCAGACTGCCGGACGCTTGTCAGATGAGATCACGCCCGTCGCATTGGTCGATCGAAAAGGCCGCCCCACAGGAGAGATGTTTGAGAAAGATGATCACCTTCGTCCGCAGACAACACTCGAAGGCCTGGCAAAACTTCCGCCCGCATTCGGCAAAGAGGGCATGGTCACCGCCGGAAACGCCAGCGGCATTGTGGATGGCGGCGCAGCAGTGGTCGTCACCTCACTCAAAGATGCAGAAGAACGCGGTTCAAAGCCTCTCGGACGCATTGTGAACTGGGGAATCGCTGGCGTCGATCCGCGGATCATGGGCAGCGGCCCGGTTCCCGCCACGCATGCCGCACTCAAGCGCGCTGGATTGAGACTCGAAGACATCGACCTGATCGAAGTCAACGAAGCCTTCTCGGGACAATATTTATCAGTCGAAAAAGAACTCGGCCTCGACCGCAACAAGACCAACGTGAACGGCGGCGCTATCGCACTCGGTCATCCCTTAGGTGCAACAGGCACGCGGCTGGTCTTGACGCTGTTGTATGAGCTCAAGCGTCGCAAGAAAAAGTACGGACTGGCGACCGCGTGCATCGGTGGCGGGCAGGGTATCGCGGTGATTGTGGAATCGCTCTAGGTTTTACATCCCAAGAACTTCTTTGTGATCTTTGAGCCGTTGTGGTGGGTTGTGATTTTTTTTCAAAGGAACGGAATAAATGGCGATCAAAAAAGTCGGCGTACTAGGTTGTGGACTAATGGGCTCGGGCATCGCGCAGGTCAGCGCCATGGCCGGATATGACGTGGTCGTGCTGGAGACCGAGCAGAAAGCAATCGACAAAGGCTTTGCCGGCATCGAGAAATCGTTGTCGAAGCTCACGGAGAAGCCTGTAGACAAAGGTGGCATCACCGCGGAGCAGAAGTCTGCCGCCCAGGGACGCATGAAGGGCACGCTCAACAAGCAGGACCTGGCCGACTGCGACCTCATTGTTGAAGCCATCATCGAGAACGTTGAGATCAAGAAAAAGATGTATGCCGAGCTCGACGCGTTAGTGAAGAAAGATTGCATTTTTGCGACGAACACCTCGTCCATCAGCGTGACCGACCTCATGGCGGCCACCAAGCGCCCCGAGCGTTTCATCGGATTGCATTTCTTCAATCCTGTGCCCCTGATGAAACTCGTGGAAGTGGTGAAGACCATCGCCACCGCGCCAGATGTCTTCGAGCAGGCCGTGGAGTTCGGCACTAAGGTTGGCAAGGTCCCCGTCCGCACGTCAGACAAGACCGGATTTATCGTCAACCGCCTGCTGGTCCCATATCTGCTCGATGCTATTCGCGCTTATGAAGAAGGCGTCGGTTCGATCGGCGACATCGACAACGCCATGAAACTAGGCTGCGGTTATCCGATGGGACCATTCACGCTGCTAGATTTTGTTGGTCTCGATACCACGTACTACATCACGCACGTGATGTTTGACGAATTCAAGGAGCGCCGCTTCGCATCACCCGCGCTGCTGAAACGAATGGTCGCTGCAGGATGGTACGGACGTAAGAGTGGAAACGGATTCTACAACTACGCGGATCCGCAGAACCCAAAAGAGAATAAGTTCTGACCAAATGAAGACCAAGACGGCAGTCTGGCTCGGCATCGGAGTCGTTGTCGTCGGTGGTGTAGCACTGGGACTCACAATTTTTGGCATCCTTGAGTACAGCTTTCATAACTCCGATCTCTACAAAATGTCATTAGAACGCGTGCAAAAGGAAAAGCAAGTGGTAGATGTTATTGGCGAGCCGATGCGGCCGAAGTATTTTGTGCTGGGAAATATAGAAGTGCAAACGTCGGGCGGCCGATCAACGGGCCATGGCGACCTTTATTACGACATCGTCGGCCCTCGTGGAAAGTGCGAGGTCTATGTCACCGGCGAGAAAGACGGTGTCTGGACGTTTACCAGGCTTGAAGTTAATCTTCCCGGCCGTGAAAAGAATTTAGTACTCGAGAGCTCAGAGAATCAAAAATGACATTCCAAAACCTGAAATACGAATCCAAGAACAAGATCGCTTACGTCACTATCAACCGGCCAGACAAGCTCAATGCCCTGAACATGGCAGTGATGGAAGACCTGCGCGCCGCGTTCACCGCTATCAAAGCAGATGCCGACATTCGCGTCGTCATCCTCACCGGCGCGGGCGAAAAAGCCTTCGTCGCCGGTGCGGACATAGCCGAGCTCAACAAGCACGGCGTCGTCTCTGCGAAAGAGTACACGCACAAAGGCCAGAGCGTGCTTGACCTGATCGAGAACCTTGGCAAGCCGACCATCGCCTGCATCAATGGCTTCGCGCTTGGCGGCGGATGCGAACTTGCCATGGCCTGCACCATGCGCATT
>JAICLA010000247.1 GCA_025927695.1 Terriglobales bacterium | reverse complement strand
TTCGACATACGCGAACTTGGTACCGTCAGCTGATGCGGTGAATGAGAAGACGTCATGCTTCCCTTTCGTCAATTCGGTGGCCGCGCCAGTGGTGGCGTCGAAGCGATAGAGATTAGACGCGCCCTCTTTCAGCACAACATCGACAATGGTTTTGCCGTCGGCGGACCACACGGGAGTTGCACGACCGCCGCCTCGCGGTGGATGCTGATCGCCGCCGGGTCCGCTGCCGATGTCCCAATCAAAGTTGGCGGTGAGATTGTTGGGCTTGGCGTTCGCCGCATTTTCGACGGTCCACAGATCATCCTGTGTATACGAGCGAACCGGTTTGCTGAGGGTGCCGCGGAAGGCGATGCGCTTTCCGTCTGGACTAAAGATGGGTGACTGCATGTAGCCATCAATGTGCAGGACTTTCGTTGGCGTGCCGCCGGCGGCGGGCACAGAGAAGAATTCTTCTTCGCCCAATTCATAATAAGGTTCCGGACGCCGGTCACTCGTGAAGTAAATCGTGCTGCCATCTTTTGACCACATCACGCTACCTTCGTTGTATGCGCCGAAGGTGAGCTGGCGCGGCTTGGGCATGGCGGTCTCGCTGGCGGCGTCGGGAACTTCAACGAGCCAGATATGTGAGACGCGCTTGGTGTCGGAGTATCCGGAGCCGTTGTTGCGATAGACAGCGCGGGAGATGATGCGCACGTCAGACTCATGCTCCGGCTTGGCTTCCGGCTTTGCGCCGTTCTTCGCGTCAGACTTCTTGTCGTCTTTATCTTTGGGCATGTCTGCCGCAATCGTGGAAGTACTGAAGGCGATCCACTTTCCGTCTGGCGACCACACGATGCCGCCGGCGCCCTTGGGCAATGATGTGAGCGCCCAGGGCTCGCCGCCGGTAAAGTTCAAGATGTATATCTGCGACGGTTGCGGCTTGCCATCTTTTTCCGCAGAGCGGACGAAGGCCAGGCGCTTGCCGTCTGGCGACCAGCGCGGTGATGAATCGCGTGGGCCATTGGTCAGCCGCCATGGCTCGCCACTGCCGCTGGTGGAAACAGCCCAGAGCGCGGTGTCATAGCCATCTTTCTTCTCATTGACGTTCACCTTTACGAAGGCGACTTGTGAGCCGTCGGGCGAGATCTCCGGGTTCGCTGTCCAGTTGAACTGGAAGATGTCTTTTTCAGTGATGAGGCGCTTGCCGTCTTGGGCTGCGAAGGAAGCAGCGGCAAACGTGAGGGCGGCGATAAAGCAGAGGGCAGAAAATAGCGGGCGGAAGCGAGTGTTCATGGATGCTCCTGATTTGGCGGGAGAATCGTAAACTACGGCAGTGGCTAGTGACTAGTGGGTAGTGGCTACAGAAAATGCAGTGGTGAGCGCGGCAGGAATCGAACCTGCAACCGTCGGATTAGAAATCCGATGCTCTATCCGATTGAGCTACGCGCTCGGTCAGGTGATTCTTCATTCTAACAAGCGGCGGCGATCTGAGGCCGTGGTAATCGGGGTACTGGCTAAGCCTCTCGTGCCCACCCTATCGCCACATACCCCAAAGGCGTGGCGATAAGGGATGGGGCATGACCCTTTCAATGCCTTAAACAGACGCTATTTCTTTCGCGCGCTTAGCTGCATCACGGCGTTCTGCACTAGTTTCAATCCGATGGACCAGCTTTTCTTGGCGCCGTCTTCGTCGTCACCGTATCCATGTAGATAAAAGGTGAGGCAGTAGCCGTCGTCGCTGTGGTCAGGAGACTGGTTTGGCCGGTGGAAGTAGCAACGACGGAGGACAAAATCTGCGGCGGCGGCGAAGTCGGGCACTTTGGTGAGCAGATGGACAAGGCTGTTGGCGAATTCTTCGTGTTCGATTATGGACATCTGGCGCATCGGCTCAGTGAAGATCAGGTCGACATAGGAGCCGAACTTCCATGGCGCGCCGAAGATCTCATCTTCGGCGTCGAGTTCATCGGTGAGCCATGTGTCGCACTTGGCGGTTTGGACGATAGAGCTGGCATGATTCAGCACCGACAGGAATTCGGCTAGGTCGCGGTTGTGGGCGGCTTCGGTGATGTCTAGCAGCAGCTCAGGACGTTCGCGGAGATCGAGGAAATGCATCCTGCCGTCGGGAGATGCCCATGGCATCTCGAGGCAGTGATCGTCGGTTCCGAGTTCGACGTTGAATTCAGCTTGCATCCAAGAACCGTTTCCCGTTTCCGGTTTCCCGTTTCCCGAAAACCAAAAGTCTTTCAACACAGAGGACACAAAGAACACTAAGGGCACGGAGAACCCTTTTGGGAGTGGGGGCCGGGTTTTGCATTTAGCCAAGCTTTCATCGTGCGCTTTGTGACCTTTGTGCTCTTTTTGTTGAAAGGCTTTTTATGTTGCTGCGAATCGTGCGAAGAACTCTATCACTGTGCGTTCGGCCCAGCGCCCGTCGTTGGAGTCCTTTGGTCCATTTGCTTCCGCGATGAATGCGCAGTGGCCGCCATGCGAGGTTTCGACATAAGCCAGGTTGGGATTGGCGATGAGTTTCGCGCGCGTCTCCGGCATCATACGGATGAAAGGATCGTCGGTGGAGTGGATGACGAGCGTGGGCACTGAGATGAATTCCGCGACGCGCGAAGAACTGGCGCGGGTGTAGTAGTCGTCTGCGCTGCTGAAGCCGGAATAGCGCGCGGTGACCTTATGGTCAAAGTCGCGGATGGTACGTGAGCCTTCGACGTGAGACCGGTCGTAGCGCTCAGGAAATAATTCTGCTTTGCGGCGGAAGCGGCGCCGCAATCCGCGCAGGAACTTCCATTCGTATATGCGATTTTGCAGTTCGTGTAGGGCATCGGCGGAAGGCGCGAGATCCATGGCAGGCGAGACTCCGGCCACCGCTACAAGTTCTTTGGGCGCGCTGTGCTTTCTTCCCCACTCGCCGGCGAGCTTCATCACAAGGTTGCCGCCCATCGAGAAGCCGACGAGCGCGATACGTTTTAGTCCATCCCGCTCTATTAGAGTTCGCGTGACCGCACCCACATCGTCAGACATGCCTGAGTGATACAGCGTGGGCGAGAGCTGTTCAGTGCCGCCGCAGTTGCGCATATTCATACGGACGACGTTCATGCCTTTTGCCCAAGCCTTATTGCCAGTGCCGATCACATACTTCGATTCGCTCGAGCCCTCGAGGCCGTGGACGATGATGACAGTGAGCGCTTCCTTTTTGTTTGGTTGCCAGTGGCAGTGGCACAGTACTTGCGCGCCTTCTTCCGCGTGGACTTGAAAGACGCGTTCTTCAGGCGGAGGTAGCGTGTTCGTGCGCGGCAGGAAGTTGCCGGCAAGGGTCTGCGCGTGGCGATTGCGCAGGCCGCGGCGCGGGGCAAAGTCTGGTTCGGTCTTTGAAGTCACTGGCTCTTGATTATAAGATTGAGGTGCAAGAGTTCAGTGGAATCGACTCGGGGGCACACCTTGCCTATCTTTGAATATGTATGTAAGTCGTGCGACAAGCAGTTTGAGGCCATCGTGACTGGCTCGGCTAAGGCGCATTGTCCAGATTGCAGTAGCACGAAGTTGGAGCAGCTGCTTTCGTCATTTGCAGTGGGATCGGTCAAGGGTAAGGGCGACTTCGCGAAGTCAGCTGGATCGGCAAAGCGCGCAAGTGGCGGCTGCGGACATTGCGGCGACCCGCGTGGGCCGGGCTCATGTTCGAACTAGGCCTTTCCGGGCTTGAACAGCACCTCTGTTAAAATAGAGCTTCTACATGGCGGATATAGTTCAGCGGTAGAACACCGGTCTGTGGCACCGGCTGTCGTGGGTTCGAATCCCACTATCCGCCCCAACCACTTCACAGGCAATAAGGCTCTCCGAGGTCCTTCGCGTGCGCCCAGGATTTCGGCTCGCGGCTCCCGCTTCGCTCACGCCACGAAACCGCCTCAAGTTCGAATCCCACCTATCCGCCTCGATTCCCTTCCTACACTCACTGGCTGCACAACATCATTGATTTCCGAGCGAGATCGTGTG
>JAICLA010000278.1 GCA_025927695.1 Terriglobales bacterium | reverse complement strand
CGCTGCCAGTGAACTGCTCAGCACCGGCGTCTTCACTGAGTTTCATTCCGAACTTGAGGCCGACTTCGATTCGCTCGACGAGTTGCTGCGCGGCATCGCCGCTGTTGGCGAACTCACACCGCGCACGATGGACAATGTCGTCTCCTTCGGCGAGCGCGTCTCCAGCAAAATGGTCGCAGCGGCTTTTTCCGCGCGCGGCCTCAACGCCTCGCACGTTGATTCCCGCGAGTGCATCGTTACTGACAACACGCATGGCAAGGCTTTGCCGCAGTTTGATGAAACGAACGCAAAGCTGCAGAAAGTCGTGCGACCGTTGCTCGAGCACAAGCGCGTGCCCATCATGGGCGGCTTCATCGGCTCGACCAAAGAGGGCGTCACAACCACCATCGGACGCGGTGGCTCGGATTTCACCGCGGCCATCGTGGGCGCGGGCCTTGGCGCGGAACGCATTGAGATATGGACCGACGTGGACGGCATGATGACCACCGACCCCAGCCTGTGCAAGGACGCGCGCCGCATCAAGCACATCAGTTTTGAAGAAGCTGCAGAGCTCGCTTACTTCGGTGCGAAGGTCCTCCACCCGGCGACGTTGCTACCCGCCATCCAGAAAAACATTCCGGTGTATGTTCTCAATTCGCGCAATTCGAAGAACGAAGGGACGCGCATCACCGCGCGCGGCCCCAAATGCCGCAATGCGTTTAAAGCTATTGCCGCGAAAAAACGCATCACCATTGTTGATGTGGTCGCCACGCGCATGCTCATGGCCCACGGATTCCTCAAAGCCATCTTTGAGGTGTTCGACAAGCACAAGTGTCCGGTGGACATGGTTTCCACGTCTGAGGTCAGCGTCTCATTGACGGTCGATTCCAACGAATCCATCCCCGCCATCGCGGCCGATTTGCAAAAGCTCGCAGACGTGAAGTACGAAGGGCGCAAAGCCATTGTCTGCCTGGTGGGTGATAACATTCGCGGCACACGCGGCATCGCGGCGAAGGTCTTTGGCGCAATCCCGGAGATGAACGTGCGCATGATCTCGCAAGGCGCGAGCGAGATCAACATCAGCTTCGTGATCGAAGAAGACGATGTTCCCGAGGCGATTCAAAGCCTGCATAAAGCATTCTTCTCTGATCCCGATCCCGAAGTCTTCGGCGAGCCGTTGGCGGCAGAGGCCGTAAAGCGATGAAGTTGCTCGTGCTGGGGAAAGGCAAGACCGGCTCAATAGTTGCGGACTTTGCCCGCGAGCGCGGACATGACGTCGTCGCGTTTGACGAACACGATACGCAAGATTCGGCAGCTCTCAGCCCGGAGAACCTGCGCAAGCTTGGCGTCGAAGTAGCTATCGACTTCACCACTCCAACCGCCGTTATCGAGAACGTAATTGCCTGCGCAGCCGCGAAAGTGAATGTGGTTGTCGGCACCACTGGGTGGTATCAGCATCTCGGCAAAGTTCGCGAATTGGTCGAGGAGTCCAAGATCGGTTTCGTCTACGGTTCGAACTTCTCTGTGGGCGTGAACATATTCTTCAACATCATCCGCGATGCCGCCTCGGCAGCGCGCTTTGGCTACGAAGTAAAGATCATCGAGCGCCACCACGAGCAGAAAAAAGACAAGCCCAGCGGCACAGCGGTCACGTTGCATAAAGTCATCCAAGAATCGTCCGGCGCGGATGCAGAGATCACCTCCATCCGCGAAGGCGACGTCGTAGGTACGCACACCGTGCTGCTCGACTCTGAATCCGATACCATGATGCTCGTGCACGACGCGAAATCGCGACGCGGCTTCGCTGAGGGCGCAGTCCGCGCGGCGGAATGGATCAAGGGCAAGAAAGGCTTCTACGAATTTAAGGATGTATTTGCCGACATGAAATAGTGATACGTCAGTCTGAGGCCCTGCTTTTGGCCGAAAAATCTCTATCACTCTGCAAAATAGTTGCATTGACTGCTAGACCGAAAACCGATGACCGATAACCGAAAACCACTCCGCGGCTGCGGCACCGCCCTCGTCACGCCGTTCAACAGCGACGGCTCTATCGATGAGGAGTGCCTGCGCAAATTCGTCGAGTGGCAGATCGCCTCGAAGATCGACTTCCTCGTGCCCTGCGGCACCACCGGCGAAACGCCCACGCTCACGCATGACGAATGGCTGCGCGTGATCGACATCACCATCGAAGTCAACAACGGACGCGTGCCCATCTGCGCCGGCGCAACCTCGAACAACACGCGCGAGGCGGTCGAGAAAGCAAAAGAGGTCGCCCGCCGCAAAGGTGTGGACTACATCCTCTCCGCCTCGCCTTACTACAACAAGCCTACGCAAGAGGGCCAGTATCAGCACTTCAAGGCCATCGCAGAAGCGGTGGACAAGCCCATCATCCTCTACAACGTTCCCGGACGCACCGCCGCCAACATCGAGCCCGCCACACTGGCGCGTCTCGCGGAGATCAAAAACATTGCTGGAGTAAAAGAAGCCAGCGGTAACATCTCGCAGATTGCGGAAGTCTGCGCCGCGGTGCCTAAAGATTTTCTAGTCTTCTCCGGCGACGACGCCATCACGCTGCCCGTCATCTCGCTAGGGGGCGTCGGCATTATCTCCGTCGCGTCCAATGAGATCCCGAAAGAGATGGCCGAGCTTTCCCGCGCTGCGCTCGCCGGCAAATGGGACGAAGCCCGGAGCATTCAAAACAAGTATCTGGCGCTGATGCAGGCGAATTTCATCGAATCCAATCCCATGCCCGTGAAAGCTGTGCTGGCAATGATGGGCAAGATGGAAGAGAACTATCGCCTGCCCATGGTGCGCATGAAGACCGATACTCGGGCTAAGCTTGAAAAGATCGCGCGTGAGTGTGGCGTGGTGAAATAAGAGAGTCAAAAGCCTTTCAACACAGAGGACACTGAGTACACAAAGGGCACAATGTTTTGGGTTTTAAACCTAAAGCATTGTGTTCGTCGTGAACTTTGTGCTCTTTGTGTTGAAAGCTCTTGACTCTCGCTTTACTGCAATATCCGCTTGATCTGCTCAATGTGATTGATGTCATGCGCGGCCATATGCGTGACCTGCCCTCGCACGGTTATTTTGCCGCGCTCCGCGTGAATGCCCGTCCGCTCCCACTGCTCCGGCGTGAGCTTCGCGAACATTCGCAGATTGGCTTCCCGCAATAAGCGGAACATCTCCAGCGCATCGCGCGAACTCCACGCGGCGTAATCGCCCAACTGCGCCCAGATGTCCTGATCAAAATTATTCAGCTGCGGACAATCATGCTCGATCATCTGCCGGTAGCGCCACGTACTGATCAATTCGTCTTCAGCCATGTGCGCAACGATCTCCGTCACGGACCACTTCCCTGGCGCGGGCTGGGCCTTAAGCTTCG
>JAICLA010000229.1 GCA_025927695.1 Terriglobales bacterium | reverse complement strand
TGCTTCTTCGGCGGTGTCGTGCCCGCATGCAGTTCCGCTTCAATACCTTTAATGATGGAAGGCTTCGCCGACCCGCCGTAGTAGGCCTTGTACTTCACGCCATTCCAGTTCCATGGATTGTGGCTAGAGGTGATCATCACGCCGCCACTAGCGCCCAGATGCTTCACCGCGAACGAGACCGCCGGAGTGGGGATGTAATCGTCAGAGATCGTCACGTTGATGCCGTAGGACGCGATGACCTCCGCCGCGGCTTCAGCAAAACGCTGCGAGCCGAAGCGCGTGTCAAAGCCCATCACGATTCCCTTTTCCGGATGCTCGTTCTTTATCACATGCGCGGCAATGGCCTGCGCTACGAGCCGTACATTCTCAAACGTGTAATCGTCAGCAATGATGCCGCGCCAACCGTCGGTTCCAAACTTGATGTCAGTGACCATGAATTAATGTGGACTCTCTAAAGTAGGTTCTTGAGTTTCTTTTCCTGCAGGTGTTTCACGATCTTGCCTACGTCCTGCGAATGTTCGCGCGTGGTGACCAGCAGCACGTCTTCCGTCTCCACCACCACGATGTTCTTCACTCCGATGGTGGCAACAAATTTCTTCGGCGCGTGAACGTAGCTGCCTTGCGAATCCAGCGAGTAGCTGCCCTTGCACTCGAGCACGTTGATCTCCGGCTGGCCGTCTTCGAGCTTCTGGCCGCGCATGTGGTGCTCATAAAGCGCCGCCCACGAACCAAGGTCATTCCATCCGAAATCAGCGGGAATGCAATACAGATTTGACGAATGCTCGCCCTTGGCTGACCGCGGCTCCAGCACCGCATAATCAATGCTGATGTTCTCGCACTTGGGATACAGTTCCGCGAACGTATCAGCAAACTTGCGCGTGCCGAAGGCTGCGGCGATCTTTTCCAGATATGGCGCGGTCTCAGACAGATGTTCGCGCATGGCGTTCACCAAAGTCTTCGCGCTCCAGATGAACATGCCGCTGTTCCAGTGATAGTTGCCGGCGGCCAAAAACTCTTCCGCTCGTTCGGCGTTGGGCTTTTCCGTGAACCGGCGCACACGAAGCACGTTTTTCTTGTATGGATCGCCCGTCTCGATATATCCGTAGCCGGTCTCAGCCCGTGTGGGCTTCACGCCCATCACGACGATGTTCTCGCCAGCCGCCGCGATCTTGACTGCCAACTCGAGGTCTGTACGGAACTGCTTCTGGTTTCCGATCACATGATCCGCCGGGAACATCCCAATGACCGCATTCGGATCATCGCGATAAAGCAGGAATGCCGCCAGCCCGATCGCCGGCGCCGTATTGCGTGAGACCGGCTCAGCCACGATCTGCGCCTTCGGCAACGCTTTGAGTTGCTTCTGGATGACCGCCTGAATGTCCTGATTAGTGATGACCCAGAAGCTTTGCAGCGGCGCCATCGGCTGCAAGCGCGCCACAGTCTGCTGGATCATCGACTCGTTGCCATCCAGCACCAGTACCTGCTTAGCCATGCTGCGACGGCTGCGCGGCCAAAAGCGTGTTCCGCTTCCGCCGGCCAATATCACAGGATAAAAATTCTTCGTCGCCAAATCTCTTCCTTTATTCGAACTATTCCCAGAGCGCTGCTAGTTCGCTGAGGTTACCGGTTGCGCCATCTTTCCTTCTGGCAACCTCGCGCAGTAAAGTTCCACCGCCCACTGCGGACGAACGCGAAACTTACCCAACGACGCCGGCACGATCACGCATTCGCCCTTCGCCAGCGTCACCGGCTTAGCCCCGTCGATCTCGATCACGCCGCAGCCATCCAGCGCTACTAATACTTGCACAGACTTGCCGGATGCAAACTCTTTCGGCTCGCGAACCACGGTCTTTTCGATCACGAAGCACGGCGACGCCACCAGCGTCTGCGTGCCATTGCCAGAATCCGTACGCTTCACTTTGCCTGCGTGCGTCCTCTCCTTTGTCGCTGCCAAGCCTTGCTCGATGTGCAGTTCACGGCCGCGCCCATAATCATACAGGCGGTAAGTGGTGTCAGAGTTCTGCTGCGTCTCCAGCAAGATGGCACCCGGCCCAATCGCATGAACGGTGCCCGCATCCACATAGATCAACTCACCCGGATTCACATCCAGCCAGTTCATCAGTGGCTCAAGCTGCACGTCATTGATGGCGGCCTCAACTTGAGAGCGGGTCACACCGGGTTTCAATCCAAGCGCAACTTGCGCGCCCGGTTCGGCAGCCAGCACATACCAGCATTCTGTTTTCCCGCATGGCTGGCCAATGGCCTTCGCGCCATCATCGTCCGGATGAACTTGCACAGACAATTTCTCTTTCGGAAACAAAAACTTCAGCAGCAGGGGAAAACGCGAATGATCAGCGCAAGCTTCGCCCAGCAGTTCGCATCCAAATTTCTTAGTCACATCGTCCAGCGTCTGCCCAGCGAGCGAACCATTCGCAATGCGGCATTGGTCGCCCGTCAGCCACGCCTCGCCAATGGGCTTGTCGAATTCGCCGCCTTGCCGCGCGGTCTTATGCGGATAAATGAGCGACAGGTCGCGCGTGCCCCAAACCCGCTCGTGGAATTCCGGCAGCAACAATAAAGGATAGAGTTCTGACATTCGTGGTCAGTGCGATTGCAAAGCGCCTAGTTAAATTCGAGGGCCGTACGACTTACTTATGAGAGCAGCAACTCTGGATTTAGAGGCCTATAGCGAGCCGCGTGTTGCCACCGCTCATTACTAACCGGGCTTACAGCGCGGCAAAAAACTTCTTCATGCTCGCCAGTCCACCCTGCAATTCCTTCTCAGAGACCGCATATGAGAGGCGGAGATGCTCCGTCGTACCAAATGCCTCGCCCGGAACTACGACAACATGCGCCTCATTCAACAAACGCTTGGCCATGTCTCCCGCGCCCTTGATGCCGCCCTTACCAAAGAACGCCGACACATTCGGATACACATAGAACGCGCCGTGCGGCTTCTGGCATGTCATCCCTGGAATCTCCGCCAGCCCTGCCAATGCCTGGTCGCGCAACTTGATGTATGCCGATTTAAACTCAGTGATGCAATCCTGCGGACCGGTCATCGCCGCCAGCATCGCCTTCTGCGTGATGGCGTTGGAACTCGACGTCGATTGACTTTGCAACTTCGCCATGCCGCTGAGAACTGGCAGCGGCGCCAGCGCGTAACC
Source organism: Terriglobales bacterium (assembly GCA_025927695.1). Taxonomy (GTDB): domain Bacteria; phylum Acidobacteriota; class Terriglobia; order Terriglobales; family Acidobacteriaceae; genus JAICLA01. The sequence goes on along the minus strand of JAICLA010000229.1, from coordinate 1,248 downwards.
CGCACGCCATCCCGTCATCGCGTATGTCTTCGAAAGTGAGCCGATGATCACCACATGCTCTTTGAATTCCTTAAATCCGCCCGCCGACGTCGGCTGCCCGGCATAGTTCAGGTACACATAGCACTCGTCGCAGATCACGTAGATACCGCGTTCGTGCGCAATGCGTAGCAACTCGCGCATCTCACCCGGCTCCATCACCGCGCCAGACGGATTTCCCGGCGTATTCAAAATGATGGCTTTCGTGCGGTCCGTCATTGCGCGTTCCAGCAACGCGGCGGTCAACTTGAATCCCTGCGATTCCTGCGTCTCAACGTAAACGCACTTGCCGCCCGCATAATTCACAATATCTTTGAAACTTACCCAGTACGGCACCGGGATGATGACTTCATCGCCGTGGTCCACCAGAGTCTGCACGGCGTTGAACAGCGCCAGCTTTCCGCCGGTGGAAACAATGCACTCACCAGCGGTGTAGTTCGAGCCAAAGTCTGCAGCGTGGCGCTTCACGATCGCCTCACGCAGCTCCGGAATGCCCGGCACGCCGGTGTACTTAGTGAAATCTGTATTGATGGCGTTGATGGCGGCGTCTTTGATGTGCCGGGGAGTGCTGAAATGCGGCTCGCCCGCGCCGAAGTCAGCCAGCTCAATGCCGCTGGCTTTCATCTTCGCCGCCTCGCTCACAATGGCCAGCGTTGCGGAGACTTCAATGCGATTGATGCGGTCACTTACCAGCTTGTGCGCCGTGGTCGTAGCTGACATGTTCGCCTCCGCCTGACTTGTAATGCCTACTTACCGTTCACCTTTTGATGCAAACGCTTTTCCACCGTCTCCGGCACCAGCGCGCGCACGCTTCCACCCAACTGAAACACTTCCTTCACCAGCCGCGAGCTCAGGTAAGAGTATGTGTCCGCCGGCATCATGAATACAGTCTCGATCTGCGGAGCCAGCTTGCGGTTCATCAGCGCCATCTGCAGCTCGTACTCGTAATCGCTAATAGCGCGGATACCGCGCAGCACCACGCGCGCCTTCTGCTTGTTCACGTAATCCACCAGCAGTCCGTCGAACATGTCCACTGAGACGTTGCTGTAATGCTTCGTGGTGGACTTCAGCATCTCCACGCGCTCTTCCACGGTAAATAGCGGCGACTTCTCAGAGTTGCGCAGCACGGCGACGACAAGTTCTTCGAATATTTTGCTGCCACGCTCGATGAGGTCGAGGTGTCCGTTAGTAAGCGGATCAAAAGAGCCGGGA
>JAICLA010000224.1 GCA_025927695.1 Terriglobales bacterium | reverse complement strand
TTCCGCCTGGGCGAGCTCACCGAGATGGGCGATTCCAAGGTGCTCAGCTTCGTGGACAAAAGCACTTTCCCTGTCCACCACTACAATCTCGCTGACCGCGTGCGCGTGGTGCCCGGCGGGTCGTCCATTAGGATGGGCGCTTACCTCGCGCCGTCCGTAGTCTGCATGCCGCCCATGTTCGTGAATGTGGGAGCTTATGTCGACGAAGGTTCCATGATCGATTCCCACGCACTCGTCGGCTCCTGCGCGCAGTTGGGAAAGCGCGTGCATTTGAGCGCCGCGGCCCAGGTGGGTGGAGTGCTTGAACCTGTGAATGCAGCACCCGTGATCATTGAAGATGATGTTTTAGTCGGCGGTAATTGCGGAATCTACGAAGGCACGCTGGTTCGCGCGCGCGCCGTGCTCGGCTCCGGCGTAATCCTTACGCGTTCCACACCTCTATATGATGTGCCGCGAGGTGAGGTCTATCGCGCAACCGCCGACAAGCCTTTAACTGTTCCGGAAAATGCTGTCGTCGTTCCCGGCTCGCGCGCCATCACCAAAGGCAAAGCCGCGGAATGGGGATTGAGCGTCTACACGCCTGTCATCGTTAAATACCGTGACGACAAGACGGACGCCTCCGTTGAACTGGAGGACCTGCTCCGGTGAGCCACACGCCTGCCCAGCGCAATCTCTTGATCGCGACAATCGCGGCAGCCACCATCGCCGCATTTCTCACAGTCGGCGCGGAGTACGGTCTCCGCATTCCGCACGATGCGCTCATGTTCGTGCGCTGGTTTGCCATTGGCATTGGTTGCGTTTATGCCTATAAACGCCGCTCGCTTACCACGTGGATCATCATCAGCATGTTCATCGGCGTGGAGTTCGGACACGACTTCCCCCGCTGGGCCATCGGACACGATCCCGCCGTTCCCCTCGCCAAAGGTGCGCCCGAACCCTTCAGTGCGAAGACCCTCGGCCAGATATTCCTGAAGCTGATCAAGGCCATCATCGCGCCATTGATATTTTCCACGCTCACCGTCGGTATCGCGGGACACTCCGACCTCAAGCAAGTCGGGCGTATGGGCATCAAAGCTCTGATTTATTTTGAAGTTGTTACGACCATCGCTCTCTTCATCGGGCTCGGCGCCATCAATCTTTCCAAAGCCGGCGTCGGAGTGCAGCAGCCGGCCGGGCAGATCGAAGAGGTCAAGACGGTCAAGCAATCTCCGGCCGACATCGTCCTCCACATCTTTCCGGAAAACATTGCGAAGTCAGTAGCCGAAGGTGAAGTCTTGCAAGTCGTGGTCTTCAGCATCATCTTCGCCGCAGGCCTCGCCATGTTGCGCGAAGAAAAAAGACGGCCGCTGCTGACGGTGCTCGAAAGCCTCAGCGAGACGATGTTCAAGTTCACAAACGTGGTGATGCTCACCGCACCCATCGGCGTAGGCGGCGCCATCGCCTACACCGTGGGACAAATGGGTTTCGGCGTGATGCGCAACCTCTTCATGCTGCTGGTCACGCTTTACGTCGCGCTGATCGCTTTTGCGCTCTTTGTACTCCTACCCATTGCGCTCATCGCGCGCGTGCCCATCAAGCGGTTCCTCAAAGCCGTCGCCGAACCCGCATCCATCGCCTTCGCTACGGCAACATCGGAAGCCGCGTTGCCGCGCGCCATGGAGGAGATGGAAGCCATGGGCGTGCCGCGGCAGATCGTCGCATTCGTGATCCCCACCGGCTACAGCTTCAATCTCGACGGCAGCACGCTCTACCTTGCGCTCGCCACCATCTTCGTAGCGCAAGCCGCGAACATTCAATTCACATTTTCGCAACAGCTGGTGATGGTCTTCACCCTCATGCTCACCAGCAAGGGCGTGGCTGGAGTTCCGCGCGCCACTCTCGTCATCCTGCTAGGCACGGCCGATTCATTCCACCTGCCCACTTGGCCCATCTTCCTCGTGCTTGGCATCGATGCGTTGATGGATATGGCGCGCACCACGGTCAACGTCGTCGGCAATTGCCTGGCGACGGTCGTCATCGCTCGCTGGGAGGGCGAATTCCCCGCGAGGGAGCGCGCATCTACTGCGGTGATCGAAGGTGTGCGGCAATGAACCATCAGGCCATCCGCAACATGATGGCGGAAAAAAACTTTCGCTGGCGCGGACACGAAGTCTCACGCCTCGAAGGTTTCAGTGACGCTGTCTTCGCTTTCGCCGTGACACTGTTGGTCGTCTCACTCGAAGTGCCACACTCATTCAACGAACTAAAAGATCGGTTGCTCGAGTTCCCTGCCTTTGGCATCTGTTTCTCACTGTTACTACTCGTCTGGCGGACGCATGTTCATTTCTTTCGCCGTTACGGACTGCAGACCGGGGCGGCCAGCGCACTCAATGCTCTGCTACTCTTCGTGGTGCTTTTTTATGTGTATCCGCTCAAGTTCCTTTTCACGCTCGTGGTAGGCCACACACGCAACATGAGTATTGAGCCTGGCCAGGTTCCCGCCCTCATGATCATCTACGGACTCGGCTACTCCGCAGTCTTCATCATCTTCGGCCTGCTCTACATCCATGCATACAAGCTGCGCGAACCGCTCGGGCTCAATCCGCTCGAGGTCTTTCTCACCCGCCGCAGCATTTACCAAAACTTTGTGATGTCCTGCTTCGGCATCTTCTCAGCCGTACTCGCGTATTTCCTCGGACACAGAGCCGGGCTCGCGGGCTTCGTCTATATGTTCATCGGCTTGTACTTCACGATCGAAGGCACCATCATGGGCAAACGCGAGAAGGCACTCGCCGCACAACATCCCATCGTCCACGAATAACTCATGCCGTTATACGTGTTAGCATCAAGAGTTCTCTGATGCCCTCCGGAAAACTACAAGTCATCCCGTTAGGTGGACTCGGCGAGTTCGGCATGAACTGCATGGCCTTCCGCTGGGCAGATGACATCATCGTCATCGATTGCGGGCTGATGTTCCCCGAATCCGAACTGCTCGGCGTGGACATCGTCGTGCCCGATCTGAAGTATCTCATCGAGCATCGAGACAAAGTCAAAGCTCTCATCCTCACGCACGGACACGAAGACCACATCGGCGGCATACCGTGGTTCCTGAGCGAACTCAATGTTCCCGTTTACGGCACCGAGTTCACGCTGGCGATGGTTGAAGGCAAACTCGAAGAGCACGGCCTGCTTGATGACACAGAACTCAACGAGATCAAGCCTGGCGAGCGCTTCCGCATCGGCCCATTCACCGTCAATCCCATTCGCGTCACGCACAGCCTGGTCGATTGCGTGGCTCTGGCGATCCACACGCCGATCGGTGTCGTCATTCATACCGGCGATTTCAAAGTCGATCCCACTCCGACTGATAATCAACTTTTTGATCTGCACGCCTTCGCTGAATACGGCAAAGAGGGCGTGCTCGCGCTATTTCAGGATTCCACCAACGTAGAGCGCAGCGGATACACGCCCAGCGAGCGCGCCGTCCGCACTAAGTTCGAAGAGATTTTTCATCGCACCAAACGCCGGCTGTTCATCTCTTGCTTCTCATCATCCACGCACCGCATCAAGTTGGCCATCGAGATGGCGCAACAGCATCACCGCAAAGTCGCTCTGGTCGGCCGCTCGATGAATGATTCCACTGAGATCGCGCTTGACCTCGGCTACGTTGACGTCCCAGACGGTCTTCTCATTCATCCCGGGCAGATCAAAGACTTCCCGCCGGAAAAAGTCCTCGTCATGATCAGTGGCACGCAGGGAGAGCCTATGTCCGCGCTCTCGCGGGCTGCGGTGGACAACCACAAACACGCGCGCATCGAAGCCGGCGACACAGTCGTACTCTCGTCGCGCATCATTCCCGGAAATGAGAAGGCCATCTATCGCGTCATCGACCACCTGTTCCGCCGCGAAGCCAACGTGATCTATGACGACGGCTCATGGCCGCCCATCCACGTAAGCGGACATGCCAGCCAAGAAGAGCTGCGCCTCATAATCAACCTGGTGAAGCCGCGCTACTTCATTCCCATTCACGGCGAGTATCGCCAGCTCCGCCGCCATCTCGAGCTTGCGAAATCGATGCACGGCGCCGTCGGCCACGCCATGATGATCGAGAGCGGTGAGATCCTCGAGCTCGACGAATTAGGCGCGCGAAAGAACGGCAAAGTCGCCGTCGGCCGAGTCTGCATAGACTCCGGTTCCATGGGTGACGTGGTCGAAGACCTCGTGATCAAAGACCGCCGACACCTCAGCGAAGACGGTATCGTGCTTCCCATCGTCGCTATCAATAAACTCACCGGTGAAATCGAATCCGCAGAGATCGTCACGCGTGGATTCGCCTCTGAGGCCGTCGCCGCCGACATCACTGCGCAAGGCCATGACGTGATGGCGAAAACATTGCGCGAATCCAGCAGCGAAGAGATGCGCGACTATGGCGTAGTGAAAGAAAAAATTCGCCAGGATCTGAAGCGCTTCATCGTAAAGAGCACCGCGCGCCGGCCGATGATTTTGCCGGTGATACTGGAAATCTAGCGCGTTTTTCGCGGATTTACCCCGACAGAAGGGTG
>JAICLA010000130.1 GCA_025927695.1 Terriglobales bacterium | reverse complement strand
TGTTGGCAGATCTGGCAGCGGTCAGTCTCAGGGACGTTTGAGTATTCGGCGGTCCCGACTTGGGGGGTCATGTCAGGCATGGCGCAGAGACTACCACGCAACACGAATTCCGCAAACGGTTTTATCGCTGAGTAGCGCGAAAGTGATTCGCGTTACTTCGTCAGGTCGTCGATTACTACTTGGTTTTTATCCAGAAGCGTACCCGTCGCACGGTCGAGCGAGGCCAGCGCCTTCTGGTAGCCGATGAGCGACTGCACGTAACTCTGTTCCGCCTGCTCCAGTTGGTTCTGTGCGTCCAGCACGAAGAAGATGGTCTCAGCGCCGAGCTCATACTTGCGCTGCTCTGCGGCCAGAGTTTTTTGCGCGAGATCACGCGCCGTGGATGCGGCAGTGATGGCCGCTTTGCTCTCTTCCAGTTGATTCACTGAATTGCGGACATCCTGATTCACGGCCTGCTGGCGCGAACGCATCTGGTAAAGATCGCTACGCTTTGACACCAGCGCGCTTCCCAGGTCCGCTTGCGCTTGCCGGTTTCTGATGGGCAGTCTTAACGAGAACGTTACGCCGTATGTCGGAAAATTGAATGAACCTACCTGGTCCAGAGAATCGGCAAACCCGCCCGGGATGAAGATTGGTGTTCCCGTGGAAGTATCGATCTGGTTGCCGCCAATGCCGTTCGAGGAATAGAACCCACTCACAGAAAAGTCCGGCTTCAGCCGGTCGGTTGCCACGTGCGCGTTGATGTCATCGATAGCCAACTGTTGGCGCACAGCCTCGAGTTCCGGACGACGCTTCAGCGCCATGTCCAGTGCAGTGCCCATGTCTAGCACGCGCAGTTCGCCGGTAGGCTGGACGTTCTCACTCAGGACTATTTCTCTAGAGGCAATATCCGCGTCAAGGTCAGCACCGATCGTTCTACGCAACTGGTCTTCGAGCGGCTTGATCGCGTACTCGGCCTGGATCACCGCCAGCTTGCGTTGCGCGACCGTGCCTTCCGAACGATAGATGTCGAGAGGCGAAAGCGCGCCGAGCTCCAGCGCGCGCTTGTCGCGTTGGTAAGACTGCTCGCCTAGCTTAAGTGAATCGCGTTGCACGTCCAGGTTTTTCTTCGCCTGCATCAAGTCCCAATATTGGTTGATGACGTTGACGATGGCTTCATTGATCTGCGTCTCAAAATTGGCGCGCGACTGCGCAACATTCCTGCGCGCAATGAAAATGGGCGCGCGCACGATAGCCATATTGCGTCCGCGTAAGAGCTGCTGCGAAAGCGTGAACGTCGCCCCCGAAGAGAACGACGGATTGAACGTAGCAAAGCTGCTGTTCGTGGTCGAGCGCAGCGTATTGAAATTGATGTTAAGGTTCGTTCCAGTCTGGAAGGTCTGGCTGTAGGTGGCGGAGGTCGGTTGCGAGAGGCTACTCAACGTTGCCGCGCCAGCCAGTGCGGTTAAGCTCGGTGACACGCTGCGTTGCGGGCTGAATGAACTTGTCAGCACCGGATCGAACGGCCCGTAGGCGCGCTGCACAGCAAAACTTGATTGCGAGAACTGCAGCTGATTGATGCGGATATCAGTGTTGTTCTGCAACATAAAGCGCACAGCCTGGTCTAAGCTAAGCGTGAGCTTGCCGTCAACGATTGCGTCCTGCAAACCTTCCGATCCCGGCACTTGCGTCGCCGCACGAGGCGGACGGAACAACTGGTCAAAATAATTTGGGGCGGGGAACGTCTGCGCCGAAGCGCCGAGGGTCGCTGCCAATGCCGCCACAAACAACAAGATTCCCTTGCACGTTCTCATAGTCCACTTTTTCATTGTGATTTTTGTGCGCTATTCGTAGCGGATCGCCTCGACCGGATCGAGTTTTGCCGCCTTCATCGCCGGATATAGCCCGAAGATCAACCCCACCGATACCGAGAATACGAATGACAGCAAAATAGAAGTGATGCTGGTCACGGTGGACCATCCCGCCAGCAGCGCGATGACTTTTGACATGGAGAGTCCTACGGCAATGCCCAACATGCCGCCAAGGAACGAGATCAGCACGGCTTCGACCAGGAATTGCCGAACAATATCTTTGCGCCGCGCACCGAGCGCGCGCCGCACGCCGATCTCACGCATGCGCTCGAGAATGTTGGCCAGCATGATGTTCATGATGCCGATCCCACCCACCAGCAGTGAGATCGAAGCAATAGCCACCATCACCATGTTGAACACCTGCTGCGTCTTCTTCTGTTGCGCCAGCAACTCTGCCGGCACCATCACGGTGTAATCGCCGGCATCGTGGTGCGAAAGATTCAACACGCCGCGTACGATCTCTGCCGTGCTGGGGCTCTCTTCGGCATTGCGCAGCTGCAGGTAGATGCCGTCGATCTCGTCCTTCATGTCACTACGGTTGTCTTCAAGACGCATCATCGCCGTGCTGAGCGGCACATATATAAGGTTGTTCAGGTCCTGGCTGTTTACGCCTTCAATAGCGCCGCCCGCACTAAGTTGCGGTCCCACCACACCGATCACGTGCAGCCATTGCTCATTCACCTTGATGAACTTGCCGACGCTCTCATCCTGCCCAAAGATTGCGGTCTTCGCCGCTTCGCCGAGGACGGCTACGGGTACTGCATGTTGCGCTTCGTCGTCATTAAAGAAGCGCCCGGAAACCACGCGCAGATTCCCGATCTTCTGATAATTCGGATTCACCCCATATACGACCGGCAGATCAGCCGATGGTTTGGGAAGGATTTTTGCCGGCGCAAACTTTTTTCGTGGCGTCGATTCCACTGCGTTCGTGGCACTCGCTTGAATGACGCGGTAATCCTGAAGCGTGAGGCCCTTCGAAGTCTTGCGCACCTTCTGCAGATCGTCATAGGAAAGCGATTCCTTCGCTTCCACGATCAGGTTGCGAACGCCCAGTTGCTCGATGAACGCCATCGCTTGCTGTCGCGCGCCCGCGCCGATGGACAGCATAGCGATCACCGCGGCCACGCCAAAGATCATTCCCAGCATGGTAAGCAGCGAACGCAGCTTATGCAGCAGCAGGTTCTGCAATCCCATGTCGAGGTCTTGCAGATAGTTCGCCTTGAAGCGCTCTTTGAATGAGATGCGGAGCGAGGAATCGAGTGGCATTACAACGCACCTGCCGATTTCTTGGCCGCGCCCTTGCTACCGCCGTCACGCGTTGTCGGGTTGACTAGCGACACGATCGCGCCCGCGTCCACGCCTTCCACTACTACTTGCGTCTCAGTGCGGTACTTCACCTGTACTACTAAAGGCTCGAAGCCGTTCGCGCCTTTGACGTAAATCACTTGCTTGCCATCGCGCTCGAACAGGCACTGCGGTGGCAGCGAAAGGACATTGTTCAATTTCGCGCCGTGTACCAGCACCATCGCAGAGACGCCGGGTTTGATGTCGCCGGTGCTCTGGTCAAGCTGAAAACTCGTGTCAAACATCTTTGACGACTCGTTGCTCCAGCGGTCGCGCGCCGCCAGTCCGGCCACGCTTTTCACCTTTGCGGGATAGACCAATCCCGGATGCGCATCCACGCGGATCTCAGCGACTTGGTTCGGTGTGACGTTGGCGCGGTCGTTCTCGCTGATCTTGGCTTGCACTTCCATCTGGCCTACGTCCAGCACTTCCGCCAGCGGCCTCCCCGGAAAAACCAGGTCTCCCGCCCGATACTCCGGCAGCACCATGCCACCGGTAAAGAATCCGCCGGATGCGTCGCGGTTCTCCTTCGCGGAGACGACGCCATCAATAGTGGACTTCACCTGCATGTTCTCAATATTGGTCTTCGCAACCTGCATCGCAAGTTTGGCCGCATCGCGGCGTGCTACCACTACATCTAGTCCAGCTTGGCCCGCCAGCGAACGCGATTTCGCGTCGACTTGGAGCTGCGCCAGCTTTCGTTTCGCTTCTTCGAGTGCAAGGTTGTTCTTCTTCGCGTCAATGTCACTCAACAATTCGTTGCGCTGGACTTCGAGTTCCGCCGCGCGTACATCGAACTTCGCCTTGAGCAGCGCAGTCTGGTCTTGGGCCGCCTGCACTTCGGCATCCGCTTTCGCTTTTACGATCTCTTGCTCAGCCTGGCGGAATTGCGAATCAGCCTGGTCGTAGTTATATTCCTGCTCGCTCGGATCGAACTCCACAACGATGTCGCCCGGCTTCACTTTTGCGCCCGTGGGTAACATGGAGACTATCTGCAAGGTCCCGTTCACCTGTGGAGCAACGAGGATCGAGCTGTGGGGCGCGCGGAATTCCCCCGGGATAGTCACGGTGATCTCCACGTCACCACGCTTCACCAGGGTGGTGGGAATGGTTGTTTGCGCGGGCTTGAATTGCCGCGACGCCACCGCGATGCTCACGAATACCAGTGCCACGACCACGACTCCGCCGGCGATCCCGCTTTTTACTTTCCTGCTCATTGCTTGTTCCCTGTATCGGTCGGATCTTTCAGCGCGACACGCTCATCGCCTTTGAGTCCTTGCATCACCTGCACCGTACTGCCATCGCGCTTGCCGATCTGGATCACGCGCTCTTCGAAGCCACCGTGGTTCTGCACATAGACGACTGTGCGGCCATTCTTCTGGAACATCGCTTCGGCAGGCAGCAGTACGGAGTTCGGCGTGCGGTTCACCACGATGCGGCTGTTGGCGCCCATTCCCGGACGTATGCGCGGATCATTCTTATCGATCGAAATATCGATGGAAAAATTCTTCGTCGGCGGCCATCCGCTGAAATCCAGCTTGGCAAGCGTGCTGATATCGCTGATGGTTGCCGTGAAATCCTTGTCCGGCACGGCGTCAATGTGGACGATGGCGTTCTGCTGCGCCTTCAGCCGGCCGCGGTCAGCTTCATCGATGCGTGCCTCAAATCGGATCTGACTGAGATCGGGGATCTCTGCCACAGCCGCGCCTGACCATGCGCGGTCACCTTCTTTGAAGTCGGGAGGCGCTTGCCCCCACATCACGGCGCGGAAGTTCGGCAGCACCGTCACCATCCCGTCCACCGGAGACTTCACCGTCAGCGCCGCTATCTGGCGCTGCGCGAGATTTACATCGAACTCCGCCTTCTCTTTCTTCTTTTTCTTCATCTCCACGTCAGCCGCAAGGCCGGCCTGCCCGGACTTCACCTTCTGTTGTGCCTCAGAAAGTTTTTGCTGCGTATCAGAAAGAGTGAGCCGATTCTTGGCCCCGTCGATTTCGGAGAGTATCTCTTGCTTGTTGGTCTCGAGCTTGGCGCGGTCCACGTCATATTGCGCGCTAACGGAGTCGGTCACATTTTGTTCTTCGGTCATGTGGCCTTCGGCTTTTTGTCGCTGGATCTCCGCTTCCGCTGATCGTAGGTCCGTCTGCTTCTGTTCGAGTGTGCGCTGTAGGTTGGTTGGATCGAACTGCAGGATGACATCATCCTTCTTTACGATCGTTCCGGTATGCACCAACTTCACGATCTGCAGGTCGCCCGAGCCTGAAGGTGCGGTCAGCACTTTGGAATAACGCGCCTTGATCTCACCTCGTATCGTCAGATACTCAACAAAGTCCCCTCGGGTCACCAATCCCGTGGGCACAGTCGTGGCTTTGGCATTGACCGCGCGGGCGGCAAAAAATCCGCCGACTATCAGCACCGCGATCACGCCGGTGATTACCGCTCCACGATTGCTCAATAGCTTCTTCACAGCGACCCATTCCGCAGCACGTGTGTGCCTTCATTCAAGCCCGACTCGATCACCGCATCCACGTCGTTGACCTCGCCCACTTTTACTTTTGTCTTGGAATATCCGCCCACATTACCGGCCATGACATACGTATCGCCACCTTCGGTGATCAAGCTGTCACGCGGCACCACCAGAACGTTGTTGTGCTTGGAGAGTTGCACGTCCACAGCGGCGGAGAGATCCGGCATCAGCTTGGGGTCCGTGCCATCGATCGAAAACAAGACTTGGAACGTCCGTACCTTATCGTTCAACCCGCTGGTCACGCCAATAGCGGCTATGCGCTCGATCTTGCCGCCGAACTGCAGTTCCGGATACGCATCCAGCCCTACGCTGATCGGATCGCCCACAGCAAGGTTCTGCACGTCTGCCTGGTTCACGCGCGCGCGAACTTGCATGGCGCCCGCGTTGACAACTTGCATGAAAGGCACGCCCGGCCGGATCTCGTCACCCTCTTGCACTTCTCCCATCTGGCCGCCCTTCCAAATGGTGTTCAGCACCACGATCCCATCGATAGGAGAGTGGATAGCGAGCCGCTCAGTGTTCTTCTGCGCGTAATCCATTGCGGCCTTCGCGCGGTCACGCTGGATCTCCAACGACTTCAAGTCTGCTTGTGCTGATTTGCGCTTGAGAGCGAAGGTCGTTTTCAATTGCTCGAACGTCGCTTTGGCTGCTTCAAAATTCTCCTGGTTCTTTTCCTGGTCGATGCGCGAGACGATCTCATTGCGCTTCAACTCCAACGTCGCTGACGCCTGCGCGTTCTCCGCCTGTTTCAGCGCGGTCAGGTCGACCGCTTCGGCCGTCGCCTGGTCCGCTTTCATCTTGTTGATCTGCTGCACGAAGTCAACGTAATCAGCTTGGCGATCCAGCGCGTTCTTGATCTGAGCCTGGCGGTCGAACTCCACCAGCAGATCGCCTTTCTTCACTTTGCTTCCGCTGGTTGCGAGTTTCGTTATCAGTAACGTGCCTGAATTCTGTCCGCTTAAGCGCGGGGCTGCGATGGGCTGGTAAGAGACCGCTTCCACTGTCCCGTTCACGCGAAGGCGGTGTACGAAATCGGTACGGCGGACGACCGCAGTGGATTCCGCGCCATTTTGCCGCGCTTGGCTGGCGGAGCCAGACATCGCAAAAAACAGCCCGCCCACCACGACGATTGCACCCACACATGCAGCCAGCACGCCCCACCGCGCGCGCGAACTCTGTGCCTCGGCGGGCGACGTGCCTTGCGGGATGACCCGCGTGGTCGCTCCTGCCAAAGAGTCCTTCGGCTTGCCAGGATTTACTTCGATCTCAGACATTTCAGTGGATAGGGGATTATACTGCCGCGTTTCCGTTGGGTTTCCCAGATATTCTGACTCTTGGACGCGCAAAGGAGAATCGGGTTAGCCCCTTATTTCAACGCGCACAGACCACGCTTTTCCGGAAGTCTGGAGCCGACGAGCGGATTTGAACCGCTGACCTACTGATTACGAATCAGTTGCTCTACCAGCTGAGCTACGTCGGCTTGAGGTGGGATACAGCAGGACAACCCACTGATTTTATCACGCCCCTTCTTCCGCCTAGGGCGTCCAAAAACCCGCGGTACGCGGCTGATACTGATAGAACTTGGCCTCTTGCTGCAACCACGCAAGGATGCGTAGGTCATATTCGCGCTTTTTCGCCGGCGTAATGATGTTGTGTTGCGCGTTCGGATCGG
>JAICLA010000293.1 GCA_025927695.1 Terriglobales bacterium | reverse complement strand
TTGCTACGCGGAATGCTGGCTGAGGCGCAAATACGCCGATGATGGCGAGGCGCTGAACGGAATGAATATGGATTGCGATTTCTGGCAAGACAAAGTGGACGCGTTTGTTGATGACGAATTGTCGCAGGCCGAAGTGCGCGAATTCGAGAGCCACTTGCGCGAGTGTCGAGCTTGCGCGGCGGAGACGGTTGCGCGGCAGCGGCTGAAGGCGGAGACGCGAGCGGCGGGGATGAGGTTTGAGCCGTCGGCGGAGTTGCAGGCGAAGATCGCGAAGCGGGTCGGGCGGCAACAGAGGGGAAATTGGGCGTGGTGGCCGGCGCTTGCGGGTGTGGCCGCAGCTTTAGTGATCGCGTTTGTTGTTGGTCAGGCGGGGAATCGTGAACGCACTCAGAATGCGCTGGTGGCACAACTGGTGGATCAGCATGTGGCGACGATGGCTTCGGCGAATCCGGCGGATGTGCTCTCGAATGATTCGCACAATGTGAAGCCGTGGTTCAACGGCAAGGTGCCGTTCAGTGTTGATATTCCCAACCTGGAGAACACGCCGTATACGCTGATCGGCGGGAAGTTTGTTTACTTCCAGCAGGAACCAGCGGCGCAGCTGATATTCGGGATCCGGAAACATAAGATATCGGTGTTCATGTTCCGTGACCATGGCGAGACTGCGGCGCTGGGAGAGAGGACTTCGCCGGAAAAGCACAATGGATTTCAGGTGCAGAGTTGGTCGGAAGATGGGCTGCGCTATGTGGCTGTCAGTGACGTGAATGCTGATGACGTGCGCAAGCTGTGCGAGATGCTGAAGGCGGAGAGCTAGCTGCCGATTTGCGTTTGAGCGTGGATGCAGGTGTGGTACAAGTTCTCTCACCGTGTCCACCACAGGCGTTCACTACCAACTTGTAGGGGTCATTGGCCTGCTCAATGAGATCGTGTCCGCGGGACTTGACCGTGACGCGATGTGCGCGCTTGTGGCGGAGCGCGCCATGACGCTGACTAAGGCTACCGGTGCGGCGGTCGAGCTGGAAGACGGCGATCACATGGTCTGCCTGAAGGCGTGTGGAACGGCCGCGCCCGCCGTCGGATTGCGTCTGCCGAAGAAGAGCACCCTTTCCGGCCGATGCATGGAGATGCAGCTTCCGCTCACTTCTGATGACACGGAGAATGATCCGCAAGTGGATGCTGCCACCTGTAAGCGCGTGGGCGCCGCGTCGTTGGTGTGCGTACCCTTATTTCATCAAGACAAAGCGATCGGCGTGCTGGCTGTCGTCTCGAACGAGAAGAAGCATTTTAATGACAGCGATATGGGAACGCTGGCGTTGCTGGCGAGCGTTATCGGCTCGTCGATGGCGAATGCGGATAAGTTCTCAGAGGCGCAGCATGCTAGTCTGCATGATCCGCTGACGGGACTGTGGAACCGCAGGGCCTACGATACAGAGTTAGAACTGGAATTTAAACGCGCGAAGCGATACAAGCATGCGTTGAGCATTGCGCTGTTCGACCTGGATGGGTTCAAGGCGCTGAATGATTCTGAGGGACATCCGGCGGGGGATCAAGCATTAAAGGAAGTGGGACGGGTGCTGGCACGTTCGTTGCGGACAGTGGACAAATGTTTCCGCATCGGCGGAGATGAATTCGCCATTCTTCTTCCTGAGACCGCCGCTCCCGGTGCGAAGCTGGTGATTAAACGCATCCAGGCTGAGGTGATCGCGCTAGGCAGAGGGATCAGCGTTACTGCTGGCGCAGTGGAAGCTAAGAGCTTTAAGACGCACGAAAAGGCCCACGCGGCGGCGGATGAGAGGCTCTACAAAGCGAAGGCGGAGCGAAGAAAGATAACGAAAAAGAATAAATAGATGGAAATTGATCATGCCCCATTCCATTCCAGTCGTTAGAGCACGAGTCTCTTTGTTGGCCGAGTTGTCTCGTGGACGCTGGAATCTGAAGACTGGACAATATCGGCCACATATTGTCATTGGGCCGCAAACTCAGCGAGTTGCCATCATGGACGGCAACCGCATTACCGAGAATTATCTCGGTGTAGTGTTTGTAAGGGGGACCCGAAAAGATGGAACCAGGTCAAACAGCAGAAGTAGAATTGGCATTGCTGTTCGCGCCCGAGAATCCGTACACGGAAGTCGAGCCCGGCGCAACATTCACAGTGCGTGAAGGGTCGAAGGTTGTCGGGTACGGTGAGATCTTGTCGCGGCGCGAAGCAGCCTTCTCGCTGCCGCTGCATCCTGCGTCTAGATAACGAGTAGAAAATTTTGGTGGAGGTGGCGGGAGTTGAACCCGCGTCCGAAACTGATACTAGCAAAGAGAACTACATGCTTATTTCGTTCATGCTACCGGCCTTCACCGGCAACGTTCGCTGCCGCGCGCTCAGAACGAACAAGAAACGCTGGCAGCTAGCCCGTTGATCTCGTCCTCTGCCCCCTGGCTTAGAGCAAAAGACCAGCCCACTAGATGACGTCCTTCCACAGCCCGCAGGCGTGGCCGCGGAGGACGGCTACTTAACTAATTAAGCAGCGTATGCCATGTTTTGATTGGCAATTATCGTTTTGCACTCGATCACAGGTGTGTGCACCCTGGCATGCCTCTTTGCCGCAAGCAATTCCGTCGAAGCCGTGACACCCCCAACTTTTTCCTGACGCGGTAAGCGGCGGGAAAATGGAATCGACCTTGTGGCAGGTCGATTGTCAAAGAACAAATCCGTAATCCCGAGCATCCGGAATCCGGACCCCAACGTCCATTTGACGCCGGGGAGATGACTCAGTGTGGCTGGTTTACCGCAGGGAGTCAAATCTGAAGGATTAGATGATGCGGCCAGTGTGGGCGATTCAGGCTGATGTATCAGTCCTAGCCGACTTTAAGGTGGCTGATGACGCTGCCAGTGCGTCCGGTGGCGTTGTCACGGACAACGAAGTGGACAGTGTATTCGCCAGCGGGAAGGTCGAAGCTGCTCTTGTACTGGATACCTTCTTTTTCCAGTTTTTCGAGGCTGCCGGGCGCGAGCTCAGAGTGAATGGATT
>JAICLA010000055.1 GCA_025927695.1 Terriglobales bacterium | reverse complement strand
TCTAAATCATGCCAACATTGGCGCCATCTACGGATTCGAAGACTCCTCCGCAGCTCTTGTCATGGAATTGGTTGAAGGCCCAACGCTGGCTGAACTGATTGCTGGCGGTCCCCTCGCGATTGATGAAGCGTTGCCCATCGCGAAGCAGATATGTGAGGCTTTGGAGTATGCGCACGAGCGCGGTGTGATTCACCGCGACCTGAAACCGGCAAACATCAAGGTAACTCCAGACGGTACGGTAAAGCTTCTTGATTTCGGGCTAGCCAAAGCCCTCACGCCTGATCTCATCTCGAAAGATGTGAGCAGTTCTCCCACACTCACCGCCATGGCCACCAAGGCCGGTTTCATTCTCGGCACCGCGGCCTACATGGCGCCCGAACAAGCCAAAGGCCGCGCGGTCGATCGCCGTGCTGATATCTGGGCCTTCAGCTGCGTGCTTTTTGAAATGCTTACCGGAAAGATGGCCTTCGCCGGAGAGACAGTCACAGACATTCTTGCGGAAGTCATCAAAACCGAACCCGATTGGACAAAGCTTCCATCCAACACGCCGTCACACATCCGCGTGTTGCTTAAACGCTGCCTGCAAAAAGACCCACGCCAGCGGCTCCGCGATATCGGCGACGCTCGCATCTCCATCGAAGAAGTTCTTTCCGGCGCTCAAGATTCATTCTCCAATGCCGGCATCGTTCATCCGCGTGCCCGCCGTATTTTGCCTTGGATCGCTGCCATAGCATCGGCCGCGATCGTCGCCGGATTGCTCACATGGAAACTGGTGGCCCCGGCTTCGCCAGTCACCCGGCACTTCACCGCTATCACCAATTTTGCCGGCGTGCAGTCACAACCCGCGGTGTCTCCGGATGGACGCTCCGTCGCGTTCGTCTCCGAACGTGACGGGCACTCCAACATATATGTGGCGCTGACCGGGGGTGGCAGTCTCGTTCAAGTCACCAATGATGCCAACCTCAAAGTTCGCCCCTCATGGTCGCCAGACGGCGCCACGCTGGCTTATGCCCGGCTGAATGACGGTGGCGTCTGGGACATCTGGGAAGTCCCCGCGCTTGGCGGAGCCTCTCGGCGGATCGTACTTAATGCCACCGATCCCTCCTGGTCTCCTGACGGCCGCTTGCTGGTCTATGAGAATGGAGCAGACAAGGCGCTCTGGGTGTCCGGGGCCTCCGGGGAGAATGCGCGCCTGCTCGCTCACAGCGACCGCGTGCAATCGGTGGAATATCGTGACACCCAGCCCCGCTTCTCTCCCGATGGAAAGCAGGTCGCCTTCGCCTCACGTGTCAACGGCCCTTATGGGGAACTGTGCGTGGCAGATGTGGCCACCGGCAAAGTGCGCATTTTGACCGATGACGATGCTCTTGCGCTTTCTCCGGCATGGTCGAGCGACAGTAAATCTATTTACTTCTCTTCAAGCCGTGGCGGCACCATGAACATCTGGAAAGTGTCAGCCGGCGGAGGCCACTTGGAACAGATCACCTCCGGCCAGGGCGACGATGCTGAGCTAGACGTTTCCGCGGACGGGAAAAAGATTTTCTTTTCTACCTGGCGGTCGAACATGAACATCGCGCAGCTCGAGATCGCCGGCGCGCCTTCAACCAAGCTGCTCACCTCGGACCCTGCCCGTAATCAGGTTGCGCCCGTCTACTCACCCGATGGGAAGCTGCTCGCTTACTTCTCCAATCTGAAAGGTGCGGAGGCGGAGGCCATCTGGATCGCGAACGCCGACGGTTCCCATCCCGTGCAATTAGTTCGCGATGACCGCATCGATATCTTTCCCGCCTGGCAGCCTGACAGTCAAAGTTTGATCTACGAGGCTGAAGCTTTGACGCACGGCCGTCCGAATGATGAATACCGCACCGTGTCTATCTCTGGAGGTGCGCCGCAAACATTGATGAAAGAGGCGCCGTACCGCTTCTTCGACGTAGGCCGCGACGGGCGCATTCTTTTTCGCAGCGGGAATCACGCAGGTGCATTCGATCCCCGCACCGGTACGTCGCAAACCCTCGGCACCATAAACAATATTTGGGGCTTGTCGCCGATTCGCTGGTCGCCGGACCAGCGCTTCGTCGCCTATGTGACCACGCCCGCGCACGCAGGCGATCCCGACGCCGGCGTCTGGGTCACAGACTTTACCCATCCGCCACGCCAGGTTTTCCGCGGATGGGTGGACTGGTGGGTCGCGTCCGGCCCCGGTGACGAGCTCTATTTCGTCCAGGGCAAAGGAGACCTGAGAGGCGTTCTCTGGAAAGTCCAATGGAACGGCCAGGGGCTTCAACAGACCTCCGCCATCATCCCCATGAACCACTCCTACTGGATCGACCCGGTACAGAGCTCGCAGAACCACTTCGCCATCTCGCCCGACGGCCGCCACGTCGCCTTTGAATCGCAGACCGTACTGGAAGCCAACATCGCTATGATCGAAGAGAAGTAAGCGGAAGAAATCCATGCGGCTCCCGCCCAGTTATTCCGAATTCCCGCGTTTCCCCGTCATTGGCGGCACGTCTCTCCTTGCTATCGGCGTGACCATTGCCTACTGGGGACACGGCAACGTCGAGCCGCTGTTTGAAACGCCAATGATCCGGCAGGGCGAATATTGGCGGCTCCTCACTTGCATGCTGTTGCACGGCGACATCATGCATCTTCTCTTCAATATTTATTGGTTCTGGGTTTTGGGCACGGTCCTTGAAGAGACCTTCGGGCACTTCCGCACAGCGCTGATGGTGGTCATGCTAGGCATCGGTTCCGCTGCGTTCGAGTTCGCTTTTCTCGAAGGCGGCATCGGACTCTCCGGCGTCGTTTACGGACTGTTCGGCGTTATCTGGGTGCTCGGATATCACGATCCCAGATTCAGTGATGTGATTGACAAGCGCACTGTGCAGATATTTATCGGGTGGTTTTTCCTGTGCATCGTGCTCACGGCGATCAATGTCTTGCCCGTCGCCAACATTGCCCATGGAAGCGGCGCGATACTCGGCATTCTCATTGGGTTCGCTAGCGTTGACACACCTTTCCGCAAACTGTCATTCCTCGCGCTCATGATCTTTTTTGTTTTTGGATTGTGGGGAGCCACAATCGGACGTCCGCATCTGAACTTTTCTCGAAGCCGCGGCCAAGCCGAAGCCTATTGGGCTTACGGTGCGCTATCCGAAGGCCACTATCAAGAGTCAGAACGATGGTTCAAAGATCTAGTAGTGTACAGGCCCAAAGATGCGGAATATTGGTATGACCTCGGCATCATGCAAGACCGGCTGATGCACACTGCCGGCGCGGTCGATTCCTTCGAACACACCATCGCTCTTGGCGATCCCCGCGGCGAGATTGCCATCGGCAACATCTATCAGAATGGCGCCTATGGCTGGCCCAAAGACGAGAAGAAAGCCATCTCTTATTACCTGCGCGGCTCGGAACACGGCGACCCCGACGGCGACAACGCAGTCGCCTGGCTCTACGCCACCAGCAAGGACCCGACTGTCTTCAATCCAGCCGCCGCCCTCGAGTACGCGCACAAAGCAGTCGACTCAAACAAAGATGAACCCGACGCCGCCCGACTCGACACGCTCGCCAAAGCCTATTCAGTCAACGGCAAATTCGAAGAAGCCGTGAAAGCCGAGACCCAGGCTCTAGCCCACGCCGACCCCGAAGACGTAAAAGACTTCCGCCAGCGGTTACAGGAATATCAAAACGCTATCCTCGCCAACCAAAAGGCCGAGCAGCCGAAAATCGTAATCACCAAACACTAGTAATGAAACCGGTATTTCACCTGCACCTGAATCCTTCGCGGATCAGCAAAATGCGTCCCTCCGAAAGTATTGCTGTTATCCAAGAGAAACTGCTTGTCACCGATATTTGTAGCCGAGAGTTGCGCTGACCAATTCTCGCCAAAGCTTTTCCCAACCGCGAAGTCCACGGTCGTATGTGTCGGAAGATGGTCCGGCCCGTCGCCGTCGAGAAAGCCCGATCCATAGTTCAGATTGCCGGACAACCACGCATGCCACGGCAAGTCTGTGTAAAGCCCGGTGCTCAGGGTGTCGCGCTGGTCATGGTCCAGAAAGAAGTAATCATCGTTGGCTGGCGGAGAGAAGTCAGTCAATCCGCCGCTCACGCCGCCGCGCCCCTCAACATATTGTCGCGAGAACGCCAGGTGTGCGCTGAGGCGCCCGAACAATCGCGGCGATTTCACCAACGCTTCCACCCCGTGAATGCGCGCCCTATCAATGGTCAACGGCAGGAAGATATTCGAATCGCCTAGCACGTCATGATCAAAGAAATTCTTCGCGTGCGTCACAAAGCGCGAGAAATCGAACGTCCAGCCGCGCAGCGGCACCGCCACACCGAATTCGTACTGCTCATCGCGTTCGCCCGCTAGCGGCAGAAAGCCCACGCCTTGCGATATCGCAAATTGTTCCACCGGTCCGCTCACGGTAGTTAGTGGCGGCGCTTGGTAATAGCGGCCATAGAACGCACGCAACACCGCGTGGACCTTTGGCACTGTGAGCGCTCCACCGATCCGAGGATCGACAGCGGTCTCATCAATGTCCGCCGAGTAGTGCGTGACACGCACGCCGCCGTTCACAGTGAACCACTGCGTCAGCCGTAGTTGATCTTCAGCGTAAAGCGCAGTAACAGAGCCTTTCGGAGTGTCTTTTTGATTCAACGCCAGTCCTGAACCATCCGTAGCAGTCAGTGCGAAGACAAGATTGTCATTCTGCCCAAACACTTGCAGCCCGCCTCGCGCGGTATTTCGTGTGGTCTGCCACTGCAAGTCAGCCACGCCGCCGTAGTAGTTCGAAGCGTGCTCTTCATTGGTGATAAGCGGAAAATCATTCGGGCCGCCGTCATATCGCGATCGGTTGTAGTGGAAAAAAGGGGAGAAGGTGAAGACCAATCCTCTTGCCGCAGTATGCAACCATGTGAAATTAGTGAATACGTCGCGCTCGTTCTCGCTGTCACGTACACCGGCCTGCTGATCGGCTAAAGTATTGGGGATCTGAAAGTGGTCATTGCGCGCCGCCGCTACGAATCGCACTTGGTCAGAGCTGCGCGGATTGTAGATCAGTGAAGTGAATCCATTGATGGCGCCGTTCTGGTCGTGATAAA
Organism: Terriglobales bacterium; assembly: GCA_025927695.1. Lineage (GTDB taxonomy): Bacteria > Acidobacteriota > Terriglobia > Terriglobales > Acidobacteriaceae > JAICLA01. Next base: position 8,792 of record JAICLA010000055.1, on the reverse strand, counting down.
CATCCGGTTCCGGTGTCTCCAGTCCAAGATCAGTACGGTTGCCACCCACACTTCCGAAGTAAGCGAACTTCTGTGTGTGATCGCCGAAGCTGATCTCGTCGTCCGTTGTGTTGTGCTCGCCATAGCTGGCAACGATCTCGGCTTGCCGGTTGCGCTCGAATCCTGACCGCGTGACCACGTTGAAAACGCCATAAGTGCGGTCACCGTATTGCGAAGAATACCCGCCGCGCTGTACTTCAATCTCTTCAATGTTTTTCGGATCGAATTGCGGCCCCACGTTGCTGGCGATGTTAGTGTTCGGCACCGGCACGCCGTCGATCAACCACGTGACTTGATGTCCGCCGCGGATGTGCAACTGGTCATGCACCATGGTCGCGCCGGGCACGTAGTCCGTGATCATGCTTAAGCTGTTTGCGTCTTGAGCTCCTGCCGTACGCGCGATCTCTTCGCTGTTGATGGTCGTCCGCGATGACGAAGACTGAGTATCGATCTCCGAAGCATCCGCGCTCACCCCGACCTCTTGCTGCACGGCCGCCACTGCCAGCGCGATGTGTACCACCGGTGTCGTTCCTGACGCAACTGAGATATGTTCCGATTGCGTTGCGAATCCCGTATCTGTCGCTGCCACGTTGTACTTTCCCAGCGGCACATTCGCGAATGAGAATTCGCCGTTCTGGTCGGTGACGGTGGATTGCTTCCAATCTACATCCACTGCAGTCAGCGTTACTTCCGCGCCTACCAGCGGACGATGTTGCGGATCATGAACCGTTCCACGGACCGATCCAAAAATATCTGCCTGCGCAGACACACACATCACCATTGCGAAGAACACTAAAAATAGCTTTCTCAAAATGCAGTTCCTCAAGGCGCACACGGGCGCCAAAGTTTTTTCAAAGTTTGAAATTCAGAAGGGGAGCAATGCTCTTAGCTGATGAAGGAAGGAGGGCCGCGTTCCTCTTGAAGCGTACGTTCGCGGGAGACGACGGCCAGCGGCTCCGCAGATTGCTTCACCACCGCTGGGATTCTCGCAATCGTGGCCTGCGCGTCTACGCCAGCCGAGCCCTGCGGACGGGTTAACACGCTCAAGGCGCAGGAACTGCACGCATGCGCCGCTGTGATCTGGCCTGAGCTCGGCGTCCCAGCTGCGATTTTCGCAGCCATCGCCGAGCAATGAGCATGCTTTCCAGCTACTGAAGACTGCGGCTTTGCTTGCTCAGCCACATTCGCCGTCGCGCAGCAACTATGGTCGGCTACTACCAGCGCCCAAGCCGGCGACGATGAAACGAACGTCACCGCCAAAAGAACCAAGATTGCACGTAGCCGTTGCATGTTGAAAAGAGTCTAACTCAAGGGCTAAGGTTTCAGAAAATCGTTAGGTCCAGCGCCCCACCCATAACAACATCCGGGTGCCGAAAAAAGTCCCCACATCGGTCAGTTCCCTTAGTAATCGTTGCAAAAATGGCACTTGGCACGCATTTGATTGAGCCCGCACTAGACTTGCTATATTCTGTGAGCTAGAAGCCCGAAGTGCGTGGTTTACGCAGGGGAGAAGTTCGCTTCAAACGGTAACTATGGCAGTACTGACTCCAGACATAACGTTGGCAGACGGCGTTCCGGCCATATTCAAAAGCGAGGCCAGCCTCAAGCTTTTGAGTATGATCCACCGTGTCGCGCCGCATCCCACCGCCGTGCTCATCACCGGCGAAACGGGCAGCGGCAAGGAGTTGGTCGCGCGCGCTATTCACAGTTTCTCGCTCCGCAATGACAAGCCGTGGATCGACGTGAACTGCGCCGCCTTCCCTGAGCACCTGATCGAGAGCGAACTCTTCGGATACGAGAAGGGGGCATTCAGCGGCGCCGACAATACCAAGAAAGGCTTCTTCGAACTCGCAGACGGCGGCTCGCTGTTCCTCGACGAAGTCGGCGAACTCGACACGCGCGTGCAGGTGAAGCTCCTTCGCGTGCTCGATGGCGTCTCGTACTTCCGCCTCGGAGGAAACAAAAAGATCCAAGTCAATGTTCGGTTGATCGCCGCAACCAATCGCGACCTCGAACAAGAAGTCGCCGCCGGGCGCTTCCGCCGTGACCTCTTCCATCGTCTCGGACAGATCCAACTCCGCGTTCCTCCGCTGCGTGACCGCGCAGAAGACATCGAAGCCTTGGCCGCATTCTTTCTCAACAAGCAGAACATGTCTGCGCAGTTCTCACCCGAAGCCATGAAGATGTTGAAGTCATATTCGTGGCCCGGCAATGTGCGTGAGCTCCGCAACGTTGTTATCAACGCCGCCGTCATGTCTGACCTCGACACCACCGTGATCGGTCCTGACTTGCTTCCGCCCGAGGTTAAAGGTTCGGTTTACAAGATCCCCATCGCCGGCGGCGTAGCCCCATCCGGCGCAGAAGAAGTGCCCAGCGGCGATCTCGACGAGATGGAGCGCCGCATGATCAAGCAGGCGCTCACCCGCCACGGCGGCGATCAAGGCAAAGCCGCGGACCAACTGGGTATTTCGCGTCGTACGCTTTCTCGCAAGTTGAAAGCCTATTCCATGGAGGGACCCGAGGCGGGCAGCGAATCAGCTGAATCTCCACGTCCGTTGGGCAAGCTCAGCCTCGAGCAGAAGAATTGCTTCCGCGCAGTTCTCGAAGTGCCTGCGTTGATCGAGATCGAAGGCCAAAAATTCGAAGTGCAGGCGCTCAACGTCAGCATGGGTGGTATCGGCGTCTCCGGTCTTCCCATGAAGATCTATGGCGCCGCGGACGTGAAGATTCAATTCCACCTTCCTAATCGCGACATCATCATCAAAGCTCTCGGCAAGATGGGATGGATCGACGCGGCCGGCCGCGCCGGCATCAAGTTCGCGTCCATTGAAAACTCTGACACCCTCGAAGACTGGATCGAAGGCCAACTGCGCAAAGAAGGCTGGGTGGCCACACCCGTCACAGTCTAACTGTTACTTCCGATCTTCTTCTCCTTCTCCCGCAAGAAGCATTCCAACAAAAGGAGCTTGATCGTCTTTTATCAGTTCTTTCCGCCTTTTCCGTGTTCGGTTTTCATCTCTCACAAAGCAAAAAAAATCCCCCGGGCCGCAAAAATTGAGGATTCTTGCGCAAGGCCCAGGGGACGACCGAGTCGTTGGGAACTCGATCGATCTTGAGACGTTGACCGGACACGTGGTTTCGCAAGCGAATTCACTTCGCGCTTAAACGTTGACCACACATCCGCTACATCAAAACCGTCAAAGAACGCACTCGCGCTTATGGGTTCGCAACGAGCAGCTTTGCTCACGCCTTTCGACGCGGCTCAGCCATAGCCCTTGTTACTTAAACCTCACTTCATCCGCCGATCTTTTTCAAGACCGGTCACAACAAGACCGGGAACAAAAAATGTTTCGGTCACCGCTGAACGAAACAGTGGTCTCACGCGTTCTATTGCAGTTGCATTGCCAATCTGCCCACACGGCTAAGTCACTGATTTTCGTGACTTCGGACATTCTTATGGACAGCCCATCGTGACAACCTGTCTTTTCGCCCAAGTTATCCACATCAATAGAATCAATCACTTAGAGCCTGAAAATCACCACCATCCGCACTCAAAACAAAACACGCCACTTACACCGTGATTTGAAACCGAAGTAACTAGGACAACTTGTCATTCGGCGCTATGCTTCATGCCGTCTGCGGGTACCCGCATAGTAATCAATTAACTGAATGGAATCAGAGATTTACGTGAGATTCTTGTGGTTCCCAGGGCCTTTGGAAGGAGCCGTGCTACTTCCCTAGGCGAGGATTCTTGCAATGGCTAGTATTTCGATGAAATCACGGGCCTTCATATTAATGATGGGCGTGCTCGGTGCAGTATCGATCGGCATGGGCATCGTGCAATGGAACACCGCGCACCTAGCGCAGTTCATTGCTTATCTGGCGATCGCCCTTCTCGCTTCCGGATTGAAAGTTTCTCTGCCTGGCGTGAGCGGCAACATGTCAGTCAACTTCCTGTTTGTGCTTTTAAGCATTCAGGAACTCGGTCTCACGCAGGCGTTGATCGTCGGCGGTTTGGCAGCGATGGTCCAGATCTTCTGGAATCCGCGCACTCGTCCCAAGATGGTCCATGTGATCTTCAACATCTGCTCCATGGCCACGGCTGTCGCTCTGTCATATTGGGTTTACCACACGCTTTCTGCTTACATGCACGCCCCTGGCGCGCTGATCTTCGCGGCCGTCGCGTATTTCTTCGGCAACACCTTTCCGGTAGCGGTGATCATCTCGCTCACAGAAGGCAAGGCCCTCCGCATCATTTGGAAAGAATGCTACTTCTGGTCTTTCCCTTATTACCTGTTGGGCGCAGGCATCGCCGGCTTCGTCGGCTTCTTGAACCAGCATATCGGATGGGTGACCTCGCTGCTCGTTCTGCCTTCCGTCTACGTTATCTATCGTTCGTATCGCTTGTACCTGGGCAAGTTGGAAGATGAGAAACGCCACGTAGAAGAGATGGCGTCACTCCACTTGCGCACAATCGAAGCTCTGGCATTGGCCATTGAAGCAAAGGACCACACCACTCACGATCATCTGCAGCGCGTTCGCGTATACGCCATGGAAGTGGCCAAAGAACTCAAGATCTCTGACGATGAGATGGAAGCCCTGCGCGCCGCCGCTCTGTTGCATGACATTGGCAAGCTGGCTGTGCCTGAGCACATCATCAACAAGCCTGGCCGTCTGACTCCGGAAGAGTTCGAGAAGATGAAGATCCATCCGGTGGTTGGTGCTGAGATCCTAGAACAAGTGAAGTTCCCGTATCCTGTGGCGCCGATCGTTCTTTCGCACCACGAAAAGTGGGATGGCACCGGTTATCCGCACGGCTTGAAGGGCGAAGAGATTCCTATTGGTTCGCGCATTCTGGCCGCGGTAGATTGCCTTGATGCTCTGGCCTCTGACCGCCAGTATCGCCGCGCAATGGACCTCGATGAAGCCATGGCCGCCGTGACTGAGCGTTCAGGAAAATGCTTTGACCCCAAAGTGGTGGATGTTCTGAAAGCCCGTTACCGTGAACTTGAAAAGATCGCGCAGAGCAAAGCTTCTGAGATCTCGCACGCGCGCTTGTCCACCGACGTTAAAGTCGAGCGCGGAGCCGCTCCGGCCGCCGGATTCGAAGCCAGCAATCAAGCTGCGAAACCGGCCGGCGCAGACTTCCTTTCGTCCATCGCCTCAGCTCGCCAAGAAGCGCAGATGTTGTTCGAACTCAGCCATGACCTGGGCAGCTCGCTCAGCTTGAATGAGACTCTGTCACTATTCTCAGCCCGCCTGAAGCGCATGGTTTCCTATGACGCGATCGCGGTCTATCTGAAGCAGGACAACGAACTCATTCCTGAATTCGTGACCGGCGATAACTTCCGCCTCTTTACTTCGCTGCGCATTCCGGTTGGCCAGGGCTTGTCCGGTTGGGTAGCGCAACATGCCAAGCCGATCATCAACGGCAATCCTTCAGTCGAGCCCGGGTACTTGAACGATCCTTCCAAGTTCAGCACGCTGCGCTCGGCGCTGGCTGTGCCCTTGAGCGGATTGAACGGTGTGGCCGGCGTGTTGACTCTCTATCGCTTGGAAAAAGACGACTTCAGCCAGGACGATCTTCGTGTGCTCATGGCCATCAGCTCAAAGCTCGCGGTGTCCGTTGAGAACGCCTTGAAGTTCCGCCAGGCGGAAGATTCCGCGACCGTGGATTACCTCACCGGCCTGCCGAATGCCCGTTCCATGTTCATCCACCTTGATCAGGAGATCGCGCGTTGCAAGCGTACCGATGAGAGCATGACCGTGATGGTCTGTGACTTGGACGGTTTCAAACAGGTGAACGACCGCTTCGGCCACCTTGAAGGAAACCGCGTTTTGCGGCTCTTCGCTGACAAGTTGAAAGAGACCTGCCGCGAATACGACTATGTCGCGCGTATGGGCGGCGACGAATTCGTCATCATTATCCCCGGCCTCAAGCCTAACGCCATCCAGCAGAAGATCGCGGTTCTCGAAGAGATCGCCATCGCGGTAGGCGTCGAAGTGACCGGACAGGAACTGTTGAACGTGAGCGTGGGCCACGCGCACTACGAAAAGATCAACGTGGACGCCGAACACCTGCTCTGCGAAGCCGACCGCAGCATGTATGTGACTAAGAAAGCTCATCATGCAATGTTGCCGGCGGATGGTTCGATGGTAGACTTTGGGGCAAATGCCTCACTGGTCAACTAAGGAAATCAATTTGGGCCAACGCCCAAGTGGTGGGGCCCGTTGAAAAAGGTCTTTCGCAGGATCGCGCAATTCATCGCCACGCTCCTGCTGGCAGGATTCCTCGGAGCGACGCTCGTACGCGTCGCTCCTGGTTTTGGATTCGACGAACAATCCCTCGATCCGCGCTTCAGCGCCGCCAGCCAACAAGCACTCCGCGAACAAGCTCAGAGTGACAGCAACATCTTCGTCTTCTACGCGCATTACATCGGCAATCTTCTGCACGGCGACCTCGGCACCTCACGCATATTGCAGCGGCCGGTAACAGAGCTTCTAAAAGAACGCCTGCCTGTAACGATTCAAACAGTCATCGTCGGCGTGCTCGGCGGATGGTTTCTGGGGCTCGGTCTCGCCCTGGTTAATGCACTCTTCCGATTCAAGCCTTTTGACGTCTTCGCCACTGTTCTCAGCGGAATATTCCTCTGCATTCCCATCGCAGCACTCGTGGTGTTGTTCGTCTATGAAGGAAGCCCCGCGCGTTATGCGGTCGTACTGATTGTCTTTCCCAAGGTCTATCGCTACTCCGCAAACCTGATCGGAAAGAGTTTTGATCAACTACACATCCTCGCCGCCCGCGCCAAAGGCCTCTCTCGCAGCCGCGTTTTGTTCAGCCACATTCTGCTGCCGGTCGCGCCGCAATTGCTCGCTCTTGCCGGCGTAACAGTTAGCCTCGCATTCAGTGCCGCCATTCCCGTAGAAGCAATCGCCGATTCGCCCGGTGTCGGGCAACTCGCATGGCAAGCAGCTCTCGGTCGCGACCTTCCCGTGCTAGTCAACGTCACGCTGCTCGTGACCGCGTTCACGCTCATCGCGAATTCCAGCGCGGAACTCATCTCTGATATCTGGGCGAGGCGCGCATGAGATACGCCCGAGCCGCCGCGCTAGCGGTTTTGCTTTTCATCTGCGTCTCCTGCCTTTTCGCGGAACTGTTCGCGCCCGCAGGTTACGCGACGCAGTATCGCGACTCGCCTGACGTCGCTCCATCACATCGTTTTATTCTTGGCACTGACGAACTCGGCCGCGACCGCTTTTCACGCCTGCTCTACGGCGGGCGCGTTTCGCTCATCCTCGCGCCCACAGCAGCCGTTATCTCGGTGTTGTTGGCTGCGCTCATTGGTGGCGTCTCTGGCTACGTCGGCGGATGGCTGGAAAAATCTGCCATGACGCTCACCGATCTTTTTCTTTCGCTGCCTTGGCTCTTCTTGCTGATCGCCGTGCGCGCCGTCATGCCGCTCAACACGTCACCCGAAGTGTCGATGCTCATAACCTTTTCCATTCTCGGCATCCTCGGGTGGGCTGCTACTGCCCGCGTACTCGCGTCAGCTGCTCGCGATCTTCGCCGCTCAGATTTCGTTCTTCAAGCTGAAGCTGCAGGCATGCGCGGATGGCGACTCTTTGTGATTCAAGTCCTGCCCAACATGAAGCCGATTTTGTTGGCACAATTCTGGGTCTCGATACCCATCTTCATAATCGCGGAAGCCAATCTCGGCTTGCTCGGTCTCGGCGTGAACGAACCCATGCCCTCACTCGGCGGCCTGCTCCGCGAACTTGAGAATTTCTCGGCGCTTAGCGTCGAACCTTGGCGCTTTGCCCCACTGATACTGTTAGTGGTCGTGGTCAGCGCGTTTCAGATCGTCTTGCCGGAAAAGGAGAACGCGTGAAGCGTACATCTCGCATCCTTCTATTTATTCTTATCGTCCAAGCATTCGCCTTCGCCGAACTGCGCTTCGTCATCCACGGCGAACCGCGCACCTTTACTCCCTACCTCGTCGGGGACGAAAACTCCGAGACCGTGCGCTATCTCACCGGCGGCGTCCTCATCCGCATGAACCGCCAGACGCAGAAGCTTGAGCCCGGCCTAGCCACTTCATGGAGAGTGGCGAAGATGGGAACCGCCATCACGTTCACGCTTCGTTCCGGCATCAAATTTTCTGACGGCACGCCCTTCACCGCAGACGACGTGGTTTACACCTTTCAGCAGATGATGGCCCCGACCGTCCACTCGTCCATCGCGGACGCATTCCGCTCCGGCCCCGGCGATGTTGTCGCAAAAGCCTCTTCGCCGACTTCCGTCACCATTACTTTTCCTGCGCCCATCGCGGGCCTCGACCGTATCTTCGACCAAGTAGCCATTATGTCCGCCAAATCACCGCTCAAAGAAAAAGCGGTGCTCGGTCCCTTCGTCGTAGCGGAATACAAACCCGGCGACCACATTACCTTCAACGCCAATCCCAACTACTGGAAGAAAGACGAGAAAGAGAACAAGCTTCCATATCTGCAAACCGTCCGGCTCGACATCCAAAGCAATCGCGACATCGAACTCCTCCGCTTCCAGAAAGGCGAGATCCAACTGATCAATGGGCTCGACACTGAAAACTTTGATCGTCTGCAGAAGATCATGCCGCAGGCGGTAAAGGATGTGGGCCCATCGCTCGACGCCGAGGAATTCTGGTTCAACGAAGTGCAGAAATCTCCCATCCCCGCCTACAAGATCACGTGGTTCCGTTCCGTGAACTTCCGCCGCG
>JAICLA010000233.1 GCA_025927695.1 Terriglobales bacterium | reverse complement strand
CTTATTGATTCCTTCGCCGGTCACGGCGGAGATCGCCGAGAACGGATAGCGGCGCTGCTCGCAATACTTTTTTAGCTTAGCGAGCTTTTCAGGATTTGCGACATCGACTTTAGCTGCAACTACCATCATCGGTTTGTCTTCAAGGCCTGCGCCGAAGCTGCCTAGCTCCGTCATGATGACTTCAAAATCCTTTACCGGATCGGGGCGTCCGCTGGCGTCGCTTACATCAACCAAGTGCAGCAGCAAGCGCGTGCGTTCGATGTGTTTCAAAAACTGGATGCCGAGCCCGTGGCCTTCATGCGCTCCTTCGATCAATCCGGGGATGTCGGCGACGACGAAACTCTCCTGGTCAGGCAATTCGCCGATGGTCACAACGCCGAGATTGGGCTGCAGCGTGGTGAAGGCATAGTCCGCGATCTTCGGCTTCGCCGCGGAGATGCGCGAGATGAGCGTGCTCTTGCCTACGTTCGGATAGCCAACAATCCCGACATCGGCCAGCAGCTTCAGCTCGAGCCGAAGTGTCCGCTCTTCACCGGGACGGCCTAACTCGTGTTCACGCGGTGCTTGGTGCGTGGGAGTAGCGAAGTGCTGGTTGCCGCGTCCGCCGCGTCCGCCGCGGGCGACGATGACGCGTTCGTCGGGATGGGAGAAATCATGGACCACCGCGCCGGTGGCTTCGTCGTAGACGATGGTTCCGACGGGGACCTTCAGCGTGATGCTTTCGCCTTCTTTGCCGGTGCAGTTTGAACCTTCGCCGTGGCGTCCACGCTGCGCTTTGTACTCGGGGTTGTAGCGGAAGTGCACGAGCGTATTGTGGCGCTCGCTGGATTCCATGATGATGTCGCCACCGCGGCCACCATCGCCGCCACTCGGTCCGCCGCGCGGCACGAACTTCTCCCTGCGGAAGGCCATGCATCCGTTGCCGCCGCCACCGGCGGCTATGCGAATTGTTGCTTCATCGATGAACATGAAAGGGCAGCACCTAGCAACGAGCACCGAGCACCAAGTGACTGATGGTTAGACGCTTGCTGCTCAATCAAAGAACCGCAAAAAATAAAAGGCGGGACCTAAGCCCCGCCTCATCGAAATCGTACCGAACTTACGCCTTCTTCAATTCCTGCGGGACGATTGATACGAATTTGCCCAGCTTGCCGCGGTCGCGGAACTCGATCACGCCGCTGATCTTGGCGAACAAGGTGTCATCTTTGCCGCGTCCGACGTTGAGGCCCGGCTTCAACCGCGTGCCGCGTTGGCGCACGATTATGGAGCCGCCGGGAACGAGCTGTCCGCCGAATGCTTTAACGCCTAGCCGCTGCGCGTTTGAATCGCGCCCGTTCTTTGAACTTCCTAAACCTTTTTTATGTGCCATGTAAAAACCAGCCTTTAGCATCTAGCCGCTAGCATCTAGCTGACGGCTGAATTTCAGAACCTTTTACTTCTTCTTGCTTGATTTCTTTGCGGCGGACTTTTTCTTCGCCGGTTTCTTGGCTTTGCCGGTGAGGACCTCAGCTGCGCCTACTGCCAAACCTGCGGCGTATCCGGCTGCGCCGGCCACGTCACCGAGTACATCCGCCTTCTTCTTGCGCGCGGGCGCTGCAGGCGCGGTTAGCTTTTTGTCGCCGAGCGAGATCTCGGTAATACGTACGGCGGTGTATCCCTGGCGATGGCCTTGCAGCTTCTTGAACTGCTTCTTCCGCTTGTAGTGGAAGACAAGGATCTTCTTGTTGCGGCCTTCGTCCACGATCTCGCCGCTCACGCTGGCACCTTTACCGCCGGTGGTCAGCTTGCCCGCTTCGGGCGAGACCGCCAGAATGTCGGCCTCGGCGAATTCAACGCTGCCGTTCGAGCCCTTAGGCGTGAACTTTTCCAGCTTGATCACGTCGCCCGGGGCGACACGATACTGTTTTCCACCTGCGCGAATGACGGCGTACATAGTTCCTCGACTTTAGTCTGCGCCTTCGCGCGCGAGCGCTACGGCGGGGCGCTAACGCCCGGCGACTTTCTTAAAATTGCGCTTCTCTGATTCTTGAAAGGGCGCGGCGACTGATGCCTTCTACCCAGGACGCATCCGGAAGGAAGCGTGCAGAACAGACAAACTTTGATTATTTTACAGTGGGTTGCGAGAAGCGGTCAAACGGAAGGGAGTAGTGAGCAATGAGCACCGAGCATCAAGTGGTGAATTCTTACGGCGGGAATGACGATTTTTTTGCCAAGGATTACGCGGGAGATATCCCGCAGTTTCGTTTTTTATATGTCGGTCGTTTGGAATCATAGAGTTAGCCACGAGATATCTCGCCAAGTTATTGATAATAAACATGTTTAGATATGAGAATATGGCAATCTAAAGGAGTTAGCGGTACTTCACCTTCAACCCCACCAACGCGACCAACAAGACCAGCGCCACCGCATTGGCCAGGATCACAGGCATGGATGCGATGAGCAATCCATACCATAGCCAGAGCGCGAGTCCGGTGGTGTACGCGACCACGTAGAGCCAGGAGAAGTCGCCGGCTGATTTGCGGCGGTAGGTCTTCCACACCTGTGGCACGAACGAGAGTGTGGTGAGCGATCCGGCGAGCATGCCGATTAGGTCTGTGGTGGTTTGTTTCACAGCAGCTAGCATCTAGCACCGAGCATCGAGTGGTCAATGGTCTTGTGTCGTGTGTATGCGAACGGTTTGCAGAGTGATAGGGATTCTTCGCGCAAAGAACGCGCTCAGAATGACAAGTGCGACTTTGTTGCAGATTGGTAGGGCTCCCTCGCTGCGCTTCGGGATGTGAAAACAAAACCATTAGTTCTTGGAACGCAGATCCGAAACGTTCCGCAACTCGGGGAACAATCCCAACCACGTTGCCACCACGGCTAACGTTCCCACTCCGCCGATTACCACTGCGCGCACCGCGCCTAACCATTGCGCGGTAACTCCCGATTCGAATTCGCCGAACTCGTTGGATGTGCCGATGAAGAGCATGTTCACCGCGGAGACGCGTCCGCGCATGTCTGGCGGGGTGTTGATCTGCACCAGCGTGCCGCGGATGACGACGCTCACCATGTCACTGGCGCCGATGGCGGCCAGCATCACCAGCGAAAGATAAAAGCTGCGCGAGAGGCCGAAGATGATAGTCGCGGTGCCGAAGATAGCCACGCAGGTGAACATGATGATGCCTGACTTCTTCCGCAACGGACGCGCCGCAAGCAAGCCGCCCATGATGGCCGCGCCGATGGCCGGCGTGGCGCGCATCACGCCGAGTCCGCGCGCGCCTACGTGCAGGATCTGGTCTGCATAAACAGGCAGCAGCGCTACTGCGCCACCTAACAACACCGCGAACAGGTCGAGCGAGATGGAGCCGAGCACGATCTTTTCTTTCCAAACGTATTTGAATCCGGCGAGCATGGTCTCCATAGAGATGTTGCGTTTCTCCAGGCGTCCCAGGCGGATGTGCATGAAGGCAACTAGGACGATGCCGCAGAGGAAAAGAGTTGCTGATGTCGCATAGATAGTCGCAGGACCGCGCCCGACCGCATATATCACTCCCGCGATCGCCGGGCCGGCGATGGTCGCGAGCTGAAAGATGGATGAACTCCAGGCCACAGCGTTTTGAAAATGAACATCCGGCACCAGTGTTGGCAGCATGGCCTGACTTGTTGGCGCGGAGAAGGCACGCGCCACGCCGAGGAGCGCCAAGATCAAGAAGATGCGGTGCGCCTGAAGCGGCTGCGCACCTTGTGTGGTGTAGAGAAACAACAGGGTCGCGCAGATGGCGTATCCGCTAAAACAGAAGAGCATGATGATACGGCGATCGAAGCGGTCGGCAGTGTGTCCCACGATGAGCATAAGCAACACCGCCGGCGCGAACTGGATGAGGCCGACGTATCCCAGATCAAGCGGCCTGTGCGTGAGTTCATACACTTGCCAAGCCACGCCGACCGACTGCATCTCCAGGCCGAGAACTACGAGCATGCGCGCGACCTGATAGAGGCTGTAATCGCGATGCTGGAAGGCGGCAAAGGGTGAGTGGGGAAGGTCGGGTGTCTCCGCGGCGGGAGGCGTGGGCATGTCTATTTATAGCAAATCGTTTCCCGTTTCCGGTTTCCCGTTTCCCGAAAAGCCTTGCAGCGCCTCTGGCGCGCAGAGTCAAAGTCAAATGCATTGTCCTTCGACTCCGGGCTGGCGCCCTCCGCTCAGGATGACAAATGAGAAGGTACACTGTCTTCGCATGCTTCCTTACATCATTGGCGG
>JAICLA010000315.1 GCA_025927695.1 Terriglobales bacterium | reverse complement strand
TGGGCAGCTATTGAAAAAAGTGCCCATAGGCGAATTACTCAATGAATCCGCCCGAGATGCAGGTTTTGATCATCTTGATGTAGCCGGTATGGGCGTGACAAGCGGAGGGGATTTGGTCATGCAATGCCGGTTCTGGCCTCGAGCAAACAGCAGCAATGGTGTACAGATCGTTATGTCGCGGGTAATAGTGAAATCCGGACAGGTCCAACGACTCGGCTCTATGCTTAACGGTTTTCTCGAGGGCGAGCTTTTGGATCTGGATGAAAAAAATTCGCTAGTTTTTCTTATGACTAACGGAGATGGCTCAGCCATTGTCCGGCATAAAGAGATTCCGCCGACATTCGGGTCATTTGCAAAAAAGTGAAACCTTCTGGTAGATTCGTCGTCTACTTGTAAAGACAGATTCCGTGAACTCACGCAAAGCCAATCCGCAGACCGCCGACGCCGACAAGGCTAATGCCCCCGTCTGCTCGATGAACATGATGGCCATGTGTATGTGTATGTGTATGTGCTGCCCGTGTGAGCGGAACGGAGACCTGTCTACCTAGCCTTATCTAGATAAACAAGAGATTTCCAAAAGGCCGCTCAACTCGAGCGGCCTTTTCTTTTTGCCGCAAAAATCCAACGAAGTTCAAACGAAAAGGAGATGTAGAGATGTCACCCGCAAATGCAGTGAGAAAACCGATAGCCATCTATTACGAGCACCCCGAGTGGTTCAGGCCTCTTTTCGCGGAATTGGAACGCCGCAATACTCCGCATGTTCTTGTCGATGCACGTCGACACCGCTATGACGTCGGCGCGAGTAAAGGCGACGCCGCATATTCGCTGGTCTTCAATCGCATGAGCCCTTCCGCGTATACGCGTGGCAACGGTCACGGCATCTTCTACACGCTCAACTATCTCGCCCACCTTGAGCTGAATGGAACGCGGGTAGTCAACGGGCACCGCGCGTTCCAGCATGAGACTTCCAAAGCGAAGCAGCTGGAAGTGCTGCAATCGCTGGGACTGCCGTATCCGAAGTCGCGGGTGATCAATCATCCTGAACAGGCGCTGTCGGCTGCAGTGGGGTTGCGCTATCCCATCGTGGTGAAACCGAATATCGGCGGCAGTGGCACGGGCGTGATCCGCTTCAATGACGCGAAAGAACTTGCCAATGCTGTGCGCGACAGGAAGATCGATCTCGGCATCGACAGCACAGGCCTGGTGCAAGAGTTCATCCCGGCGAAGGGCAATTACATCACGCGCGTGGAAGTGCTCGGCGGCAAATATCTGTATGCCATCAAAGTCCATCTCACGGGTGACACCTTCAACCTCTGCCCGGGCGACATTTGCCAGGACACATCCGGCGCTGAACTCACCCGAACGATCTGCGCGGCAGATGCGCCCAAGAACGGCTTGAAGGTGGAAGGCTACACTCCACCGCAAGAGGTGATCGATGCAGTGGAGAAGATCTCGGCGGAGACCGGCATCGAGGTCGGCGGCATCGAGTACATCGTCGACGAGCGCGACAATCAGCTCTTCTACTACGACATCAACGCGCTCTCCAATTTCGTGGCCGATGGGCCGAAGGTCGTGGCCTTTGATCCGTTCGTGAAACTGGCCGACTACCTGGAGCAGCAAGCGTTCGCCCAACAGGAGAAGCAAGAGAAGGGAGCCGCGGCATGAGATACGGATACTGGCTCCCGGTCTTTGGCGGATGGCTGCGCAACGTGCAGGACGAGAACATGGCGGCCACTTGGGAATACGTGAGCCGCCTCGCGCGACGCAGCGAAGAGATCGGCTTTGACCTCACGCTGATCGCTGAACTCAACCTGAATGACATCAAGGGAGAGCGTGCGCCATCGCTCGACGCGTGGTCCACCGCAGCAGCGTTGGCAGCAGTCACGCGCAAGCTGGAGCTGATGGTGGCAGTGCGTCCCACGTTTCATCTACCTGCACTTCTCGCCAAGCAGGCGGCGAACATCGACCACATCAGCAACGGG
>JAICLA010000287.1 GCA_025927695.1 Terriglobales bacterium | reverse complement strand
GCGCATTTTCGGTTTGATCCTGTTCATCGGCGGTTTTGCTCTGCTGACTTGGGCGCGCGTCACGCTGGGAAATTCCTTCTCCATCACGCCGCAGGCAAAAGCGCTGGTGACCGGCGGCCCGTATGTGAAAGTCCGTCATCCTGTGTATGTCTTCGGAGTGATGATGATCGCAGGGCTGCTCCTGTATGTGAATCGTCCATGGGTCTTGTTGGTCTTGCTGTTTATCATTCCCATGCAGATTGTGCGGGCACGCGCGGAAGAGAAGGCGCTCACTGAAAGATTTGGCGACGCGTATCTGAACTACAAGAAAAGCACTTGGCTTTGATCTTGCGACGGCTATTTTCGTACGGCGAAGGCTTTTGTCAC
This sequence comes from Terriglobales bacterium, assembly GCA_025927695.1. Classification (GTDB taxonomy): domain Bacteria; phylum Acidobacteriota; class Terriglobia; order Terriglobales; family Acidobacteriaceae; genus JAICLA01. Next base: position 2,768 of record JAICLA010000287.1, on the reverse strand, counting down.
CATTGCGGACGGTTGCTTACCGACGGGGATGATCGTGAACAGTGACCGCACGGCTGTGCGGATGACAGTCACGTCGCCTGAATCGACATCGGCCACGTAGAGATAATTTCCATTAGGCGAGAGTGCGACCGACTCGGGTCGATTGCCGACATGGATCGCGGCCAACAACTTGCTTACCGTAATGTCATAGATCGCCAAGGTGTTCGAACCGGAATTCGAGACATACAGAGTCGCATTGTCACTTGCAACGACTCCACGTGCAGGGTGGTCGCCGACCAGATAGCTTCCGCCGACTTCGTTCGCTTGAGAGGCGATCTCAGAGAAAGTGCCGCTGTCAGCATTGCTGACAAATATCTCGCCACCATCCGGCTTCAACGCCAGATTCAGTGGGCTCTTGCCGACGCTCAACAGGGTCAGAAGGCGGTCGTCCTCCTGCTTGGCATCAGTCTTTCTCAAGCGGATCGCCGCCACTTGGGCGCCTCCGCTGCATGCTACAAATGCTTTCGACGAATCGGGCAATATTGCTATCGAGTCTGGCTGAGCGCAGTCGGGAATTGCAATCTTGTCGCGCACCTGTGCTCGTAAGGTATCCACGATCGCGACAGCATTCTCGCCGCGCAGTGAGACAACGACAGAATCGCCGTCGGGCGACACCATTGCCTTGCCCGGACTGACGCCTACAGAGATCGTCGTGAGCACCTTGCGCGCGTGGGTATCGATGACGGAAAGATTATTCGAACCGGAATTGGCCACATAAGCGCGTTTGCCATCTTCCGAAATACTGATTGATACTGGGCCACGGTGCACACCGATCGTAGAGACGACTAAATCCTTCTCCGCATCGATCACGCTGATGTTGTTGGATTCGGTGTTGGCTACGTAAATCTCATTCTTCTTAGGATTGGCCGCCAGCGCACTCGGTGCGTTGCCGACGGGAATTGTCTTAATAACGTTGAACGCGAAGACATCTATGACGCTGACGGTGTTGCTGCCACGGTTCGCGACATAAACATTCTCGTGATAGGCGAACTTCTGTTCGTCGAGCGATTGCTGCTTACAGCCACTCAGCGTGGCAAGTGTAAGTAAAAAAAGAAAAACGGCCATGATGAGCATGGCCGCTTTTGCGTGTCTTCGATTCAAACTTTTGTCTTTAGCGAGCAGCCGCGATCTCGCGCTCGTTGGACTTTGCCGGCAACGGCTTAGCCACTTTGCGCTTCAAGATAGTCGCAATCTGTCGGCACTCTGACATGAGCGCGTCAAGCTGATCAGGGTAAATAGATTGGTTTCCGTCCGAGAGGGCCTTGTCAGGATCGTGGTGCACTTCAATGATCAATCCGTCAGCTCCTGCCGCGACGGCTGCGCGCGCCATCGGCGTGACTTTGTTGCGCTTACCGGTGCCGTGGCTCGGGTCAACCAGGATTGGCAAGTGGCTCAGGCGCTGTACCGCAGGAATAATGCTGAGGTCCAACGTGTTACGGGTGTGATCAGCAAATGTGCGCACGCCGCGCTCACAAAGTATGACGTTGTAATTGCCCTCGCTCATGATGTATTCAGCAGCCATCAAGAATTCCTCGAGGGTTGCCGACATACCACGTTTAAGAAGAACGGGTTTCTTGGATCGCCCCGCCCGTTTCAGCAGCGAGAAGTTCTGCATGTTACGCGCGCCGATCTGGATTACGTCAGCATATTGTTCCACGTGGAACAATGACTCGCTGTCCACGGCTTCGGTGACGATACGCAGCCCAAAACGGTCGCGGACCTCAGCCATGATCTTCAGGCCGTCCACACCCATGCCTTGGAAGCTGTAGGGAGAGGTGCGCGGCTTGTATGCGCCGCCACGGAAGAACTTTGCTCCTGAGCGCGCCACGCGCTCGCCGATCGCAAGTGCCTGTTCGCGGCTCTCGATTCCGCAAGGGCCGGCAATGATTCCAAGTTCCGCGCCACCGATGGTGGCTTCTTCACAGTTGCCCTGTCGGGGGAAGGTGATGATGGTCTGGTCTTCTTTTACGTCACGGCTGACCAGTTTGTACGGCTTGCTGACGTGGATGACTTCGCCGACGCCAGGCATTTCTTCGATCGTGCCAGGCTCAACTGTGCCGGTGTTGCCGGTGATGCCGATGGCGGTGCGCTGAGCACCCGGCATGGGGTGGGCCTTATAGCCTAGCTTCTCGACCTTTTCGCAGACCGCGCGCACCTGTTCTGGGGTGGCTTGGGCCTTCATTACTACTAACATCTGATCTCTCCGTATGACTGCGGTAGCCCTAGTCTAACCGCTTGCGGAATCAGGCGCAAACGGGCGTTCTACCTACGTACCGCGATGGCCTGCACCTCGAAACGCGATCCAAACAGCAGACTTCCGGCGCCGATGAATGCTCGCGCGGGGAAGTCCTTCTTGAAATAGGTGCGGTAGACGCCATTGAACTTCTGATACTGGGAGAGGTCTGTGCAATAGACGGTGACAGAGACAAGGTCGTCCGGGGTCATGTTGGCTTGCTTGAGAACGTCGTTCACACCGTCGAGAACGGCGTGAGCTTCTGCTTCAGCGTCAGCTGGTGGTTTGCCGGTCTTAGGATCGAGGCCGAGCGTGCCGGAGATGTAAAGCGTTTCGCCGACGAGAACGCCATGGCTGAAGGGAACCGTGGTCAGCGTGCCTGGGGGCACGGGCAGTTTGATGAAGCGCCGGTTGTCGATCTTCATGCGGTCTTGCGCGTGTGCCCAAAGGGCGATGGACGTAATGGCGATGATTGTGAAAAGGGCTAGACGTGGTT
>JAICLA010000312.1 GCA_025927695.1 Terriglobales bacterium | reverse complement strand
GATCCAGATAAAACTCTTGACGAGATTGTCGACGGCAATGAGCGGCTGGCCCTGGCCCCACAACACCATGCCCGGCTTGATGGAATATGCGATAAACAGGCCCACACCCGCGGCGATCAGGTTCATCGGCGGGCCGGCAAGCGCGACGAACATCTCGTCTGCAGGATTCGGCCGGCGGTCCATCTCAGAACCGTCGCGCATATGTACGCCACCGATAGGAAGCAACATGATGCCGCGCAGAGAAAAGTTGCGTGTCCGCGCCATCATGATGTGTCCTACCTCATGCAGCAGAACAGAGGCGGTGATCAACAGCACGAGCGCCAGCCCGCGCGCAGGATGCAGGTCCACTCCGGGTTCAGTAAAGAACACGAACACCAGCAGGAACAGGAAGCTAAAGTGCAAGCGCAGCTCTGTGCCCCACAAGCTACCGAACGGCATGGACCAAGTCTTCATCGTTTTGCGCGCTCTTGATTAGATGCAGCTACATTGTATTAGACGCGGCTAAGGCTTCGGCGGGAAAGCACCGAGCACCGAGCATCGAGCATCAAGAAGCCGGACTGTCGTAGTCAATGCGAACTGCGATTGCGTTAAAATCCAGATTCCACCGAACTCCGCACCAGCAAAACCAGAAGTCACTTGATGCTCGGTGCTAGCTGCTCGGTGCTGCCTACCCATGCGCGTGATCGCAGGACAATTCCGCAGCCGCAAACTTGCCGCAGTGCCCGGCACGGCTACGCGTCCAACCAGCGACCGCCTGCGCGAGACGCTGTTCAACGTGGTCGGGCCGCGCTGTGCGGACTCGGTCTGGCTCGATCTTTATGCGGGGACAGGCGCGGTGGGCATCGAGGCCATCAGCCGCGGAGCGCGTGAAGTGTATTTTGTGGAATCAGACAAGAAAGCCGCGCGCGTCATCCGCGAGAACTTGCAGTCGCTGCAGATAGAAGATGGCGCGGAGTTGCAAGAGCGCGAAGTCATTCCTGCGCTGCGGCTGCTCGATTCGCAAGCCATTGCTGCCGATTTTGTTTTTATCGATCCTCCTTATGAGGATCACGGAGCTTACTCGCAGACGCTAGGACTTATCGCGCAATCGCAACTGATCAACGGCCACAGCATCGTGATCGCCGAGCATGACAAACACTTCGACCCCGGCGCCGAGTTTGGGGCGCTAAAAAGATACAGGGAATTGAAACAAGGGGACGCGGTGCTGAGCTTCTATAAGCTCACATGATGAAGTCGTTCGTCCGCCGCGCGATGGGATGCTGCATCACTTCCAGCTCGTTCTTCACCACGTTCAGTCCATACACACATGCTTCAAATTCGCGTGAGAGTTTGGCGAACAGAGGCGCGACCTTGGCATATTCGAAAAGGTCGAACTGCGAGACGATGTAATAGCTTTCTTTACCGGCTTTCATAAAGTCGATCATGTTCTCGAGCCGCTGTTTGCGCAACCGATAGTGATTGATGCTCTCCGGGAACATGCCGGTGCAGAAGAGCGCGTAATCGCCAATGTGTTTGCGGACCTGCCGCTCGCGATCAAATGACGGGGCCGGACCGTATACCGGATCAGCTTCCATCAGCATCTCGCCCACATCATGCAGCGGGCGTCCGTCTTCATTGCGGAGTTTGAAGAGTTCGTCGGTCTCGCAGAAATCGGTCAGCAGGTTGGCGACGTAGTGGCTGATCTCGGCGTCATGCAGGCCGACATTGTCATAATGCCGTTCCACCAACGTGGTGAAGAACTCCCGCAACGGATGCGTCTCATTTACCATCGGCCCAATGCTCCTTCGGCCTTCTGCTTCCGTCTGTGTACTCCGCTTCGCGCCGCTTTCAAAGTGACGCTAGTAACCGTGGGTAACACGCCGCAACAGTCGGCAGAAAAGATCTACTTACGAAATCTGTCTTACTTGGAACGCATTGTGAATGCATTTGGTTTTCCCGCGCAATGGCAAAGTGAATACCGCGTGATTTTGTTGGCAGTCGCGCGCGCAGAGTGCGATGTGAAGTTTGTCGAAACCAAGCAACCAAAAGCAAGGTCCGGATTTCTTAGGAGGCAACCAGTCGCGGGTCATTTCGTGCCGTTTTCAGTCGGCGAGCGCGTGTTGTAGCGCGTGCTCCAGCGTAGGGAACTGGAATCCGAAGCCGCGTTTTTGCAAAACTTCTGGCACCACACGTTCGCTGGCCAGGAACATCTCTTCTCCCATGCCGCCGGGCAGCATCTTTAATGCGAAGGCCGGCACTGGCACCACCGTGGGACGATGCACCGCATTTCCCAAGGTCTTCGTGAACTCTTCGTT
>JAICLA010000199.1 GCA_025927695.1 Terriglobales bacterium | reverse complement strand
GAAGACATCCTGTTCATTCCCGGCAGTGCAGGTAAGAACGCGGCTCGTCGAACGCTCGAAGCGATCGTCCAGACGGCAACCGGACTGGCCGTTTATCGCCGCTGACCAAGGTTTATGGCTATGGCCGATGACGAATCTCCTCCCCTGAACCAAACACCTGCCGGCAACATTCAACCGGTCGGCCCCGACTCCGACCACCATCGCCGCCGTAAGCGCAAGGTCAAACGTAGGAGCAGACTAGCCCGCAAGGCCGGATATATAGTTGCCTTGGCCATAGCCGTAACAGTACTAATGGCTGTCTGGTACTACTTGGTCAGCCGCCCGGCGGTCCAACCAACCTCTTAAATCGCAGTTGTGCGTGCAGCAGCCAGGCAGTGTACCTGCATCCTATTTGTTAAGGTGCGGGGGAAAACCGCGCTCCAAAGGCTTCGTTTTGGAAAAGCTGCAGGGAATCCGTCGAGCGGTGACCGCGTTTGGTCGCGAGATGATGCAAGGGCACCGTCAGCAGGAAAAGCCCTTCGTGCGGCCCAAGATCGGAATCGCGCTGGGCGGAGGATTCGCTCGCGGCGTGGCTCACGTAGGTGTTTTGCGTGTCCTGGAAGATGAAGGCATTCCCGTCGACTACATCGCTGGTACCAGCAGTGGAGCAGTCATCGGCGCAATGTACGCCAGCGGTATGTCTGGTAAGGATATTCATGAAGTCGCCTCTCTCTTGAAGTTCGGCAATTTCGCAAAATTCAGTTTTTCTCGGCTCGGCTTCTGGAATAGTTCGCCCATGGCCACCTTCCTGAAACGCGTCCTTAAAGCAGATACTTTTGAGCAGCTTCGTATGCCGCTTGCGGTATCCGCCACCGAGTTCACTACCGGCGAGCCGGTCATTTTCTCTTCAGGACCGCTCATCGACGCCGTACGCGCCAGCTGTGCCTATCCCGGCATGTTTCATCCGGTTCAGATCGACGGACGGCTTATGGTGGATGGCCTGCTCTCGCATCCTGTTCCCGCCGTGCCGCTCAAGCAGATGGGTGCTGAAAAAGTCATCGCCGTTTACTTCAGTTCACATTGGGTAGGGAACACAGGCCCCAAACATTTCATGGATGTGATCGGTCAATGTTTCTCTATCGCCTCTTCGCGAATGTGCGAGCAGTGGCAATCCAGCGCGGACTTGGTCTTAGAGCCCGATGTCTCAGCGTTCGCTTACGATGCATTCGCGCATGTCAACGAATTAGTGAAGGTCGGCGAAGAGGCCGCACGCGCAGCCTTGCCCCAGATCAGAGCTTGGATCACAGACCCAGCCACCGCGGAACCGGCAGCCGCCGCCGAGCTTAGCAAATCCCCGATGGGGCCCGCTACCGTGCCTGTCACAGGCTAAGCTTCGAAGCCTGACTTCATCCAAAGCACAATCATTGGTGTAATCTGTTTGCGCTCTCTCTAAGCCTCTTTCAGGAGTTATCACTTGGCACCCTTCCGCTTGCTGTTTGCCGCGTTGTTGCTCACTTCGATTTCATTCGCACAACAGTCTGCTTCTACTTCGCCTACTGACAATTCCTCTACCACGCCTTTCGGATTCCACGATTTCACCAAACAGGCCGCCATCGACAAACAATTCATCGCCGTGCCCGATCCCAAACTCGCGCGCGAACACCTGCGGACGCTAACTTCCGCACCCCATGTTGCCAGTTCGCCCGAGGACAAGAAGACGGCCGAATACGTAGCCGAGAAATTCCGCGCCGCGGGCTTACAGACGCAGATCGTCGAATACAAAGTCTGGATGGGAATGCCGAAAGAGATCCATGTGGACATCACCGCCCCCGCAGGCGTGGTCATGCACGGCCCCACGCGCGAGAGTGTTGGCAAAGGAAATGACCCCTACCAAGACGATCCTCGCGTGATCACACCCTTCAACGGCGATTCGCCTTCCGGCGAAGCAGAAGCCGACGTGATCTATGCCAACTACGGCACAAAAGAAGACTTCCAGAAGCTCAAGGACATGAAGGTCGATCTCAAAGGCAAGATCGTCATCGTCCGCTACGGACAGAACTATCGTGGCGTGAAGTCGTATCTCGCCGAAGAGAATGGAGTCGCAGGCGTCCTCATTTATTCAGATCCCATCGATGACGGGTATTTCAAAGGCGACAAATATCCCAAAGGCCCATGGCGTCCTGACTATGGCGTCCAGCGTGGCAGTGTGCAATACCTGTCGATGTATCCCGGTGACCCCACCACGCCCGGCGTGGCCTCGGTGGAGAATCTGCCGGATAGCCAACGTCTCCCGCTGAATCAAGTAAAGAGTCTCAGCACAGTTCCTACCACGCCCATCTCTTATGCTGACGCGCAGCCCATTCTCGCGAACCTCGGCGGCCCGGACACGCCGCGCGATTGGCAAGGAGCATTGCCGTTCACTTATCACATCGGTCCTGGACCGGTGCGCGTAAAAATGAACCTAAAAGAGGACTTCCAATACCGCACTATCTGGGACGTGATCGGCATCGTCCCCGGCACTGAGCATCCGGAAGAGTGGGTGGTCGGCGGAAACCATCGCGACGCGTGGGTCTACGGCGCCGTCGATCCAAACAGCGGTACTGCAGCAATGCTTGAGACCGTACACGGCATCGGCGCTCTGCTGAAGTCCGGCTGGAAGCCGAAGCGCACTCTCGTCTTCGGTAGCTGGGACGCAGAAGAAGAAGGTCTCATCGGTTCCACCGAATGGGTGGAAGAGCACGGCAAAGAACTCGCCAACGCCGCTGCGTATTTCAACATGGACGTCGGCGTCTCCGGTCCCAATTTCGGCGCAGCGTCGGTACCCAGCCTAAAGCAATTCGTTCGCGATGTGACGAAAGCTGTACCCGCGGCTGCCGGCGAACACACTGTGTATGACGTGTGGAAGAAACGCCGCCAGGATGAGTCTCGCGATGCCGCGAATCTAGCCACGCTCGGCGGCTCACAAACGCGCCCTCCGGTTGTCGCAGTTGCCGACGTTCCCGTAGGCGACCTTGGCAGCGGTTCAGACTACACGCCGTTCTTCCAGCACGCAGGAGTGCCCGCAACCGATATAGGTTCCTCTGGCAACTACGGCGTCTATCATTCCGTCTTCGACAATTTCGCCTGGTTCACACGCTTCGGCGATCCCGACTTCATTTACGAGCAAGAGATGGCCCGGGTCTTTGGGATTGAGATGCTGCACATGGCGCAAGCAGATTTCCTTCCTTACGATTACGCGCTTTACTCTCACGAGGTCGAAAGCTACGTCAGCAAAGCCAGCGCGGCAGCAGAGCGTGCCCACATGCACGCAGACTTCACCGCTCTTACTGAATCAGCTAAACATTTTGCCGCCGCCAGCCAAGGCATCTCGGCATTGCAGCACGATCCAAATTTCAGCGCTGACGCGACCGCTAAACTGGACAAAGGTCTCCGCGAAGCCGAGCGCGCGTTGCTCATACCGGAAGGATTGCCCAAGCGTCCCTGGTTCAAGCACGCGGTCTATGCTCCCGGTGAGTACACCGGCTATGCCGCTGTCGTGATTCCTGGAGTGACCGAAGGCATCGATGCCCGGGACGAGCAGCGCACCCAGGCTCAGATTGCCGCCCTAAGTGCTGCACTGGAACGCGCGTCTCGGGTATTAGACGAATGTGCTAAGAGCCTGAAGATGTGATACATTCCCGCGCATAAACCATGAGCAACTACTGGCTTGAGCGTCTAGGCAGCATCGTCGCAGGCGGCGGTATCATCTATGCCGCCTACCTGGGAACCAAAGACATTCCAATGAACGATCTCTGGGCCAACGAAAGCGCCCATCGGATTATGTCTCAAACTGGTCCTCTCGAGGCCTGCGCCCTCGGCATCATCATTTGGATCTACGCAAAATGGCGTAAGACCGTAGTAGTACGCTAAAACTTCCTTCAGATTCCTGCCATCTCGGGGCGTTTTTTTGCGTCTAAATATATGCGCCCTCTCCAATATAAGGACTCCTATGTCTGTCGCACGGATCATTGCGTCAAATCCCTCCGCTGCCCGTTATACGGCGCGCACCCTGCACGAAGCAGGATATGAAGTAGAGATCGTTCCCCCCGGCGCTGCCGCTAATCCGGCGGCGGAAGTCGTCTTCGACCTTGACGCCGACAAGATGCTGTCCATCAACACTGATCAGTATGTTCCCGGCCAGCGCGAGTTCGTGGGGAAACCTGTTTGGCGTAAATTCACCGCCAAACGAAAGACTGAGGAGACCATAGCCCGCGCGATGCGTGCCTACCCGCGACAAGGTGGCTCCTCGCCGAAACAGGAAGCAGCCGCGACCAGAGCTGCAGTCACGAATTCGCCCGTTGTCGCTGAACCGGATCACGCAGCAATTGCTGCGCAAAAAGCGGCGGAACAGGCTGCCCGTCTTGAAACAGAGCGCATGGCGCTGGAAGAACGGCGAGCGGAAGAGGCGAAGATAGCACGCATGGCAGAGGTAGCCAGAGTTCGCGCAGAAGAGGCCGAGCGCCTGCGTGCTGAGCAGCTGCGTGTTCAGCAAGAGCAGGAAGCTGCTCGGCAGCTCGATTTAGAAGCCCAGCGTGCTGAACTCCGACGCCAGCAACAAGCGCAAGAGTTGGAAGCTGCCCGAAAACGCGAACGCGAAGAGCGGGAGATGATTGCGCGCAAGCAGGAAGAAGAGCGCGAGCGCGCGGAAGAGATTCGGCGTGAGGGGGAAGCCAAACGGCAAGCCGAGGCTGCTTATCAACTGCGGCTGGAAGAGCAGCGCGCTGAAGCATTGCGGCGCGAGGCTTTACAGCGTGAGGCCGACGAAGCCCACCGCTCTGACGTGATGCGCCAGCGGCAAGATGAAGAGATCGCGCGCAAAGCTGAAGCGCAACGCCTTCTGTTAGAAGCCAACAGGCGGCGCGAAGAGTCGGCGCGCGAACGCGAAGTAGTCGCCGAGCCTGTGGTCGCAAAAAATGGCGGACAGATGCCGACCCTCCGCCAATACCTCGCGCTACGGCTGCAGCAGCGCAGTGAGACTCGCGCCGCCAAGTCGCGCTCCAAAATCACTCGCATCGATCGCCCGGGCCGCTCCGCGTGGCGGCAGGCTTGGCCCATCACTGCAGGTGTAGCCGCGTTATGCCTGATCGGATGGGGAATCGCTTCCTACCGTGACGCGGCGCCCGCAGCCACTTCGCAGGACAAGCCGCCTATCCTCACTCCCGGGCAGTACGCGCCTTATCCGGTGGCCACGCCGGTCT
>JAICLA010000266.1 GCA_025927695.1 Terriglobales bacterium | reverse complement strand
TGCATCACCGTCTTCTCATCGCGCACCTGCGAACCCTGCATCACAGTCTTCTCTTCGTTCAATGACCGCAATGTGTTCTTGATAGCGTTGCGGAACGCGTCTGCCGACTGGAAGCGCTGCTCCGGCGCCTTCGCGATTGAAGTGAGGATGATGTCATTCACTAGCTTCGGCAATCCAGGATGCACATCGATCGGCGGACGCGGCGCCTGATTGATATGCGCCGCCATGATGGAGAAGTTGCTGTCGCCATGGAACGGCTTTTCGCCGGTCACCATCTCGTACAGTGAGATTCCCAGCGAATATAGGTCAGAACGCTCATCCGTAGCTTCGCCCTTGATCTGTTCCGGAGACATGTAGCTCATGGAGCCCAGCGTCGATCCCGGCGCAGTCAGTTTGCCAGACTCATCGTCCGTGTGCGCGATACCGAAATCCATCAACTTAACGATGCCTTGCGAGGTAAGCATCATGTTGGCCGGCTTAATGTCGCGATGAATGATCTTGTGCTGATGCGCGTAGCTCAACGCCCCCAACACTTGGTCAAGATAATTCAACGCATCCGCCACGCCCAGCGGACCGCGATCCAGCACGGACGACACCGACTGTCCCTCCACATACTCCATGATCATCACAAGCTGGTTATCGATAGTCAGCGCAGTATGCAAGGCAGCGATATTCGGATGATTCAATCCGGCCAGCACTTTGATCTCGCGCAAGAAACGCGCAGCCACTTCTTCATGCCCTTCCAGATCAGGAAGCAACACCTTCATCGCTTCGACGCGGTCCGTGAGAACATTGCGGACTTTATACACGCGTCCCATGCCGCCCGCGCCAAGCACGCTCAAAATCTCGTAATCGCCGATCCTGCGGGATGCGTCGCTCATATATTGCTCCTGTTATGAAGTATGCGGTGAGAGGCCTCGACTGCACTTTGGGCCGCAAAAATTATCCTCTGCAACGCGAGAGGGGTCAAGACAGGAAAAGCCTGAAAAGGCATAATTTACAGGTATTCCGCGTGCCGAATGCACATAAGGCCGGACTCCACCGTAATCTTCCGTTCGGGATACCTGAGGTTAAGGTCGCGCTCCAAATCCGTGACTTCCGGCGTACCGTCGCGACCGCTCCAGGAAACGACGTCGTCTATCAAAACAACGTGATTCGGGACCGAGTGCCGGAAGATGGAGTCGAGCTCTGTCGTGAGCCGGTCCGTAGTCTTATGTTCGCCCGCCCAGAGGAAGTATCCAGCATCAAGCCAGAACATTGCGGGTTCCGTGAGCGACGCCAAAGTCTGCTGCACCATCAGTTCGCTGCTTCCCTGCAGGATCTCAATATGCCGCGCTTTTCCAAACTTGCGTTTAGCAGCCGCTGCTAATGGAGGGTCAAACTCGATGGAAATGATCCGAGTGAAGTCATTTTTCAGTCCGCTAACCATCTCTCCGTAGTACGTACCTGTCTCGATCAGCGTCTTAAGACCGTAGCGTTTTCCGAATTGCTCCACAGTCTTTTGCTTAACGATGTGCGGAATGCGGGTCGGCTTACCGCGCAGCAGCCAATACCAATAATCGGGATAGTGCCCTAAGGCCTTGTATGTGGGATAGAACGATGTCTTCTTCAGCAGCTTGCGCAGCGCTCTCACTTCGCCGCTCCAGCAGCACGGTGCTTGGTCCGCGAGAGTTCCCAAGCCTTCGAATACTTCCAGCTCATATAAACCGAGTGATAAAGGTGGAACAGCATGCCCTCGCGGCCGTCAAGAAAACCACCGCGGAAAATGTAGTTGTAGATAAAGCGGATCACGGGAGAAACGACAATGTTCAATACGCTGAATCCGGATTTGCCTTTGGCATAGTTGATCTCCGCGCCGAGCGAAGAATAGCGATTCATATGCTCAATGAACAACGTGAGGTTCGGATACGCATGGTGCAGCATGTCGCCCAGCAACAGGCCTATCTTGCCCTCGCCCGCCATCTCTTCATGCACCGCGCGCTCTTTGAATAGCGCCGTTCCCCGTTTGAAGAAACGCAGCTTCGAATCTGGATACCCGCCACCCCAGCGGATCCAGCGCCCCATAAAATAATTTCGTCGCCGGATAAAATACCCATCGCACGCATCTGCCGCTTTCGAAACAGCCTGCAACTCTTTCGTCAGTGCCTGAGTGATCTCCTCGTCCGCATCCAGGCTCAGCACCCAATCCCCGGTACATTTTTCGATCGAGGAATTCTTCTGCAGCGAAAACCCTTTCCACGGCTCAACAAATATCTTGACTCCATATTCGCGCGCAATCTCCAGCGTTCGGTCAGTCGAGCCGGAATCAACCAGCACGATCTCATCCGCCCATTTCACACTTTCCAGCGTGCGGCGGATATTTTGCTCTTCATCTTTTGTGATCAGTGAGACGGATATGCTCATGAATGGACTTGTTATTATTTGCCCCAACGATGCTATCGCAACCGCCCAGCGATTCGTTGCGGAAATCATGCGGTATCCATTTAAGATAACTGCGTGAGTCTATTCGGCAAAAAGGAAAAGGGTGAGCACAAGATAGTCCGCCAATATCAAGAGCGCGGCGGCGACAAGCTGCAGCCTGAATATCACCGCGCTACGCCGGAATGCCCCAATCCCAGCCGCTGGCACATGTATGACGGCATGACCGCAGAGGTCGAGGTCCTCGAATTCCTGCGCTGCCTCATTACTACGTTCAAGCCCAACCTGGTCGTCGAGACGGGCACTTTCATGGGCGTAAGCACCGTGTGGATGGCAGAGGGCATGAAGCAAAACGGCTTCGGCAAGATCATCACCTGCGAGTTCGACCCCAAAGTCTTCGCGACTGCCAAAGAACGTATTCAAGCTTCAGGATTCGGCGATTGGGTCGAGCATCGCAACGAATCCAGCCTCGATATGAAGATTGACGGCCAGATCGATATCCTCTTCACTGACAGCGATCTCGGAGTCCGCGAAGCGGAAGTCCGCAAGTTTCTTCCACAGATGAATCCGAACGGCATCATCCTCATGCATGACGCCAGTTCGCATCTCAAGATCGTTCGCGAAGCGGCCAAGAAACTGGAAGCCGAAGGATTGATCTCAGTCATCTTGCTCCCCACTCCGCGCGGCCTGGTGATCGCACAAAAGCGCCAAGGACGCACTTAGTCCTGTCACCAGATCCTCACACGAGACGCGGGACCCAGCCAGCTTCCATTCGCGAAGAGATAAAAGTCGTCTCCCGGCTTGACCAACCGATCAACCTCTAGATCGCCAACGAATCGGAGAACCAGCGCAGTCACGGCTCCAACTGAGATAGAGATCGCGAACAGCACCAACAGGCTAGTAAGACGCACGGCGGGTTTCATTGAACATTCCTTTCAACAATATTTCTAGGGGAGTTACTTCACGCGAGTGTCAACCGCCCACAAGTGTTGTGCGGCATAAGCGCGCCACGGTCGCCAGACCTCGGAGCGATTTAAAAGGCCCTCAGGAGTCGGCCGCGCGCCATCGATCACTTCCGCCCCGCGCAACAGCCCGATGTCCGATGCGGGAAAAGCGTCAGTCTCGCGAAGAGCGCGTAGCGCGATGTATTGCGCAGTCCACTCTCCGACTCCGCGTATGGAACGCAACCGCTGAATCGCTTCTTCCACGGTTCCGAATGGGCGGAACAGATTCGCATCGCGCGCCGCAGTCCCCGCCAGAGCCCTGAGAGCTGCCTTTCGGGCAGTAGGCATGCCCAAC
>JAICLA010000126.1 GCA_025927695.1 Terriglobales bacterium | reverse complement strand
CTGAGGTACTACGCTGCCCGCTCGCGCTCGATGCCCAGCATCCTCTTCAACTCCAACGCATTCTTCGCCGCATATCCCGCTTGGTCATTATCAAAATAAATAAAGACTGACTTTCCCTCCGCCGTCCATTTCTCGATCCGCGCCGCCCACATCGCCAATGCCTTGCTGCTGTAACTACCGGCATACTTATTCATCGTCGGCCCATGTAGCCGAACATAAACAAAATCCGCTGTCACCTGCAATGGCGACACATGTCCCGCCAGCTCATAAATGCAATACGCGGCATTGTGCTTACGCAGCAATGCATAGATCTCATCGTGCTCCCAGGTCGGCTCGCGGAATTCAAATGTATATCTGTGATACGTCGGCAGCGCTTCCAGGAATTCGGCAAAGCGCTCAACATTCACCCGCCACTTCGGCGGAAGCTGAAACAAGATCGGCCCCAGCTTGCGTCCCAGCGCCTCGGCCCGCGGCAAAAAATTCTCCAGCGCATGATGCGGCTCTTTCAACTTTTTATTGTGCGTAAGAAATCGGCTGGCTTTGACAGAGAAAAGAAAATCCCGCGGAGTCGCTTTGCGCCAGCCTTCCAGCATCTCGATCTTCGGCAGCTTATAAAAACTGTTGTTGATTTCCACCGTATCGAAGCGCTGCATGTAGAAATCGAACATCTTCGTCGCCGGCAGCTTCTCCGGATAAAAAGTCCCCAGCCAGTGTTTGTAGTGGAATCCAGAAGTCCCGATGCGCAACTGCTGCTTCATGCAAAAGAAGATGGCGACAACCCCGTATGAGTTGTCGCCCACCTAGTCGCACCTTGTCATTCTGAGCGCGAAAAATTCCTATGTGCCAAAAATGCCGAACTCCATAGGAGCAACACCCGCGACACCTATCAAGTTGCTACTCGATGCTCGGTGCTAAGTGCTAGCGGCTGCTCTTCATGCCGCGATCCATCGCCTCATTCGCCAACCGGTCTGCGTCCTTATTCTTCGCGCGTAAAACATGGCTGATCTTGAAGTACTCCAACTTGCGAGTGAGAGTCCGCGCGCGGTCGTACAACTCTTTCAACTCCGGACTCCGCACTTTATATACGCCCGTCATCTGCTTCACCATCAACTCAGAATCGCTTACGACTTGCAATCGCTTATGCCCATTCTTTACGGCGAAATCCAGCGCAGCCAGCAGACCGCTGTATTCGGCAAAGTTGTTGGTCTTGTGTCCCAGATATTCGCTCAGCTCAGCGAGCATGTTTCCTTCAGCGTCGGTCACGTAAGCTCCAAACCCCGCCGGCCCAGGATTCCCGCGCGCTCCGCCATCCACATGCGCGGTGATCACATCTTCACAGGCTTGAGCCTCATGCTTATCGGGGTGCTTTGGCGCTAAAGAGCGGGATGGCGGGTCGAGAAATCCTTCTTCGCCTTCAAAAAGATTTTGATTGTTTGTTGGACGAGTACTCTTCCGCACAGGCATGCAGAAAGTCTATCAGCGACCATGTACCGCCGGCGTCCCGCCGGCTGTCGTGGCGGCATCCTGCCGCCACACTTACAACCACGACTATCTTTGATCCGCTCTTATCTGCTCTTACAGGTTTCTCTAGCCTTTGACTTTGGCGCTATCTGCCCTCAGAAAGTCTCGAAGCCAGCCTATCTGGCAAGTTCGCATCTAGTATCTTCTTCTGCGTAATCTTCACGTCATACGGAATGCGCAAGAACTGGATCTGATGTTTCTCCGTATCGAAGATGCAACAAGCGGCGCGCCAGTCGCCATCGCGAGGCTGTCCCGCTGAGCCTGGATTGATCAGGTACTTCGCCGACAATTTCATCGGAAAAGTGAACATCTCCGCGTCGTCACTGCTCTTGTATATCGGACGCAGCGTCAGCCACTCCTCACCGTCCACCGCAAACCCGCCCTGAATGTGCGTATGCCCGAAGAACGTCAGCATCGCATCGGTTTCGGTCAGCGGCTCATACGCGTCGCGCACCACGATGATGTATTCATCTTCATGGATCGGCGACCCATGCACGCATTGCACGCCGGGGACACCATCCGCTGAGATAGGCCCTTGCGGCAACGCCCGCACCCACTCCAGATTTTCCGGAGTCAACTTCTGTTTCGTCCAGAACGCCGCCAGCGCAGCAATGTGATTGAAATCCTCCGCGTCCGTTATTCCCGAGCAAGCCTTGTCATGGTTGCCGCGCACATACACGCCATTCAACTCGCGACTACGCGCCACCACCTCATTCGGATTTGCACCGTAGCCAACGATGTCGCCGAGATTGAACACGCGGTCGTATCCGCCGGCCGAACGCGCCGCCGCAAGGCAGGCTTCCAGGCCCTCCAGGTTCCCATGAATGTCACTTAAGACGAGGATCCGCAAAAGTACGTTCTATCCTTATTAGTAGCTGCGCCTATCCATTTACAGATTGTCATCCTGAGCGCGCCTTTTGCGCGAAGGACCTCTATTACCTGCTATCTAATCCGCGCTCGCACCTATCCTTATATATAAGGTGTGAACGGAGCAATCCGATAACGTACCATCTTTGCTCCCGCTTTGCACCCGTTCCGCGGTTACGTTCGTGTATTGCCAGATCCGAGCCGGGATGACGCCATTTAACCGGAGCCTCATTTGATTTGTGGCCCATCCGTGTCGCGCAGTTTTTTGTTCTTGCGCGACAGGGTGGGCACCGCGGGAGCCACTTCGTCCCTCAACACCGTCGAAATCCAGTTCTAGTGAATTAGCTACGAAGCGCCGCCACTTGATGCTCGGTGCTAACTGCGATCTGCTGCCACTCCCGTCGTCACAATGCACCTAACCTCATGTCCCCCACCGACCGGGATCAGCGGCGGCACCGCCGCATCGCACTCCTTTATATGTAGAGGACACCGCGGCGCAAAAGGACACCCCGGCGGCATCGTCGCCGCCCCCGGCACTGATCCCTCGATCGTATAAAGCGGCTTGCCGCGCTCCGTCTTCAACGAAGGCGCCGCCTGCATCAGCCCGCGCGTATACGGATGCCCCACCGCAGAATCCTTCGCCAGCACCTGCTTCGTGGTTCCCGTCTCCACGATTCGCCCCGCATACATCACCGCCACACGGTCTGCCACCTGCGACACCACCGCCAGATCGTGCGAGATGAACAGCATTGCCAGCCCAAACTTCTGCCGCAATTCATTCAACAACTCAAGGATCTGCGCCTGAATGGTCACATCCAGCGCAGTCGTAGGCTCATCCGCGATCAACAACTGCGGGCGATTTACGACCGCCATCGCGATCATCACCCGCTGTCGCATCCCCCCAGAAAGCTGATGCGGATAATCCCGCGCTCGCCGCTCATAGTCCGGGATAGCCACATCGCGCATAGCCTCAACCGCAAGCCGCCACGCATCCTGCTTCGAAATCTTCCCCAAGGATCCTGTCCCACCCTTATCGCCCAGCTTTTGTTCGTGGGCGATAGGGTGGGAACGAGGGTCGTAGCTCTCTTCTAGACCTTTCGGGAAACGGGAAACGGGAAACGGGAAACGATTCTCACCCGCATGTGCCATCACCGCCTCAGCTATCTGGTCTCCCACCCGCATCACCGGATTCAGCGCCGTCATCGGTTCCTGAAATATCATCGCGATGCCTGCCCCGCGAACCGCCCGCATCTCGCGCTCTGCGAGTCTTAGCAGATCGCGGCGCTCAAAATCTGTCATCCCGAGCGAAGCCGAGGGACCTCGCCGTGGAATTTGATCAAGCGCTCCGCCAGGAGCGCCACCGAAAAGCACTTCCCCACTCACCCGCGCCATCTCCGGCAACAACCGCATCACCGCCAAACTAGTGACCGACTTCCCCGAACCCGACTCCCCGACCAAACCAAGCACTTCGCCCGCCGCGACAGAAAAACTGACATCACGCACGGCCCAAGCGTCGCCGAATGCGACATTCAATCCCCGAACGTCTAATAACGTCTCCGCCACGCGCTTATCCTACCAGCCAAACTCTCATAAGACCGTGCCCCATCCTTATCGACGCGATTTTGTTCCTATGCGGCGATAGGGTGGGCACCCGACAATCGCAATGTCCAGTAACTCTGCGACCCGCGAGCATCCTGAAATTCGCACTCGATGCTAGGTGCTCGATGCTAGCTGCTGTTCTATAATCCCCCGCACTATGCAATCTGACCGCCGACACTTCCTCTCCGTCTGCTCCGCCTTTGGCCTCGGTTCCACTTTATTTCCCGGCGTGCTCTATGGCATGACCCAAGCGGCATCAACTCCCGCCCCGGCACAACAAAACCCCGCGCCCAAGAAAGAAGAACCAAAGATCACCAAGGACATGATCTCCGCCGCCGCCACCATTGCCGGCGTTGAGATCAAGGACGAATACAAAGACATGATGGTCAGCGACCTCAACGATCGCCTCGCTTCCTACAAGACCATTCATGACATGAATCTACCGAACAGCGTCGCGCCCGCCATCATGTTCAACCCCGTGCAGCCCGGCATTAAGATTGACGCTGCCGCAGCAACGTCACCCGGAATGCCTAACCCGCGTCCGCTGCTCTCTCGCATTCCTCCAGTCACCGCCGCTGCCAATCTTGAAGACATCTGCTACTACTCCGTCCGTCAGCTCGCAGACCTGCTACGCACGCGCAAGATCACTTCTTCCGCGCTGACTGACATGTACCTCACGCGCATGAAGCGCCTCGATCCGCAACTTCACTTCATCATCACTCTCACTGAAGAGCGCGCCCGCGCACAGGCTAAGCAGGCCGACGCAGAGATTGCCGCCGGAAAATATCGCGGACCACTCCACGGCATGCCCTGGGGCGCAAAAGATCTGCTCAACGTGAAGGGATACCGCACCACCTGGGGCGCCGCCGGTTTCGAGAATCAAGTCTTCGACGACGACGCCACCGTAGTCCAGCGCCTCGACGCAGCCGGTGCCGTGCTCCTCGCAAAACTTTCTCTCGGCGCTCTCGCCCAAGGCGACTTATGGTTCGGCGAGCGCACGCGCAATCCGTGGCGGCCAACGCAAGGTTCCTCCGGTTCATCTGCTGGCCCCGCCTCCGCCACTGCTGCCGGATGCTGCGCCTTCAGCATCGGCACGGAAACGCTCGGCTCCATCTCCTCTCCATCGACCCGCGTCGGCTGCACCGGCCTGCGTCCCACCTTCGGACGCGTCCCGCGCACCGGAGCCATGGCGCTCTCGTGGTCCATGGACAAGATCGGCCCCATCTGCCGCACCGTCGAAGATTGCGCCATCGTGCTCAGCGCCATCCACGGGCCAGATGACAAAGATCCAAGCGTCCACGATTACGGTTTCCTTTGGGATCCGCATCTCGACATCAAGACTCTTCGCATCGGCTATCTCAAGGCTGACTTCGAACGCGAGATCCCCGGCCCCGGTCCAGACGAAGACAAGCTCGACGAGAAACAACGCACCGCCCGCGCCAACGGCCGCCTCAATCGCAAGATCAACAAAGCCTTTGACGATGCGTCCATCGCCCTCCTGCAAAACAAACTCGGCGTGAATCTGATTCCTGTCGAGCTGCCCAAGTTCCCTTTCAATTCGATCCGCTTCCTGCTCACCGCAGAAGCTGCCGCCGCTTTTGACGACCTCACCCGTAGCGGTCGCGACAAACTTCTTACCGGTCAAGAATCCTTCGATTGGCCGAACGCCTTCCGCGAGTCGCGCTTCACGCCCGCGGTGGAATACATCAACGCTAACCGTGCGCGCACCGTCGGAATGATGCAAACGGCAGAGATCTTCAAGAAGGTTGATCTGTTCGTCGCGCCCACCAACAGTGGACAGCTGACCATGACCAACCTGACTGGACATCCCGCGCTGATCTTGCCGAACGGCTTCCGCGGCGAAGACGCCCCCGCGCCAGCTTCAATCACAGATGGCGGCGGACCAGGCACGCCCAGCAGTATCACGTTCGTGGGCAATCTATTCGGCGAAGCCAAGCTGCTTGCCGTCGCCAAGGCCTACCAGGACGCAACCGACTTCCACCTTAAACATCCGAAACTATGAATTCGCAAGTGTGGAGGGCCTGTGGCGCAGATTGATCCAAAGGTTGGGCTACCGTTGGCGGCGGTTCTGTTGATTCTTGCTTTTATTTGGGTGAGCTTGCCGTTCAAGAAGAAACGCAAATGACGTTGTCATCCTGAGCGGAGGGCGTAAGCCCGGAGTCGAAGGACAATGCCTTGGATTTTGATTCTGCACGCCGGAGGCGTGCCACAAACTGACCAAACGAAAAAAGGCGCCCCATTCCAAGGGCGCCTTCTTCATTTCTGACCCAGGAGGTTCGGCTGGTCGGATCAGAACTCTCTCTCACGCGTTTTCGGCGTGATCACTTCTACCCCCGGCGGCGTTTGGAACAACGTGGGATCCGGTTCGACGCGCTGGATATTCGTCATCTTGAACTCCGTCTCGCCCACACGCGGATCGTTGCGCTTGCTCATCACCGTCAACTGCAGTTCCGGTGAATACCAGGTCTCCGTCACGATGTTGATGGGCTGGTCATTGCCGATCTGTCCTGCAGGGATCGTCACCGTTGTGCGCTTACCGTTCGCGCTTACACCCTCAATGCTTTGCGTGCCCAGGTCTTCAGTCTTCACGTTCTTGCTTTGCGCAGCGTCCAATTCCGTCTTGTAGCGCAGAGTGCTCGCGCCCACGTTGTCATTGCCTGAAGTCACGATGACGATGTTCTTATCCATTCCCGGTTCGTCCCCGACTCCGACACCCACTCCTGATCCATGGCCTGCATGCACCTGCGCGTCCTCTGCCATAGCTCTGGCCTTGTGCTCCAGAACCCGCGAACGCTCTATGGATACCATCTTGTTCGCGCTTACCACTTTGTCGCCGGATTGCCGCAACTCATAGTGCACGTGCGCCACCGGATCATTGATAGAGATGATCGACCCCTTGTCGTTCGTCTGCCACGGACCGATGTTTGCCAGATTCTGTTCTCGACGCGTGCGCCCTTCAGAATCCCGTGCCAGTTGCACTTCGTTCGTATGCGTGATCTTGTTGCCGTCGGCCAGTGTTTGCACGGTCGTGGTGATCGCCTTTGCAGTGTAAGGCGACGCCTTTACTACCGGCCCCTCCATGTTCGACTCAAAGAAGAACGTGCTCTGCCCGTCGCCCACCATTTTGTAGCTGAATTCTTGCGCGCCGGCGCCACCATCCACCCGCAAGAATTGCGCATGCGCGCTCGATACGGCCATTGCCACCACGGCGGTCACCAAATAAATCCCATTCCACTTGCTTCTCATGTCCACTCCTTCAAACATCGCTTAAAAAAAGTTTGTCATTCCGCGCGCGCAGCGCGAGGAACCTGCTCCTTCGTTGTTACCTGTCTAGTTCGTTGTCCCACTACTACCGCTGGTGACCAGCCGTATCCCGCGCGGTAATCCGTCCATGCCCAAAACCACATCCGCCTGTAACATCGCATCGGCGTTATCTTCATTCACCGGAACGCCCGCCTGCCGCAACGCCGCCGCAGGCAAAGTCACACGCACCACAGTGGCCTGATCCAGTGGCAAAGCCGCATTTGAGAACGGAAGCTCTGTGAACTGGTTCGCCGCATTCTGCTGCGCAGACCCGTTGCTCTGAGATCTTCCTTTGTGTGAAGGGTGCGACACCTTTGAACTTCGTTTCTGACCACTCAAGTCAGGCTTGTCATCCTGAGGCCTGCTGTT
>JAICLA010000053.1 GCA_025927695.1 Terriglobales bacterium | reverse complement strand
TGAGGTCGGCATTCGAGGCGCCGATCGGGGTGGCAAGGTACAGCCCGGAAAGAATGATGATGACGATGAGCACCACCGAAGCCGCGGCAAAACGCTTTCTTGTATTCCGCAAGTCCGCCATCAGGATTTTCCCTTCTTAGCATCTGGAAGGTATTGCGACACTATATCCACGGTCAAGACCTGATGGTTATCTTTCGTGTCTTTGCGCGTGTGCTCGGCGCGGATCGATGGCTGAAAAAAGCGCGGTGATCCTTCCATGTTCCGGGCGAGTTTAATGGCATCTTCGCGGCGCTCGGTGGCAACTACCAAAGTGAATTCAATCTGTCCCTGCCGGTTGATCTGCGGTTTGATGGAGACCACCTGCACGCCTGAGGGCATGACCGTCTCAAGATCAGAGAGCACCCGTGTCCAGCTGAAGGACTTGAGTTGGAACAGCTCGTTGAGGAATTCGGATTGATCACGCGTGCCGGAATTCTGGGGCAGGTCGAGCGTGGTGCGCGCATCGTTGTATTCCTTGTCAAGCTGAGCGATGCGTTGCTGTTTCTCAGAAAGCTGACTGCGCACACTGCGCGATTCCTGATGGCGGTGCCATGCCAGGGTCGTGGTGAAGATGGCGAGCAGCAACAGGCCGAGGGTCACGGGTATCCACGTGAGAAAGAAGCGGCCCGCATCTTCATAAGGACGGCTGGCGAGATTGATGTTCAGTCGCATATCAGCTGAGCAGCGCGCCTCCTACTGAGGCAAGCATGTACTTGGGCAATGGCTCGCCCATCCCTTCGCTTTGGGAGTCAGAACCCAGATTGCTCACGTTCACTCCCACCTCTGACTGTAGGGCATTATTCAGGCTCTCCACGTTGCTCAGCCCAGTCACCAATATCTGCTCGATGCGCGCCGAGTACGTATCTTCATAAAAGACCATCGACGGATGGATCTGCGAGGCTAGTTGCTGCGCAGTGATCTCACCGCGCGAACGGTCCAGTGTGCGCAAAAGAATGAGGTCATCCCGGTCCACGATTACCACCGACGTGGAGTTAGGATCGACCTTCACCATCATCGTTGGACGGTCAGCTTCCACAATGCCTAGCGCAGCGATAGTGGATGGCATCACCACGCCAGGGGAGTACCCGCAATCACGGAACGCGGCTTCGTACTCCTGCACGACCGCTTGCGGTGACAATGCCGCGACCACCTTCAGCATCCCGTTAGCACTGCCCACGTGGTATGAAAGCGCCGCGTGCTCCACGTCAAACGGCAGAGATTTCTTTACGCGAAAACGGATGATTGCCGCCGCTTGTTCCGTCTTGTCGGGCAGACTCTCAAAGTCCAGCAGCAGAACTCGGCTAGAGGCGTCAGGAATGATCGCGATGATATCTTTCGCACCGCCTGCTACCGTGTTCAGCGCGCCCGTAATGGCCTCGCGTAGCGCTTCGGCTTGCAAAACGTTCGGCGAAGTCAACCCTGCAGCAAGCGTTCCGGTGGCCAGCCGGCGGCTGGAATAGATCTCCAGCGTGCCGCTCTTTCCTGAGCGGGCAGCGATCACACGCTCTGCGCCGATCTCGCAGGCGACCCTCGGTCTCGGACTTTGTAACTGTTTAACGGCCATGTATCAGCGTGTGGTCTCGATGAACGTGACTTTGTTGATTTCTTTGAGCGTAGTGATGCCGGCGCGCACTTTGTCCAACGCCGATTCACGCAGGAACTTCATGCCCTCGCTCTGCGCGATCTTTCTGACTTCTGAACTGGGTTTCTTGTCTAGGATCATCTCGCGGATCGTATCTGTAAGGTCGAGCAACTCGTGGATCGCGGTACGGCCCTTGAACCCGGTGCCGGCGCACTCGATGCAGCCTTCGCCCTCATAGAAGGTGAAGCTGCCCCACTCTTTCTCATTGAGACCGCTAGCTTCAAGTTGTTCTTTAGTGTATTTCACTGGCACTTTGCAAGAGTCGCAGATGATACGCACAAGTCGTTGTGCCAGGATGCAGTTCAGCGCCGACACAAAGTTGTAAGGCTCAACACCCATGTTGAGGAATCGCCCGATAACATCGACTACGTTGTTCGCGTGGACGGTCGTGAACACAAGGTGGCCCGTCAGCGCAGACTGAATGGCGATCTGCGCCGTCTCAGTGTCGCGGATCTCGCCCACCATGATCTTGTCCGGGTCATGACGCAAGATAGAGCGCAATCCGCGTGCGAACGTTAGGCCCTTTTTTTCATTGACCGGGATCTGCGTGACGCCTTTAACCTGATATTCGACCGGGTCTTCAATAGTGATGAGCTTGTCTTCCTCGGTCTTTACTTCATTCAACGCGGCGTACAGGGTCGTCGTTTTACCGGAGCCCGTCGGACCGGTGACTAGCACCATGCCGTAAGGCTCCTTGATATAGCGCCGGAATTTCTTGATGTCATCTTCGCTAAAGCCGACCACGTCCAAGGTGAGAGAACGGAACTTCTCGCTCATCGACTCTTTGTCGAGTACGCGCAGCACAGCATTCTCTCCGTGGATGCTGGGCATGATGGATACGCGGAAGTCGATGCTGCGTCCGTTGTAACGCACGCGGAAGCGTCCGTCTTGCGGGACACGCCGCTCCGCGATGTCGAGCTCAGACATCACCTTGATACGCGAGATGATGGTCGAATGATGTTCCTTCGCGATGGGCTGCATCGCCTGTTGCAGCACACCGTCAATGCGGTACTTGATGATGACGGAATCATCATAGGTTTCAATGTGGATGTCACTCGCGCGCCGCTGCAACGCCGTGAAGATAGTCGTGTCCACCAGGCGGATGATGGGGCTCATCTCCGCGTCGCGCGTCAGCTTCTCGATGGAGATGGTCTCTTCGCCGTCTTCCGTCTCCCGGATGACGTCCAGCATGAAGCTCTCGCCGGCTTCATCCAGCACGCGCTGTGACTGCTCCGTCTTCTTGAGAATGTCACTGATCTGCGTGAGCGTGGCCACCTTGGTGGTGATGTGCTTGTTGAGCAGTAGCCCGATCTCGTCGATCATCATCAGCTTGCTGGGGTCGGCAATCGCGATAGACAGCGTGCCATCATTCTCTTCAAGCGGAACAAAGTTGTAACGGAACATCAGGTCAACGGGCACTGACTTGAAGAGATCATGATGGATATGGAAGTTCCGCAGGTCCACGAACTCCGAACGATAGCGCCGCGCCAGTTCCTTCGCGCGCGTCTGTTCGTCGCCGCCGGTCGCGGCTATCGCGTTCTCTCCACCATTCACAAATATCGCCATAAAGTCCTTCTACGGTACCGCTTGTGCTCCGCTGGCAGCGCCTGCTGCAGCCCCCAGGTTGAAGATGGGCAGATAAAGCGCGATCAATACAAAAGCCACAACAATGCCCATGAATATAAGGATAACGGGCTCTACCAAGGATAACGCCGCCGTCAGCGACGTTTGCACGTCTTCCTCAAAGAATTCCGCGACTGAGGTCAGCATTTGCGGCAGCGCACCGGTCGATTCGCCCACCTCGACCATGCCGACAGAGAGCTCAGGAAAAATGCCAGTACCTTCCAGGCTCCGTGCCAGCGGACTTCCTTCACGCACCTTCTGCGCCGCTTGCGTAAGCGCTCGTGCGATCATGCGACTCTCCATGGAACTTCCCGCAGTCTCCAGCGACGGCACCAGCGGCAGGCCCCCAAGCAGCAGTGTGGCCATCATGCGAGAGAACATCGCCACCTGGTATTTCAACCAGATGCCGCCAAAAAGCGGGAGTGAAAGACGAAAGCGGTCGATCGTTGCCGCTCCGCCTTCCGTAGCTCTCCACTTCCAGAATCCAAAACCCAGCGCGATTCCCACGATCAAGATGATTGGAAAATAACTCTGCGCCAAAGTGCCGAAATTAAGCAGGAACTGCGTGACCGACGGCAATTGAGCGTGCAGATCAGCGTAGAGCGCAGCAAAGCGCGGCACCACGAACAGCACCAGAACCATGAACAGCACACCCATGCCGCATATCAGCAGCGCAGGATAGATCAGCGAAGCGATCAGCTTCTTGCGGAAGGTCATGGTCACCCGCTGGAAAGCGATGTAGCGCGTGAGCACCTCTTCCAGATTTCCGGACTTCTCCCCCGCTAGCAGAGTAGTGGTGTAAATCTTTGAGGTGATGCCTTGCGCCTCAAATGCCTGCGACAGCGCCTCGCCGCCCTTCACCCGCTGACGGACATCCGCCAGCACATTCTTAAAATTCGGATCTTTCTGCTGTTTACCAAGGAGTTCAAGCGCAGTAGGAATAGGAAGTCCCGCGCGTATCAGCGTCACAAACTGTGAGTTGAATACGACGAACGGTTCTGCTTTTACCCGTTTATTCTTAGGGGAGACCTCGCCGGTCAATATGCCGCGAGGCTTTACGTCATAGACCAGATACCCCTGATGGGCGAAGCGCTCGCGCAATTCAGACGCAGAATGGCCGGTCTCAACCTGCTGTAGTACCCGGCCACGTTCATCGGCCATCTTCACTATGAATTCAGCCATTAGGGACCAATATCGCTAGGTTCAGTTTACCATCCGGCAAAACCACTTCACCCTATTAGACGGAGGAACGCTCGCAGCGTAACTACTTGCAGCAAAAAGGCCTAAGCGGGATTTAATCGCCGCCAAGTTCGTTAGTCTCGACCATCTCAACGCCGGGCGGCGGAGTGAACTTGAAATCAGAATCCGCGAGGGGGACATTTTCCACGATATGAGAGAACGAGAACTCCGTCACCGCGCCATCTGCCTCTTCGATCGTGATGCTCTGGATCTGGCTTTGCGCATTGATCTCCAGTAGCACCCGATTGACGCGATCCGCCATACTCTTAGGCACACCGCTTAGGACTACGTTCCCCGCAGCCTTAGGCGATGGCGCATCCGCAATACTTAGATGGTCAAATTCTTTTTCCAGTTTCGTCTTGCCGAGCAGGTAACGAAGCGGCGAACGGAAGTCGTCCAAGTTTTTCACGGAAGTCTTCCGCGCTTGATGTTCCGCCGGGTTGTAGAAGACTGCAGTCTTGCCGTCTGAGATAAAGAGTTTTGCCGGCTGCGTATAGTCCCAGCGCATCTTACCCGGACGTTTCAGCGCTAGCGTCCCGCTTTCATTTCGCGAAACGCCGTTGCCGCTATAAGTCTCAACGAAATCGGCTTTGAATGACTTCAGCGAGTTGTAGCGCGCATCAACCGCATTCGCGATCTTTTTGACGGCGTCATCCGTAGCGGATGCGCACTGTCCCATCACAAAAAGCGACGCGAAGGCGGCGAGCAGGATTTTGCGCATAGGTATTGGATGCGTAAGCTTAGTGGTTTTTGAGAAGCTTTTCCGATTCATCTGTGACCGTTTGCGCCGCCTTCTGTCCTGAGGGAATACCTTTAGTGATAAAAGGGAAGCGCGCCGGATCCTCAACCACTACCTTACCGTTAGCTGCAAGCCGGTAGGGTTCGCCCGATGGGTCGACCGGTACGCCTTTCAGCAGTCCCGCCGCGATCATCTCCCGCCATCCAACCGGATAGTTTCCCGTGCGCTGCTGGTACGTCGCGGTCAAAGCTTCAAGATGGATAACGTCATCGTCCACGTGCAACGCTACCAGCCTAAGATACGCATTCTTGCGCATTGCTTCGTTTTCCGCATTCTCGTACATCCTGGTCCACAGCACGCGCGCGGTCTCAATATCTCCCGCGCGTTGGCTCATCAATGCGGGCATGGCATTCATCCATGCGGGATGACCGGCCACATCGCTGGCGCGTGTGAATGCGTCCGCTGCGGCTTTGTAGTCATGCCGCTCAATGTACTGGATGAATCCAAGATGATAGTAAAGCCGCCAGTCAGTGGGATTGTCATGGATCCCGCGCTCTACAAACTTTACGGCTGCGTCCGGCATTCCCGCGCCGTAAGGTGGCGCTTGCGCAAGGAAGATTGCCCCAAACTCATAGGCGGGGACCATATGCGGATCAAGTGACACTGTGAGATCCAGCAAGGGTTGCAGCAGGTCAAAGCGTTTCGACTTGGCGACATTCTTTTCACCGAAGTATTGCACGGCCCGCGTCCAATAAATGCACGCGGCAAGCCCGGTATATCCCAAGCTGATGATTTTCACCGCGCGGGGCGTTTGCAAATATAGAACCTCTTGTGACGGAACCTCCGGGCGGGAGACATCGAGCCGATACGCAAGCCATGCAGACGCGCCAAGCGTGAAGACCAAGATGACAGCAGAGATCCGCGTGACGGAATTTCTCAAAATGGCAGCGGTTGCGCTCATTTCAGATCGCGGTTCTCGAAGATCAGGATCGCCGCGCTCAATGCCGCGGCGGAATAAAATATCGCGTAAAGCGAATTCTGCAATAGCAAGGCGCCGGTGATGCCTTCAGAATGCGCCACCTGCGAAATGACGTTCATCGCCGTGAAGTTCGGAACGAGATAAGAGATACCCAACACAATGGCTCGCGAAACGCCATCCAACAGGTTCGCAGCGCCGCGCAACTCTTCTGCGAAGTTGCCGATCACGAAGTATCCGAAAGCGAACAAAGCGGAAAGCATGGGGGAACTGAAAGAAGAGAAAAGCAGAGTGATGGCGATGATGACCATGAACTGCAACATGATGAAGTACAAAGCGCCGAGTAGTTGCACGTCAGAGCGCTGGAACCCGTGCGCGATGTAAAGGAGTGCCGCGAGGAATCCCACCGCCATAAAAAACGTATTGACCAGCAGGGTGAGTCCGAGGCCGAAGTACTTGCCCAGAATGAATTCCCAACGCCGCACAGGCCGTGACAGCACGGTATAGAGAGTCTTTTTATCGATCTCCTTTGAGACCAATCCGATGCCGATGAATATCGATATCAGCATGCCGAAGATGGTTACGGCAGTGAGCCCAAGGTTCACCAGCACGATTCGCTCGAGTCCGATAGAGATTTTGCCAAACAGCGGCGTGGATGCCAACAACAGTAATGCGAAGAAAATAAGGTTATAGAGGACGCGGTCGCGTACTGCCTCGCGGAAGGTGTTGTAAGCGATGTGTCCGATGCGCGAGGTGGTCATTCTGATTTGACCTCTGCACCGGCGCCCGGTTCTGTATGTTTGAGAAAGTAGTCTTCCAGTGCTCCCTGCACGGGCATAAGTGACTTCAGCCTTCCGCCGGCATGACGAATAGCGTCGATGGCCGCGTCTGCTTGCCGGTCATCTATGACCGTGCGTGCGATGTCACCTACGATCTTCACTTTCGTGCCTAAGGCATCTAGCGCAGTTGATGCGCCTTCCCATATGACTTCTCGCTTGCCAACTGTTTCCGCCAAAAGGTCTGCGACTACGCCCACACCCTGCAGCTCACCGCGATTCAGCACCGCGACCCGGTCGCACAGTGTTTCTGCGTCTGAGAGGATGTGAGTGGAAAAAAAAACCGTCTTGCCTTCATCGTTCAGTTCTTGAATGAGGTCGCGGACTTCGCGACGGCCGATCGGGTCTAATCCGGACATGGGTTCATCAAGGAAAACGATCTTAGGATCGTGAATGATGGCTTGCGCAATACCGGCGCGCTGCAGCATGCCCTTTGAAAACTTCCTCAGTTGCGTGTTTGCTGCGCCGCCTAGGCCGACGCGGTCAAGCATCCTTTGCGCACGGCTGCTCCGTTCCTTCGCGGGCACGTCAGAGAGGGAAGCGTAGTACTCCAGAAGCTCACGCGCGGTGAGATAGTCATAGAAATAGGGTTGCTCGGGAAGAAAACCGATGGACCGTTTGACCTGGGGATCAGAGATCGGCCTTCCAAGTATGGACGCCGTTCCTGCCGTGGGGAACATCAGCCCCATCAAGAGCTTTAGCGTTGTGGTCTTGCCCGCACCGTTAGGTCCTAGGTAGCCGAAGATCTCTCCCTCGTGAACCTCGAGAGTCAGATTCTTTAGGGCTGCCTTTTCGGTCTTTCGAAAGAAGCCTACTTGATAGGTTTTCGCGAGATTTGATATCTCGATCGCACTCATCGGTCAGTCAGATTCCAACGTTTCTCGACTCGCAAAAGAATGCAATGACAGCAGGTTTATTGTATCGCGGGGTCAGTCACTGCAGCGGTAGCCGAGCCGTTAAAGCGGATGACCAATGATTGGTCGGTGAAGTAGTGTATGTCGCCTGTCTGCCCCGGATTTACGGGCTCAGCATTTATTGTGAATGTAACGTTTCCCGCTCCCGGCGTATAAACAAAATAGTAGCCGCTCTTTCCGGTGGCCGCGGTGGTTGCGGCGGCCAGGGTCGCGTCAATAAAGCAAAACTGCGTTGAAGTCGGCGGCGTTCCCGGCACACAAGCTGCGGGGCTGCCGAGCGCGAGAATAGTGGGAGCGTAGTTGCCGTAGGTGGTCATGTAGGAGGACTCTGCCGTCAGTATGGTGCGTAATGATTCGACGGCCGAAGATTGGTTCGCGGCGATGCGGGCCTTCAACAACCCGGGTATGGCGATTGCCGCGATGATCAGGATGATGGAGACCACGATCAACAGTTCGATCAAAGAGAAACCGCGTGTCATTCGTTTAAGCATCATAGTTTTGGCTTTCCCGAGAGTTTATACCCCAAATTCTCTCTTGCGAAGTTTCGCTTGTTATCAAACCAAGCACCTACTACCGATTGTAAAAAAAGGCCCCGATGATCTGGGGCCTCTCGTATTTGTTTGAAGCAGGCTACTGCAGGGCCGCGTCCGAAACTTTGGCCGTGGCGCTTGCATTGAAGCGGATCACGCCCGAGTTATCGGTGAAATAGTGCATGTCGCCCGATTGTCCGGGAGCAGCCGGCTCAGCCGTGACGGTGAAAGCCGTGTTGCCTGCAGCCGGGGTGTAAGTGAAGTAGTAACCGCTCTTCGGCGTCGCAGCCGCAGTCGCACCAGCCAAGGTCTGGTCGATCAAGCAAGCGGTCGTTGAGCTCGAAGTGCAAGGCTGTGCGCCGCCCAATGATGCCAAGTCAGCTGAATAGGTGCCATAGCTGGACTGATAGCCCACTTCAGAGGTCACGATAGTGCGCAGCGAACCCACGGCGGAAGCCTGGTTAGCGGCGATACGTGCCTTCAGAAGGTTCGGGATGGCGATGGCGGCGATGATCAGGATGATCGCCACAACGATCAGCAATTCGATGAGTGAAAAACCTTTTTGTTTACGCATTATTCAATTCTCCTCTTTCAATTGGTATCTGAGCAAACTACCCAGTTTCCACCTGCTAATTATGCACCTACAATACCACTGCGGGATGGGTCTTAAAACGAGATTACTTTAAAATAAGACGTTATAAATCAAATACTTAACAAAATCGGAACAGTTTTGTGAAACTGGGAATCCTAGATTGTTGCCAATTTTTGTTACTTGCGCCATTCGAAAATTGTCATTCCCGCCCTTCCCAGACTAAAAGGGGCAAAGGCATCGCCCTTGCCCCCTTGTATCTTGCTGGGGCCTACTGCAGGGCCGCGTCCGAAACTTTGGCAGTGGCGCTAGCGTTGAAGCGGATCACGCCCGAATTGTCGGTGAAGTAGTGCATGTCGCCCGATTGTCCGGGAGCAGCCGGCTCAGCCACGACGGTGAAAGCCGTGTTGCCCGCAGCCGGGGTGTAAGTGAAGTAGTAACCGCTCTTCGGCGTCGCTGCCGCAGTCGCTGTGGCCAAGGTCTGGTCGATCAAGCAAGCGGTCGTTGAGCTCGAAGTGCAAGGCTGTGCGCCGCCCAACGCGCCCAAGGTGGCTGAATAGGTGCCGTAGCTGGACTGATAACCGACTTCAGAGGTCACGATGGTACGCAGCGAACCCACGGCGGAAGCCTGGTTGGCGGCGATACGTGCCTTCAGAAGGTTCGGGATGGCGATGGCGGCGATGATCAGGATGATCGCCACAACGATCAGCAATTCGATGAGTGAAAAACCTTTTTGTTTACGCATTTTGAATAAGTCTCCTCTTTTTAACTTCCAATTGTTTATCGGGTTCGCTTAACAACACTTTACAAATATGCAATCAAATGCCCAAAAGAAAAGGACTTGGGTGCTGTTTGCGTAAGGATTTGAGCAAAAAGGGAGTTACCTAAGAACAACCTCTTGATGCGATATCCATTTTTCCCGGTACGGTACGGGTAGTAGGTGTGAGAATGACAATTTCCGTCAGAATCCGCCGACGCGAATTGTCAATCCGCTTAGCAGGCGAGCGCTTCGCGGCTCAATTTCATGCCGTCAAGGTTGCCGAGGATTGTGACTGCGGTCTTGTCCGTCTGGAACATGTCATTCGCGAGTCCAGATAAATCGTCAGACGATACAGCTTCAACACGCTCGATGATCTCGTCCAAATCAAAGAATCGGTCAAAGTACATCTCCTGCCGCGCAAGGTTCGACATGCGTGCGGTCGAGGACTCAAGGCTCAGCATCAGGTTTCCTTTAAGCTGGTCCTTCACCCGCCGCAATTCCTCTTCAGTCACTCTCTCGTTCTTCAGCCGGCGGAATTCGTTCACCACTTCACTCACCACTTTGGGAGCTGACTCCGCCGACGTTCCCGCATAAATGCACATGCAACCCGTGTCGCGATAAGGGTTGAGATCACTATAGATGGAATAGACCAGTCCCTTTTCTTCGCGGATATTCTGGAACAGTCGCGAACTCATGCCGCCGCCCAGCAGTGTGCTCAAAATGTAAGAGACATAGCGCTGCTCATGTGAGATATGCGGCGAAGGCACTCCTATGCATATCTGCACTTGCTCCAGTGATTTCTTGTTTCGCGTCGTGATCTTGGCAAAGGTCTCCGGCGCCTCTTCCTTGATGGCTTCGTTGGACCGCTTGAGGTCCGCAAACTTGCTTTTTATAAGCTGAACGAATTGCGCGTGGTCCAAACTTCCAGCTGCTGAGATCACCAGGTTCTGCGGCGCGAAGCGTTCTGCATAGAAGTTTCGTACCGACTCCTGATTCAGTCGCTTTACCGTCTCGTTCGTTCCCAAGATTGGCTTTCCCAGCGGATGGTCTTTGTAAAAATTCTGCGTGAAGATCTCATGGACGAGGTAGTCAGGATTATCTTCATCCATCTTTATCTCTTCCTGGATCACGCCCTTTTCGCGCGTGATGTCTTTCGCTTCAAATAATGGATTGAGGACGATGTCACTCAATACATCGATGGCGACTGGAAGATGATCATCAAGCACTTTGGCGTTGAAGCAGATCGTCTCTTTGCCGGTGAAGGCGTCCATGTTGCCGCCGATGGAATCCATCTGCCGGGCAATATCTTGCGCCGTGCGGTTGCGCGTGCCCTTAAAAACCATGTGCTCTACGAAATGGGAAATCCCGTTCACTTCGGGATCTTCGTGGCGAGACCCGGCCTTCAGCCAAATACCAATGGCTACTGACCGGATATGCTCCATGCGTTCGGTCAGGATGGTCAGGCCGTTAGGCAAAACATTCTTTTTAATGCTGCGAGGGGCGGCTACCATGGCGGGCTACCTCTATTCTTACACAAGGATGCGGTTGTCGCATTTGCCGCGGTTGGGCGTTTGATTTCAAACAGTTACACGTCGATGCTAAACTTTGAGAAGCTGCATTGCGCGCACTTCTGTTGGATGCTGAATGAAACCCGCCGCCAAATACTTATTAGGCCTTGATATTCAAGAGCTTACAAAGCTCGTGGAAAACTACGGCCAAAAGCCGTACCGCGCCCGACAGCTCTACGAGGCCATCTATAAACAGCGGATCGCCTCGCTCGATGAGCTGACGGTCTTTCCCAAAGAACTGCGAGAGAAGTTCGAACAGGAAGGCTATACAGTCACCGGCGCGAAAGTCGATCAGCGATTCGTCTCCCGCGATGGCACCATTCGCTACCTGATCGGCTTTCCGGATGGCCAAAGCGTAGAAACCGTCTGGATGCCCGACGGAGACGACGGCGAAGCCGGCGACGGCACCGAGGCCGGAGAAGAAGAAACCGCTCCCACCCGTTTCCGCCGAGCCACCATCTGCGTTTCCAGCCAGGTAGGCTGCGCGGTGAATTGCAAATTCTGCATGACCGCACTTCTCGGCCTAAAACGCAACCTCGCCGCCGGCGAGATTGTCGGACAGATCACCACCGTCTTGAACGATCACAACGTCGACATCGCGAAAGAGCGCGTCAACATCGTCTTCATGGGCCAGGGCGAACCGTTCAACAACTATGACAACTTCATCAAAGCGGTCCGCCTGCTAGTGCAAGGTGTGCGCATAGGCGAATCGCGCATGACAGTATCTACTTCCGGCATAGTGCCCCGTATCGCCGACCTAAGCAAAGAAGAGATTCGCCCCAAGCTGGCTCTCTCACTGAACGCTTCGAATGATGCCGAGCGCACCAAGCTGATCCCCATCAACAAGAAATGGGACATCAACGCGCTAGTAGAAGCAGCAAAAGCATTCCCGCTTCGTCGCCGCGAGAACATCACCTTCGAATATGTCCTGCTCGAAGGCGAAAATGATTCTCTCGAGAACGCCAAGGAAGTGATCGACATAGTGAAATCCATGGGCAAACCGCCCGACCGCGTAAAGTTGAACCTGATCGCCTGGAACTCCGGCCCCGAGATCCCATTCCACACTCCTTCTGACACGCGAGTGCACGCATTTCAAAATGCCATCCGCGCCGCCGGAATCCCCGCATACATTCGTCGCCCCCGCGGTCGCGACATCTACGCTGCCTGCGGCCAACTGAAGAAGATAGTATCCATCCAGCCCGCCGCAGTCTGACGAATGCGCGTGCTATCCTTTCCGCCAGAAAATCGAATGAAGCGAGTCGCCCCAATTCTGGCAATCCTGCTGGTCGCGGCAATGCGCATAGCTGCGCAAGCCCCATTGCCAGATCCCGCGCACATGCGCGTGGAATATGAAGACGAACGCGTCCGCGTGATCCGCATAACGCTTGAACCCGGAGAGAAAACAGAAACAATCGCACTCAATGAGCGCATCAATGTCTGCGCAACCGACGGCAAGGTCCGCGCCAACATAAATGGACAAGACCTAGGCGTCTTCGAAGTAAAGGCCGGTTCAGTGCGGCATGAGCCAGGTTCATTGTTCTGGATAGAAAATGTAGGAACGCGAGAATTCCAGACTATCATCACCGAGTTCAAAGCTCCCATAGCGAAGAGCTTCGCGCCGGGCAATCAATCGGAAAAGCCGCAACAGGTTGCGAGCACAGAAGAGCCGGCGAAACCGACCTCGCGGCCACCAGATCAGAACCCGGTGCCTCCCACCGTTGCGCGCCCCATAGTGCAAGGCACACCAGAACCCGCAGTGCAACAGCCTCAGGTGCCGGCGGCGCAAACCTCCGCCCCAGCACAAAGCCAAACTCCGCCTCCACAAACCCAAACGTCACAAGCGCGCCGGATGGACCAGCCGCCAACATCCATCGAACCGACAGCCCTCAACGTCGACGGCGCAAAGATCGCATTCCTCAACGGCACCGAACTCGCCTACATCGAGCGCGGACAAGGCCCACCCGTCGTGCTCGTTCATGACACCCTTGGTGACTATCGTTCCTGGGCGCCGCAACTCTCCGCGCTCTCCAAGAACTATCGCGTCATCGCCTACAGCCAGCGCTACCACTACCCCAATCACTCCACCGGCAAAGAACGCGACTACACCTACGACCTCAACGCCAAAGATCTCACCGACTTCCTCCGCGGACTAAACGTCGGTCCCGTTCGCCTCATCGGCTTCGGATACGGCGCCTCGCTCGCCGGCATGGTAGCCGCCGAGCATCCCGAATTAGTCAAGGCATTAGTCGTCACCGAACCCGCATACGAACAACTCCTCGACACCACCATGGCCCAGCGAGCTCGATACGCACGCGAAGACTTCTACGGCATGATTCGCAAGCCGCTCACCAAAGACAAGCCGGAAAAGGGGATTGAAATGTACGTGGATTGGCTCGGTTATCAAACGTGGGCCGGCTTAAGCACCGAAGAACAGTTCCGCCGCAAGCAAAACGGCAACGCGCTGCACGCGCAAACCTTCGATGCAGCGCCGCCGAACTTCACCTGCGCAAC
>JAICLA010000163.1 GCA_025927695.1 Terriglobales bacterium | reverse complement strand
TAGGCGACGCGATTTTTTGCGCCGACCAGGCCAACGACCGAACCGATATTCACGATGGAGCCTTTGCCTGCTTTACGCATGTGAGGCAGCGCGGCGCGAGAGAGTAGCCAGAGCCCTTTCACGTTCGTATCGAAGGTTTCGTCCCATTCAGCTTCAGAGTGGGACTCGGCAGTGCCGGCGACGAGCGCCGCGGCGTTATTGACGAGGACATGCAGATGTCCGAAGTGCGCTACGGTCTCGCGCACGACGCGGTCGATGTCGTCTTTCTTACTCATGTCGCCGGGGATAGCAATGGCATTCTCGCCGATCTCGACCGCGACCGCGTCCAGCGGAAGTTTGCGGCGTCCGACGAGCGCGACGCGCGCGCCTTGTTCAGCAAAGGCTATCGCGATGGCGCGTCCGATACCGGAACCCGCGCCGGTAACGAGAGCGACTTTGCCGGAGAGTCGTCCTGAGGTGTTGACACGACGGGGCATCTCCATGGTGGAGAGTCCGCCGGAGGCCCAATCGGAATCGGAGACGCGGTTGGCGATTGCCGGTTGTGGACAGCGGCGGAAGGAGAGGAGGATGAGGCGTAGTAATACAAAGAAAGCGAGGAGGACGATGATGAGAAGGAAGATTTTCACAGCGCGAGGATTTTACCCCAGCAGCGGTTGTGAGTTATCGGTTATCGGTTATCGGTCTTCGGTAAGCGTTCCACACGACGGACAGGAAGCTTGCACGAAGGGAGAGCCGGACTGTCGGAGTGTAATAGGGATTCTTCGCGCAAAAGACGCGCTCAGAATGACAAGACTTCCGACAGCATTTAAGTTGCCGTCAGTCTTTGGCGCGGCGAGATTTCTTTAGCGCCACCTCGGCTTCGCGGGCTTGGCGACGACGTAGCGCACCTTCGTAGCGTTCTTTCTCTTCTTCAGTCTCAGGGAGGAGCGGGGGAACAGGAAG
This sequence comes from Terriglobales bacterium, assembly GCA_025927695.1. Classification (GTDB taxonomy): domain Bacteria; phylum Acidobacteriota; class Terriglobia; order Terriglobales; family Acidobacteriaceae; genus JAICLA01. The sequence goes on along the minus strand of JAICLA010000163.1, from coordinate 5,172 downwards.
ACGATTCCCTGCCCGGTCCACCGCAACAAACGTGAGATAAGCACTGCTCACATGCTTGCGTTCGCCGGTCATGTAATTCTCAACGTAAGCCTTCACTCCCGATTCCATCGAGGTACGGAAGGCGCGATTGACTGATGATTTGAGAATGAGCAGATCGCCGACTTTCACAGGATGCAGAAAGTCGATATGGTCCATTGACGCGGTGACGACATAAGCGCGCGAGTGACGGTGGGCAGCCATCGCGCCGGCGAGATCGATGAAGTGGAGAAGTCGTCCGCCAAGGAGATTGCCAAGCGGATTGGCGTCGTTGGGCAGAATGACTTCTGCCATTTCGGATTGAGATTCGGCTACGGTGCGTGGTTTCAGGTTCGGCTGGTCTGACATGCGAATGAATGATACCGCAGCGAGCATTTAAGATGTTCATGGTGACGAAGGACATGGACAGACTAGAGATGCTGCGAGAGATCGTGGCGCAACAACCGAACGACGCCTTCGCGCGATACGGACTGGCGATGGAGCTAGGCAATCGCGGCGAGTTGGAATCGGCAATGACCGAGTTCAAGAAGTTGCTGGAGATGCATCCGGATTATGCGGCTGGATATTTTATGGCCGCGCAGCAGTTGGCCAAAGCCGGACGCACGGATGAAGCGAAGGAGCATCTGCGACGCGGTATCGCCGCGGCGCAGCGCACGCGGAACAGTCATGCTGCGGGTGAGATGCAGGCGATGTTGGACGAGCTAGAGGCGTAGGATAAATGTGTGAGTGATCTCATCCCACTTTTTCCGTTGGAGCTTGTGCTCTTTCCGGACACGCCCTTCCCGCTGCACATCTTTGAGCCGCGCTACAAAGAGATGATCGGCGAGTGTCTGAAGAACAAGACCGAGTTCGGCATTGTGCGTACGATCGCGGAAGGGGACAGCGTTCGCCTGGCGGACGTGGGCTGCACGGCCGAGATCTTTCATGTACTGAAGACTTATCCGGATGGACGGATGGATATCTTCGTTCAAGGCCGCAAACGGTTTGAATTGATCGCCGTGAATGAAGAGCGCAGTTTTTTGCAAGGGCGCTTCAACTTTGCGCCGGACGAAGCCGGGGACGAGAAGTTGCTGGCGGAATTGCGGGCGAAAGCTTTTCAGATGAACTCGGATGTATCACTGCTGATGGAATTGCCGAAGCCTCCGGTTGAGCCGACGGATGTGAACATCTCGTACCATCTGTCAGCCATTCTTCCTGTAGATCTGGATTTCAAACAGGCGCTGCTAGAGATGCGAAGCGAAGAACAACGTTTGCGCACGCTGATCGACTACTACTACAAAGTGCTGCCAAAGCTGAAGAAGATCGTTGCCGGACGCGTAAAAACTGGCGGCGAAGGCTACGTGAATTAGACGCGAGACCCGCGCCGGGTCACGTTTTGCGGGCGTATAATCCGATTCAGCAACATCGGAATCATCTGCACGAAACGATTGCATGAAACGATCGCTGGGGGGCCCCTTTTGACCACTACCGCTCAACTTCCTCAGAAAGAATTTCCAACAACTTTAGGACAGCTTCGCGCCAGCAAGTTCACCGCCGAACGTTTGCAGCGGCGCCGCGTGAAAGATGAGTTGCGCGAGAACCTAATCGCGCGATTGCGCTCGGCGGGCGAAGGGCCGCTGTTCCCCGGAGTCATGGGGTACGACGATACGGTCGTCCCACAGATCGTGAACGCGCTGCTTTCACGACACAACTTTATTCTGCTGGGATTGCGCGGACAGGCGAAGAGCCGGATCCTGCGCGCGCTGACGACTCTGCTCGACGAACACACGCCATACATTGCAGGATGCGAGATCCGCGACAATCCTTATCAGCCGATCTGTAGACGCTGCCGTGACCTGGTCGCGCAGAAGGGCGACGACACGCCGATCGCCTACATGTCACGCGATGACCGTTACGTTGAAAAGTTGGCGACTCCGGATGTGACGATCGCGGACTTGATCGGCGACGTTGATCCGATCAAGGCGGCGCGCGGCGGGCATGAGCTGTCGAGCGAACTGACCGTGCACTACGGCCTGCTGCCCCGCGCGAACCGCGGAATCTTCGCCATCAATGAACTGCCGGACCTTGCAGGCAAGATCCAAGTCGGCTTGTTCAACATCATGCAAGAGGGAGACGTGCAGATCAAAGGATATCCGGTGCGGATGCCGCTCGATGTGGCGCTGATCTTCTCTGCCAATCCTGAGGATTACACCGCACGTGGCAAGATCGTTACGCCGCTGAAAGACCGTATCGGATCAGAGATACGTACGCATTATCCGGCGACTCTGGAAGAAGGCATCGCCATCACCGAGCAGGAAGCGTGGGCGAAGCGTGAGGGGCATCCGCTGGAAGTGCCGACTTATATCCGCGAAGTGGTAGAGCAGATCGCGTTCAGCGCGCGCGAGGACAAGAAGATCGACAAGCGCAGCGGCGTGAGCCAGCGTCTTCCCATCAGCGTGATGGAGAACGTGATCTCGAATGCTGAGCGACGGACGTATCGCAATGGCGAGCAAGTCGTGGTGCCGCGAATCGGCGATATCTATGCGGCACTGCCGGCAATCACGGGCAAACTTGAACTCGAATATGAAGGTGAGATGCGCGGCGGCGATACGGTCGCACGGGAACTCATCCGACTGGCGATCGCGAAGACGTATGACAAATATTTCTTGAACGCAAAGGTCGAGCAGATCGTGCAGTGGTTCGACCTGGGCGGGCAAATCCAGCTGTCAGATAATTCGGGCGCGAAAGAGATTCTGGAATCGCTGCGCGGCATACAGGGTCTGATGGACAAGCTGAGCGCGGTGAAGGTGAATTCGCATTCGCCGGCGGAGGCACAGGTCTCTGCGGCTGAATTTCTGTTGGAAGGCTTGCACGCGCACAAGCGCGTTGGCCGCAGCGAGGAACGCGTGTTCAAAGCGGACAAGCAGAGCAAGAAGCCGGAACGAGCGTTCGAACGCGAAGAACAGCAGGATGATTTTCCTCCGAGACGGAATCGTAGGCCGTACAACTAGCCAGGCGTCGCGAGAAAAAGCAGGTTCCTCGCTACGCTCGGAATGACAATTTTTTTTAGGCGACCCGTATGAAGTTCACCAAGTACAGCAAATACGTCCCTGATCCTGCCGGCGACATGAGCATGGAAGACTTGCTCAATGCGCTGGCAGATTACCTGCTGCAGAGCGGATTCCATGATCCCTATTCGAATTTCTATGAGATGGATCAGGGCGAGCACACGTTGGACGACCTGCGCAGGCAGATACAGGCGGCGCTTGAAGCGGGCGAGCTCGATCAGTTCATGGACATGGATCCGGAGCAGCTAGAGCAGCTGATGGACAAGCTGCAATCCGAAGGCAAGATGGAACAGTTGATCGACCAGTTGATCCAGAGGATGGAGCAGGAAGGATTCATCTCCGTCGATAAGCCTTTCGATCCGAACTCTAATCCCTCGACCGCTGCTGGTCAGACGGGTGATGCGCAGGGACAGGTTAAGTTCGAGGTTACCGATAAGTCTCTGGATTTTCTTGGCTACCGCACGCTGCGTGACTTGCTGGGCTCGCTAGGCAAAGCGAACTTCGGAAGACACGATACGCGGGATCTGGCGACTGGAGTAGAGACTTCTGGCGCGGCCAAGCAATACGAATTCGGCGACACGCTGAATCTTGATATCAACGCCACGCTCTCGAGTGCGATCCAGCGCGAGGGATTGCAGGTTCCTCTGAACATTGAATATTCGGACCTGCATGTGCACCAGTGTGAGTATCAATCGTCGTGTGCGACGGTGGTAATGCTGGATTGCTCGCACTCCATGATCCTGTACGGGGAAGATCGCTTCACTCCGGCGAAAAAAGTCGCGATGGCGCTGTCGCAGTTGATCCGCACGCAGTATCCGGGCGATTCGCTGTCGCTGGTGCTGTTCCACGATTCGGCGGAGGAACTGCCGATCTCGCAGTTGGCGCGCGTGAAAGTCGGTCCTTATTACACGAACACGCGAGAAGGATTGCGAATGGCGCAACGAATACTGCAGCGCCAGAAGAAAGACATGAAGCAGATCGTGATGATCACGGATGGGAAGCCTTCAGCGCTGACGCTTGAAGATGGGCGCATTTACAAGAACGCATTCGGCCTTGATCCGCTGGTGGTGAGCAAGACGCTCGAGGAAGTTTCACGATGCAAGCGCAGCGGCATCATGATCAACACGTTCATGCTAGCGTCCGACTTCGGGCTGGTGCAATTCGTGCAGAAGGTCTCGGAGATGTGCCGCGGCAAGGCATACTTCACCACTCCACAACGGCTGGGTGAGTACGTGCTGATGGATTACATGTCGCGGAAGATGAAGACTATCCACTAGATCTTAACGTCGAATCCAGCGGCGGGCTTGCCATCGGTCGCAGTTCCCTCTTCTTTGCGTACGGCGGCTTCAGCGGCCTGGAATCCGATCTTGGAGTGTGTGCCGTCACAGAAAGGTTTGTTGACGGAAGCGCCACAGCGGCAAAGCGAGAAGGCTAGTTTGCCTTCTTTAATCTTGGTGCTGATGTCGAAGGGCTTGCCGTCAGCGTCGACGAGATCAATGGAACCGATGGGAGCTTCTACGCGGAAGGGGCCGTTGGGACGAACAGTGATCTTTACATCTGCCATGAGGTTCGGTTCTCGTTTCTCGTTTTTTTGTTCTCGATGATTCTAAATCAAGATCATCAGCTTTTCTTGAAAGCCACATTCACCAACAACTTCTCGCCATCCACTTCTTCCACATTGCAGAAGGTGCGCTCGCCGCGGCGGCTGAAGTCAAGGTTGACGCGACTTTTTCCGACGCGAAGGTTGCGGATGTGGAAGTAATCGAGCCAGTCAGGCAGCGCGGGATTGAGAATGTTCAGTTCTTTCTTAGGTGCGTTGGGGCGAATACCGAGCACCGACGTGAGCATGAGGAAGATTGATCCCGACGCCCAAGCTTGCGGCGAACATGAGACGGGATAGTGCACGGGCACGTCGAACTCGCGGCGTTGCACTCCGCAGAAAAGTTCCGGCAGGCGATTGTCGCGGAAGGTCTGTGCGGCCTGGAAGAGTTGTGTGAGTATCTGCAATGCGGGACGGCGGAAATCGTAGAGCGCCATGCCGTGCGCGATGAGCGAATTGTCATGCGGCCAGACGGAGCCGCGATGATAG
>JAICLA010000269.1 GCA_025927695.1 Terriglobales bacterium | reverse complement strand
TAAGTGAAGGCCCTTTAAAGAGTCCCACAGACCGCCTCCGGGGATAGGTGTGGGCATGAAGGTGAGCAGCAGGATGACTGCAGCGACGATGAGAAGCCGGCGCCGGGGAACGTCGAGGTCGGGCCACGCTGGAACTGAAGGATGTCTCCGCGTGAAGAAGAGCGCAAAGATCCAGATCAGCCATCCTGACCACAAGAACAGCGTGAGCGGGACGAGAACAATGAGCGCCGCCCAGGTCATGTTTTTGTGCGCGACCGGACTCACCGAAAACAGAATGTGGCCGCCGTCGAGTTGTCCGCCGGGCAGCAGGTTGAGCGCGGTGGCGAGCATGCCGACCCACGCGGCCAGCGCTACAGGATGAAATGAAGTGAAGTGCAACGAAGCGTGGCTCGCGTGACCAATGTTAAGAACTTTCAACGCTTCATGGAGTAGGTCGAAGATGAGCGGCGTGCCGATCTGCGAAGTAGAGTCAAAGTTTGGTCCCGCAGGTTGCGAAAGTACTAAGCCGACAATCGCGAGCGGCACCGCGACGATGAATCCTGCGATGGGCCCGGCTATGCCAATGTCCAGCAGCGCCGCGCGAGAGCGGAACGGAGATTGGATCTTAATGAATGCGCCGAATGTCCCTATGGGCGACGGGAAGGGCAGGAAGAACGGCAGTGTGGCATAGACGCGGTGTTTAATGCTCCATACGAAGTGTCCCATCTCATGCGCCATGAGAATGCCGAGAAGTGTGGCGGCAAAAGGAACACCAGCGAGGAGTGCGCGCGGATTTCGCCAGAGCATGGTCAACGGAAAGAAGTAGTTGTCGGTGAGAAAGAGGGTATCGCCCGCGCGAAAGTTTTCTTGCAGACGCGCGCCGACGATCAGAGTGGTCAGCACCGTCAGCAAGAAAAGAAGAATGTGTAGCCAGTAGGGCCTGACCGGCGGACGAATGGCGTACATCGGTGGCGTCTCATAGGGATTTGGTACGCGAGACGCGGGAGTACTCATATCAATAGGATTGAGATGTGGAGAGCGCTAATCGATGGACTGCAATTCTTTGCCGGGCTTAAAGCGTACCGCTTTGCCGGGAGGAATATTAACCTCAGCGCCGGTGCGGGGGTTGCGTCCGATGCCGGTCTTACGTGGGCGTACGTTGAATACGCCGAAGCCGCGTAGCTCGATCCGGTCCCCTGCAGCGAGGGCTTTCTTCATGCTCTCAAAGACTGTCTCTACGGCTGCTTCGGCCTTAGACTTCGTGATCCCAGTCTTGCCCACCACTTCGTTGATGATGTCGAGTTTGATCACAGAATCTCTCCCGGCCCCGGTAAGGGCCGCTCTCCAGCATGAAACATAGTAACAGGTCTGGGCCCGGTAAAAGCCCCGTAAGCTGCGGATAATAAAGAGTGTTGGCAGCATTGTCAATCTTAGTTCGCGGCCTTTAATATGGATGTTCCCATCCCCGCCCGGCAGCAACGAAAGGACAAAATGGCGATTAAGAGCGACCGCTGGATCCGCAGAATGGCGCAGGAACATGACATGATCAGCCCATTCAACGAAAAACAGGTGCGCGAAGGCGTGATCTCTTATGGCCTCTCCTCATACGGATATGACCTGCGTGTGGCGGATGAGTTCAAGATATTCACCAACGTGAATTCCAGCATCGTTGATCCGAAGCGCTTTGACGAAAAATCATTTGTTTCAGTTCAGACGGATTGCTGCATTGTGCCGCCGAACTCGTTCGCGCTGGCGCGGTCAGTGGAGTATTTCAAGATTCCGCGCGACGTGTTGACCATCTGCGTGGGCAAATCGACTTATGCGCGCTGCGGCATTCTGGTAAACGTGACGCCATTCGAGCCGGAGTGGGAGGGCTTCGTCACGTTGGAGATTTCGAACTCCACGCCTCTGCCCGCGAAGATTTACGCGAACGAGGGCCTTTGCCAGATCCTCTTCTTCCAGTCCGATGAGCCTTGCGAGACCAGCTATGCGGACAAGAAGGGCAAGTATCAGGGCCAGCGAGGCATCGTTCTGCCAAAGTTGTAGTCATGCGACCTTCCGCGCAAAAAGAACAATTTCATATGACGCCCGACGAGTTTCGTCGGGCGGCGAAACAGTTGACTGACTGGATCGCGGATTATCGCGCGGATGTTGAGAAATATCCGGTGAAGTCGCAGGTTTCGCCTGGGGAGATCGCGCGAAAGCTGCCGAAGCGAGCGCCGGAACATGGCGAAAGTTTCGAGCAGATGCTGCGCGATGTGGACGAGATTTTGATGCCCGGCGTCACCCACTGGCAGTCGCCGGACTTCTACGCGTATTTCCCAGCAAATGCGAGTGAACCTTCACTGCTGGGCGACATGCTTTCGTCCGCGTTCGGCGTACAGGGCATGTTGTGGGAGACCAGCCCTGCGTGTACTGAACTCGAAACTGTAATGATGGACTGGCTTGCAGAGATGCAGGAATTGCCGTCGCAGTTCCGATCGTCCTCAACCGGCGGAGGGGTCATACAGGATTCAGCCTCCAGCGCTTCGTTAGTTGCCATCTTGACTGCACGGGAGCGTGCGACGAATTTCAAATCAAATGAAGAGGGTTGCAGGCAGGCGCTGACGGCTTACACTTCGGCGCATGCTCATTCGTCGATCGAGAAAGACATCAAGGTTGCGGGTGTTGGCAGCAAGAACCTACGTGCGATCGAAGTGGATGACGCTTTCCGGATGCGTCCTGATCTGCTGGAGAAAGCTATCGAACGGGATAAGGCCGCTGGAAACTTACCGTTCTTTGTTTGTGCGACGGTGGGAACCACTTCCACGCTGGCCATCGATCCGTTACCTGAGATCGGCGCTATCTGCAAAAAGCATAACCTTTGGTTGCATGTAGATGCGGCCATGGCTGGAGCGGCGGCGATTTGTCCGGAATTTCGCGTGATCAACCGAGGCCTGGAACTTGCAGACAGTTACGTTTTCGACGCTCACAAGTGGCTGTTCACGAATTTCGATTGCAGTTGTTACTTTGTTGCTGATCGCAAGGCATTGATCAACGCGCTTAGCATTACGCCCGAATATCTGCGTAATCCCATGAGCGAGTCCGGTGAGGTGGTGGATTATCGCGATTGGCACGTGCCACTCGGGCGCCGCTTCCGTGCGCTCAAGCTGTGGTTCGTGATCCGGCATTACGGAGTTGAAGGATTGCGGCATCATTTGCGGCGGCACGTGGAATTGGCGGAGTGGTTTGCCGACCAAATCAAAGCCGATGCGAAGTTTGAGTTGGCAGCGCCGGTGAGCCTCAACTTGGTGTGCTTCCGGCTAAAGTCGTCCGACGATGACAATCACAGGCTGTTGGCCGCGCTGAACAGAAGCGGCAAGCTTTATTTGTCGCACACCAAGTTAAAAGGGAAGTACGTGCTTCGCTTGTGCGTGGGGCAGACCCATACAGAAAAGGAACAGGTAGAGCGAGCTTGGGAACTGATCAAGAGCGAAGCAGCGAAGCTTTAGTGTCCGCGGACGTCTTCTGCGCTCTTGTAGATGTAGCGGATAGCGGTCTTGTAAAGTAGAAGGTTCGGCTTTCCCATGCGCGACAACTTCACGCAGTTCTTGTCATACCAATCAACCGTGCCATTGATGGT
>JAICLA010000235.1 GCA_025927695.1 Terriglobales bacterium | reverse complement strand
CCGAATATTTTGATTCAAACGATCCCTCGAGCGGCGAACTACTGGCCAAGATCGCGCAAGGCAGCGCTGCTGACGTTGACGCAGCAGTGAAAGCGGCGCGAGCCGCTTTGCCGAGCTGGCAAAAACTGACTCCACATATTCGCGCGCGCTATCTCTATGCCATCGCTCGACAGGTACAGAAGCACTCTCGCCGACTCGCAGTGCTAGAAACCATCGACAACGGCAAGCCAATTCGCGAGAGCCGCGACATTGATATCCCCCTGGTCGCGCGGCATTTCTATCATCATGCTGGCTGGGCACAAGTCCTCGACCAGGAATTTCACGGCTACACCGCTTGCGGCGTCGTCGGACAGATCATTCCGTGGAATTTCCCAATGCTCATGCTGGCATGGAAGATTGCCCCCGCCCTTGCTGCGGGCAACACGGTGGTACTCAAGCCCGCGGAATTTACGCCTATCACCGCACTGGCATTCGCTGAGATTTGTCAGGAGATCGGTCTGCCGAAAGGTGTAGTCAATATCATCACCGGAGATGGCCGTACCGGCGAAGCGCTGGTCAAACATCCTGAAGTGGACAAGATCGCCTTTACCGGCTCTACGGAAGTGGGCCGCGCCATCCGCAAAGCCACTGCCGATTCGCCGAAGAAGCTGTCACTTGAACTCGGCGGCAAATCGCCTTTCGTCATCTTCGACGACGCCGATCTCGATTCCGCCGTAGAAGGCTTGGTCGATGGCATCTGGTTCAACCAAGGCCAGGTCTGCTGCGCGGGCTCTCGCCTTCTTATGCAAGAGAGCATCGCCGAAACTCTCGTCGCAAAGATTCGCGCGCGCATGGAAAACCTGCGCGTAGGCTCGCCGCTCGATAAAGCCATCGACATCGGCGCCATTGTCGCGCCCGTGCAACTCGACCGCATCAAGCGATTGGTCGATCAGGGCGTGAGTGAGGGCGCAACGTGTTCGCAACCGTCATATGTACTGCCTACGAAGGGTCTTTACTTCCCTCCCACGCTGCTGACTAATGTCCATCCCAGTTCCACCGTCGCACAAGAAGAGATCTTCGGACCCGTCCTCGCGGCTATGACCTTCCGCACTTTGAAGGAGGCCGTGGAGCTGGCTAACAATACCGCCTACGGACTCGCCGCCAGCGTGTGGAGTGAGAACATCAACGTGGCATTGCAAGTAGCCGCGCAGATCAAAGCCGGTGTGGTGTGGGTGAACAGCACCAATATGTTTGACGCAGCCTGCGGTTTCGGCGGATACCGCGAATCAGGCTACGGGCGCGAAGGTGGCCGCGAAGGCATGCTCGAATACCTGCAGCCCGCCTGGTTCAAAGATGCGCCGAAGGTAAAACCCTCACCCGCCGCAAAGAACGACGAACTTCCCGCTGCCGACAACGACGCCGCGCCATCCATCGACCGTACCGTGAAGCTTTACATCGGCGGCAAGCAAACGCGGCCAGATTCGGGATACAGCGTCGCCGTGAAAGCAGCAGACGGGACTTTGCTAGGTGAAGCACCGCTGGGCAATCGCAAAGACATTCGCAATGCCGTTGAAGCCGCTCGCAAAGCCGAAGGTTGGGCCAAGACCGCCGCTCACGGTAAAGCACAGGTGCTTTACTACATCGCGGAAAATCTTTCCCAACGCCACGACGAGATCACATCACGTCTCGCCCGCGTGGTCGGCGCCAAGCAGGCCGAAGCCGAAGTCGACCTCAGCATCCAGCGCATCTTCTCCTACGCCGCATGGGCAGACAAATTCGATGGCCGTGTCCACAATCCTCCGGGACGCAACGTCACCCTCGCCATGCACGAAGCGGTAGGTACAGTGGCAATCCTTTGCCCAACGGAAGCACCCCTGCTCGGATTCATTTCGCTCGCATTGCCCGCCATCGCCATGGGCAACACCGTAGTCGCAGTCCCATCGGAAGCCTACCCGCTCATCATCGGCGACCTGTATCAAGTCTTCGACACCAGCGACCTTCCTGGCGGCGTGATCAACATCATCACCGGACGCCCCAACGAACTGCTCAAGACACTTGCCGAACACGACGACATTGACGCCATCTGGTGCTTCCGCGATGAAGCCGCCAGCGCGCAGTCAAAAGCGCTGTCCATCGGCAATCTCAAGCAAGTGTGGACGAACGACGGTCGCGCCTTCGACTGGTTTAAGACCGAACAAGGCGAAGGACACTTATTCCTCGAACATGCCATTCAAGTGAAAAATATCTGGGTTCCGTACGGAGAATAGGGCTTAGTAAGACCGCGTTGGCGTTTCTCGCGCATAGGGTTATACTCCACCAAATTCCTTGGGAGACTCCCTATGCGCTTTTTTCGTTTTATAGCACTTCTTACGATTCTTGCTTCCACGCTCTCTTTCGCAGACAGCAAGGATCCCGCCGATTATCCGCTACGTATTCACGTTTTTAACCGCAGCCAGACAACCTTCTACCACAATCGCTTGGAAGACGAAGCAAAGGGAGAGGGCCGTGCCAACCTGTTTGAGAACGGCGAGCCGCGTGGCGTGGATTTTTCTTACGAATGCTCCGAAAAGGTCAAACCCTCATTCGGATTCGAGACTTATCCCGCCAAGTGGAAGAAGCAAGGTCAGGAACTGGTCGTGTTGATGCCGGTCTTCGGCAAAGCAGGAAAGTACTTCACGTGCAATTTCAAAACTGACTTGAAGGATTTTGCCTACATGGCCCACAATGGCCAACTGCGTTCAGAGCCATCGGCGGATTTCAAAGCTTGGATGCAAAAGCACGACTACGATCCCGAGCACGGCAAGAACGAACCCGCCAACCTTAAGCAAGACACCACACCGGCGGATTCGCCCAAAAAATAAACTAAAAGAATCTACGCCAGGGCCTTGCGCAACTGCGCGAGGCTCTTTTTTACGTCTTGCGTCGCCAATCCTACGCCGATCCGGACATGCTGTGGCCTCTCAAAGAATCGTCCAGGCACCACGCTGAGGTCAAAATCACTTCGCAAGCGGTCGCAAAAATCATCTGCGCTTCCCTGCTTGAGCCGAGGAAACACTACCGTGCCGTGCTGCGGCCAAACGTACTCGAGCTTTGATTGTGATTCCAGCGCTTCGAGAAGCATGCGCCGGTTCTCATCGAGCACCGCTTTTTGTTTTGCTGCTATCATCTCCAGCTTCGCGAAAGCGATCACGCTGAGCAACTCTCCCGGATGCACCGGCGTCGCTCCGTGCAGGTCATTGATATGCCACATGCGCTCAGCTTGTTCAGGCGATGCCAGCACCCACCCGCACCGAAGTCCGCTCAACCCATAGGCCTTTGTAAGACTGTTCGTACTGATGAAGGTCTGAGGATCCAGGTGAAATGCGCTCCGCGGTTCTTTCTGCCACAGCATCTCTAAATAGACTTCATCCACCACCACCCGCGCTCCCACGCCTTTGGCTATCTCGCCTATCTCCCTTAACACGCTTTCTGAAGTAGTCGCGCCCGTGGGATTGTGGAGATTACAGAGCACGATCAGCTTCGTACTTTTCGAAACGGCTCTCTTCAACTCAGCTATATCGATCTGAAAATCCTCAGTCCTGCGTCTGAACCTCTTGACCGCTAAGCCGAGATATCTGGCTGCGTCTAGCAACAGCGAATACGTCGGCTCTTCCACCAATATTTCTTCGCCGGGATTCACCGTTGCAGCCAGCGCGAGGTAATTTGCCATCGCCGTCCCATTCGCCGCGACCACGCACTCCACCGGCACGCGGTATCTCTTCGCAATAGCCTTATTGAGCGGCGCATATCCATAAATTGTCGGACCATTGATCTCCAAATCGCTTATCGAAACTCCCAATTCCGCTAATGGAAAAGCGGCCATCCCGCTGCCGGCCAGGTTGTACGTTGCCGACGATCGAAGCTTCGCAAACTCCATGTACGGAGAGCGCGACAATGTCCGGTTGAAAGTCACGCAGTCTGCTCCTTCCCGCCCCACAGAAAGTAGATCGGAATGCCGGAAACTAATATGCCGACCCCGATCAGCGTATTCATCGGATATCGCACGATAGTGTTCCCCACGATCAGCGCGCAGATGAGGCAGAAGACAGCGGTCGTCCACGGATGTCCAGGCATCAACAAGCGTGCTCCACCGGTCGCGCGCCGTCGAAAAACAAACAAGCAACTCGCCGAAACACCAAAGAACACCCAATCCATGCAGACCACATAGTTCAATATCTGCT
>JAICLA010000056.1 GCA_025927695.1 Terriglobales bacterium | reverse complement strand
TGACGACAGTGTCTGATTTGGCGGGGATCGTATAGTGCACCTCAATCGTTCCCGAATTCAGTGCGATGAGCATCTCGCGCCCGTTGCTGGCACTGGTGATGGTCGTGCTGGAACTGCGGCAAACATCCAGCGCCCCGCCGCGCTTAAGTTCGATGCGCGCGTTAGTATCGCCCGCCGTGATCTCAGAGCCGCTCATGATGGCGGCACCGCTTTTGCCAAGTGTGACCGCTCCGCGCACGGTCGCGTCCGGCGACTGCAACTCGCCTATCGCCTGTTGCGCCTGATTTTGCCCCGGAGCGCCCGCAGTATTCTGCGCAAGCGCGAGACAAGGCGCTAGAAACAGCCCGAAAAAAACAGCTTTTCGCATCGGAAGCAATAGTCTAGCGCAACGCCGCATCGGGCGTTCGTGATTTACCTGGCGTTCACATCTCTACCCTGTTCAAAGTCGCACTCTTTCCTGTATCTTGTCCTTTCTCTGTAAACGGCAACCTCCCATGCAATCAAACGAATATGATCTGGTGGTGATCGGCAGCGGGCCGGCCGGGCAAAAGGCCGCCATCGCTGCCGCCAAAATGCGCAAGAAGGTGGCCATCGTGGACCGCCGCAATGAGATCGGTGGCGTCTGCGTCCATACCGGCACCATTCCCAGCAAGACATTTCGCGAAGCCGTGCTGTATCTCACCGGTTTCAGCCAGCGCGCCTTCTACGGACGCGACTACGCGGTAAAAGAAAACATTTCCATGAGCGATCTCATGGTGCGCGTGAATCGCGTGGTGATGCGCGAGGCCGAAGTCATCAGCAATCAGTTGCGCCGCAACCAGATCACGGTAGTAGACGGGCACGCGCGCTTTCTTGACGCCAACACGATCGAGGTCGAGCAGCTGAATTCTCCTTCCATGTTGCTTCTGGCACAGCATGTGATGATCGCCTGCGGCACTCGCCCCGCGCACAATCCCAGTATTCCACTCGATGGCACGCGCATCTTTGATTCTGACCAGATCATCGGCATTGAAGAATTACCGCGCGAGTTGATCGTCGTAGGCGCGGGAGTCATCGGCCTCGAATACGCATCCATGTTCGCGGCGCTGAATACCGAAGTCACGCTGGTGGACGCGCGGCCCACGCTACTCGATTTCGCTGACCGCGAGATCATCGAATCGTTGATGTATCAGCTACGCCGGCGGGGCACCATCTTCCGACTCGGCGAAAAGGTTGCCGGCGTCGCAGTTGATGAAGAAAAAGGCCGCGTCAATGCCAAGATGGAAAGCGGCAAGACTCTTCACGGTGACATGCTCCTCTACACCGTTGGCCGCCAGGCGAACACCGATCTGCTCGACATCGAAGCTACGGGCATTACGCCCGAACCGCGCGGCCAGCTCAAGGTCAACAAATACTTCCAGACCGATGTTCCGCACATCTACGCCGCGGGCGATGTCATCGGCTTCCCTTCGCTCGCGAGCACGTCGATGGAACAGGGCCGCCTCGCCAGCCAGCATATGTTCGGCACGCCCAGTGAACTCGATCCGCGACTGTTGCCATACGGCATTTATACGATTCCCGAGATCTCCATGGTCGGCCACAGTGAAGAATATCTGACCAAAGAAAAGATTTCGTACGAAGTGGGCATCGCGAAATACGAAGAGTTGGCCAAGGGCCAAATGCTGGGCGACGACCAGGGCATGCTCAAGCTGCTCTTCTCGCCGGAGACTTTCAAGCTGCTTGGCATACACGTGATCGGTGATCGCGCGGCGGAGATCGTGCACATCGGCCAAACGGCCATGAGCCTCGACGCTCCCATCCAGTACTTCCGCGATACCGTCTTCAACTATCCAACGCTTGCGGAAGCGTATAAAGTGGCGGCCCTGGACGGTTTGAATAAATGTTGAGGTGACAACATGGCGATCAATCGACGTGACCTGATGAAACTTGGCGGAGTCGCCGCCGGAGCCGCTGTCCTGCCCACGCTCAGCGCTGCACAGGAAACTTCACCGCGCTCCCGTGTGACCTCGCGCGCCATCGATGCGTTGACGTCCATGAAAGATCAAGCGAAACCCATCACCAAGGAAGAACGCCGCGCACGACTCGAAAAAGCCCGCGAGTTGATGAAACAGAATAGTCTCGATGCAGTCGTCATCTGCGGCGGCACCTCGCTGGTTTACTTCACCAATATCCACTGGTGGCTCAGCGAGCGCTTTTCCGGATTAGTCATCCCCGCAAAAGGCGACATCTTCTTCGTCACTCCCGCATTCGAGGAAGACCGCACACGCGAGCAGATGGCCACTGGTCCGCTCGGTTCGGATACAGACGTTCGCACCTGGAATGAAGATGAGAACCCTTACGCGAAGCTCGCACAAGGCCTCGCCGATCGCGGCATAAAGACCGGCAAGATCGGCGTAGAAGAACGCACTTATTTCGTTTACGCAGACGGCATCGCCCATGCAGCGCCCGCCATGCAGATGGTCTCTGCGATCCCGGTCACCGCGGGATGCCGCCAGATCAAGAGCGAGCATGAGATTGCGCTGATGCGCCTCGCCGCTAAAGTCACGCTCAAAGCTTACGAAGCCGCTTATCTCACATTAAAGGACTACAAAGGTGACAAGCCCGCCACGCAGAATGATTTTGCCGCGTGGGTCTCCGCTGCACACCAGAAGCTGGGGTTCCAAGGTGGCGCCGGCGTGCAAGTCGGCGAGTACTCCGCGCTTCCTCACGGTTCCGTGCAACCGCAAGTCATCCACGAGAACGAGATTCTGTTGATGGACGGCGGATGCACCGTGGAAGGTTACGAGTCCGACATCAGCCGCACGTTCGTCATCGGTAAGCCGACTGACAAGATGAAGAAAGTCTTTGAGATCGATCGGCGCGCGCAAGATGCCGCGCTTCGCACAGCCAAGCCAGGCGTGCCGTGCGAAAACGTTGATGCTGCTGCGCGCAAGGTCATCACCGACGCCGGCTACGGCCCCGACTACAAATATTTCGGCCATCGCCTCGGCCACGGCATGGGCATGGACGGCCACGAGTGGCCTTATTTAGTCCGCGGAAACAAGCTACCCCTCCAGGCCAACATGACCTTCAGCAACGAGCCCGGCATTTACATCAAAGGTGAATTCGGCGTGCGCGTCGAAGATGACATGCACATCACCGAGAACGGCGCCGAGCTCTTCACGCCGCAGAGCCCGTCGCTCGAAGACCCGTTTGGTGTAGCATAGTACGTAGATGAGAACGCTCTACATCTGCGACCTGCGCACCACTTGGTGGGCTTCCCTGCCCATACAGCGCTAGCTTTTTCTCGTTCAATCCACTCAACTAAAATCTAACTGACCGCTGATTCCAAGCGGAAGGATTGCTTTTGCTCACGCCCGACTTCAAAACATTTTCGCAGCTCGCGCTGGATGCCTCCCTCGTGCCGGTATTCACGACTGTGCCTGCAGATCTGCTCACCCCCGTCTCCGCATTCCTCAGCATCGCGCAGAAAGAGCCGCATGCGTTCTTGTTGGAGTCGGTCGAAGGAGGCGAAAAGATCGGGCGATACACCTTCCTCGGCGTGCGTCCTTACATGATCGTGCAATCGCGCGGCGAGAAGATTGAGATAAAGTGTGGCAAAAAAACTTCAAACCAAAAAGGAAAGATATTTGAAGTCGTTGGCGAGCTCCTAAAGGCACACAAATCCGCTGTCGTTCCCGGCCTGCCGCCGTTCACAAGCGGCGCAGTCGGCTTCTTTTCCTATGACGCTGTGCGCCAACTGGAAAAGATCGGCAACTCTGCCAAAGACGATCTCGATCTGCCCGACTGCTCACTGATGTTCTTCGATCGCGTGCTCGCCTTCGATCATGTGCGCCACGAGATCTACATCATCGCGACAGCGGATGTTCACGCGGAGTCGCCGGAGAAAGCCTACAAACGCGCACAGCAGGATATCGCGCAGTTAGAAAAACAATTGCGGGCGGGAGCAAAATCCTCAGCGCGCAAAGTTCGCCCGAACGCACCGCCCAAGATCAAACACCGCACTGAACAAAAGAAATTCCTCAATGATGTCGCCCGCTTAAAGGAATACATATCCGCCGGCGACGTCTTCCAGACCGTACTCTCTTTGCGCCTCGAACTCGAGCCTGGCGTTCCTGCGTTCGACATCTACCGCGAGCTCCGCCGCGTGAATCCATCGCCATACCTTTATTACCTGCGAATGAACAAGCTCGAGATACTTGGCTCGTCCCCAGAGATGTTGGTAAAGGCCCGACGTACCGCCGAGGGCGCGACAATGCTGCGCTACCGCCCCATCGCCGGCACGCGCAAACGCGGCGCCGACGAAACCACCGATCGCGCTCTTGAGGGCGAACTCCGCGCCGATGAAAAAGAACGCGCCGAACACGTTATGCTTGTCGATCTGGGACGCAATGACCTCGGCCGTGTAAGTGCATATGGCTCCGTGAAGGTGAATGACTTCATGTTCGTAGAGCGCTACTCGCACGTGATGCACTTGGTCACCACGCTCGAAGGAAAACTCCGCAGCGGGCTGGCCCCCATCGACGCCTTCGCCGCCTGCTTTCCCGCCGGCACTCTGACCGGCGCTCCAAAAGTCCGCGCTATGCAGATCATCGAAGAACTCGAACCTGTGCGCCGCGGCATATACGGCGGCGCCGTCCTCTATGCCGACTTCGCGGGGAATCTCGACTCCTGCATCGCCATCCGCACCATGGTGATAGAAGGCAAGCGAGCATACGTTCAAGCAGGCGCCGGGATCGTTGCAGACTCTGTCCCTGAATCAGAACATCAGGAATGCCTGAACAAAGCCGCGGCGCTGATCAAAGCGGTAGAGGCGGCACGCAAATGATCTTCATATTGGACAACTACGATTCCTTCACTTACAACCTCGTTCAATACGTTTCCGAACTCGGCGAGCAAGTCGAGGTGCGCCGCAACGACGAGGTTTCCGTCCGCGACGTAGAGCATCTCGCACCATCGCGCATCATCATCTCTCCCGGGCCCTGCACTCCCCGCGAAGCAGGCATCAGCATCGAATTGATCCGCGCCATGGCCGGCAAAGTGCCTATTCTCGGCGTCTGCCTCGGACATCAAGCCATCGGCGAAGCCTTCGGCGGCAAAGTCGTGCGCGCCAAGAACCTCATGCACGGCAAAACCAGCGAAGTCGAACACGACGGCAAGACCATCTTCCGCGATATCCCCTCGCCCATGATCGCCACCCGCTATCACTCACTCATTGTTCAGGAAAAGGGCCTGCCTGCCGACCTTTCAATTTCCGCTCGCACGCAAGATGCCGACGGCAACTCCGTCATCATGGGACTTCGCCACAAAAAGCACATCATTGAGGGCGTTCAATTTCATCCTGAGAGCATTCTTACTGCCAAAGGTACGCAACTTATTGCGAATTTTCTTGCACTTTAACCGCAAAACAAATTCTGTTTGCCGGCCTTGTTTCGTCTGGCATAATGAATGCCCCAAATAAATCTGGCCATCTTAGAGGACACGCAATGCCCCCTAGCACTGATATGCGCAACACCCGCCGTTTCTCCCTGAAGCTTCCCCTTACGGTGAAGTTCTCCAACGGAGAAGGCGAGACCGCTGCACAGACCAAAGACGTCAGTGCCCGTGGCGTTTTCTTTTATCTCGACTCCAAAGTCGCCGAAGGTTCACCTATCGAATTCACCCTCACCCTGCCGCCCGAGATCACTCTGACCGAAAGCATCCGCGTGAAATGCACCGGCAAAGTCGTGCGCGTACAGAATGACCCCAATGCACAAGTGGGCATAGCGGCGGCCATCGACCAGTACGACTTCGTCTCCGAATAATCGCGCGCCCGGAAGTTTTTCTCTGGAATCACTAAAGTCCTGCTGTTCCGTGCCGATGCTTTGCTTATCATGCAAATCGTCGAACGCCCCAGCAACGCGAACGGCCTGGCTGTTCCGCCGGTCGTCCCAACAAAAACGTCTAAGACCAAGCGCGTCCTGCTGACAGACGACGACCCGCTCGTCCGCGCCGCTGTATCCATTCTCTTCGCACAGCAAAAGGGATTTGAGATCGTAGGCGAAGCTAACAATGGCGAAGAGGCCATTTCGCTTGCAACCACCTTGAGACCTGACCTGATGATCCTGGACGTGAACATGCCACGCAAGGCAGGCCTGGAAGCCCTACGCGACCTCAACCAAAACCTGCCCCGGATCGCTCCCGCCATGCGCACCATCATGCTCACGGTCGCCATCGAGAAAGCGACCATACTTCAAGCTCTGCAACTGGGCGCGCGCGGTGTCGTGTTGAAAGAGGCGGCAAGAACAGTGCTGGTAGATGCAGCGGCTGCGGTCCTTAAAGGCGAATATTGGATCGACCGCCATCGCGTCTCCAACATTGCCGCTGTCATTGAGGAACTGCAAACAGAAAACCGCAACGCCGCGGAACACGATCCCTCGGCTCTTACGCCCCGCGAGCTGCAGATCGTGCGCTTCATCGTCGAAGGCCGCACCAACAAAGACATAGCCATCACCGTGAAGACCAGCGAACAGGTGATCAAGAACCACCTGGGGCGCATCTTCTACAAGCTGGGCGTCTTCAACCGCCTGGAACTGGCCCTGTACGCGTTAGACCACAACCTCGCGCAGCGCCCGTAGCTGCGCTTCCGCAAAAAGAAAGGCCGGACCCGAAGGTCCGGCCTTCTTTCATTGCAAGGTTAGAAGTTGATCTTGCCACCGATCTGCAACGTACGCGGATCGCGAGAAGACGTGATTTGGTTGAAAGCCGAGCTGCTGGTTGTGAATGAACCGCAGCATACCGGATTGTAGTGGTTGAACGTGTTGAAGGTTTCTAACCGCAACTGCGAGGTCACATGCTCACCAAACTTCAGGTTCTTGAAGAGACCAAGATCAGCTCTCCAGAACCCCGGCAACGGCAGATCGCCAGGATAGCCGGATGTGAGTGTTGTCTGCCCATTCACAGGATTCGCAAACGCCGCTGCGTTAAACCATGCAGTTGTGGTGTGAGGAGCATTGAAATTCGGGTCTCCCACCAGGTTCGCGCGGAACGAACACGGTGAAGACGACAGGCAGCCGGCTCCGGTCGGATCAAGCGCTTGGCTGGAGGATACTGTCGCTGTCAACCCGCTTTGAGCAGTCAACACGCCTGACATCTCCCATCCGCCAAGAATGTGGCCCACCAGACCCTTCTGCTGCTGGTACCACGGCAATTCGTAGATGTAGTTCGCCGTGATCACATGGCGCCGGTCGCCTTGCGTCGGTCCCCAGTTGTTGTTGCGAACATTGCCCTGTACGGGAATGATCGAACCGGTGGAACGGTCCGCGATGTACGAAGTCAGGCCGTGCGACCACGTATAAGCCACATCGAAGACACTGTTGCCGGTGAACTTCTTCTCAAACTGCGTCTGAAGTCCGTTGTAGTTGGATGTGAAGATGTCACGAACCCCGTAGATACCTTGATATCCGGCAAAAGGACGGATGCCATCCAGCGCAAGCGAATTCGCGCCGGTGACGATTGCCGGGAAGGTCACGCCGCTGATGGTCTGCGTGAAGCTGATGACGGGGGCTCCGTTCGGGCCGCCCTTGCAAGGCGTCGCGTTGGTGCAGTTAAGGTATGCGCCTTGCGCCGGCTGGTTGATGTCCACTACGCCCGGCAAGTGAATGCCGGTATTGCCGTAGTAGCCCACATCCAGGAACATGCCATGGCCAAGGTCATGCTGCACATCCAAGCTCCACTGTTCGGTGTATGCAGGATGGTAATCGACTTCGATGCGGCTCTGGCCTTGCGTCACACCTTGCGCAATACCGTTAGGTGACACAGGCGCTCCGCCCGTCGGATTGAGGAAGCTTATCGTCGGCCCGGTAGAACCCGTGAACACGTTCTGGAAACCCTGGCCGTTAAAGATATTGTTTTCAGCGTTTCCGAAGATCACACCGCTGTCATAAAACATGCCGAATCCGCTGCGGATCGAGGTTTTGCCGTCGCCCCAAGGATCCCAAGCAATGCCGAGACGTGGTGCGATTGCAAGATTGTTCTCCTTGCCTACCTTGTCGCCATAAGGTGACTGGTGACCCGTGAAACCTGCCGGCGGATTGGTGTAGATATATCCATTGAGCGGGTCATAGTTCGGATTGCAAGCGCTCACGAACTTGCCGGTGGCTATGTTCTTTGTTACATCATTCTGCCCACTTGCGAGGATGCAAGGCGCCTTCGCGGGATCGTAGTTCGCAGGGTCAAAGTTGCTTAGCAGACCCAACGCATCAGTCGGTTGACGGAAGAATGATTGACGGAAGCCATAGCTGACTGTGAGGTTGGGTTTTACGCGCCATGCATCTTGCGCATAATACTCGAACTGGTTATCGCGAATATCAGCAGTCAGGTCAAGGAAGTTCTGTGAGAACGCCGAACCGCTTGTACCGACTGTATTCGGCCTGCCCAGCAAGAAGTCCGCCCATGCTTGCTCGAACGGGAACGGGCAGGTATTTCCAGGATTGCCAGGTTTGGTTGCACCCGCGGGAGCCGTACACTGCAGCGCGGTCGCACCCGATGCCACACCAGTGGGAAGTCCTAGGTCTCCAAATGTATAGGTTCCTTGATTGCCGTTGCCGTTGTTCTCGTTCTTGCGGTAGTGATAGAAGACAGCACCGAACTTCATGGTGTGTGTGCCCCACACCTTGGTCACGTTTGTGAACCAGCTATGGTTGATGTTGAAGTCGTTGTACGGCCCGAACGTCGCCGGAGAAGTGCCACCCAGCAAAGTGATGCTGGGGATGCGTCCCAGTGTGCTTGAGAAAGGCAATGCGCTACCCAGCGCCGCCACCACGTCCGGAGAACTGCTCTTTGCCAGCACGTTGTTCGCGCCATCGGGAACGCTCAAGATCGCGCCATAGGAATACGTGTAGCCAGGCTCGATCAACAGAGTCGGGCTCCACGAGATGGTGCCGCGAATGGTGTAGTTATGTCCTGGCGAATTGGTAGACGTCGAACCGATGTTGTCCAGCGCCATGTTGGTGAACAGTCCGCCCGCTTCACGGGTCGGAATACTGTCATGCAGTATCTTGCCGCTGATCGAGAAACGATCACTGAACCGATGGTCGATCTTGTAGATCTCTTCGCGGAAATTGAAGATGCCGCGCAGCGTCGCGGTGCGGTTAAAAGGATTGCTGGCCGGATTACCAGCATCCGGTGTCGGATACTTCGAGAAAACATCCGTCAGGTACGCCTTGGCGACTGGATCGAAGGTCGCTGGATTAATGGTCGTGCTCAGTGTCGTGCAGTTGTTACTGGCGTCGTAAGCCACGCATACGGGCACGCGGAAATTTCCTGCTTGCATAGCGGCCGTGGGTACGGTTGCAGATGGCGTCAGATAAGTGATGTTGCGGCGATCGTCTTCCGAGAAAAAGAAGAACGTCTTGTTCGTCTGTTCGTAGATCTTCGGGATCCACACCGGGCCGCCGACGACGCCGCCAAAATTGTTATAGCGCAGGATGGGCGCCTTGTTAGGCTGGCCATTCAAGAATTGGCTGCGCTTGTTGATGGGCGTGTTCGCGTTGAAAGCATCATTCCTGTTGAATTCATACACGTCGCCGTGGACGCGGCTGCCACCGGAACGGGTGATCACATTCACCTGTCCGCTGCCGGCGCGGCCAAGTTCCGGATCGTATTGTCCGCGGTACACCTTGAACTCCTGGATAGCGTCGGCGTTCGGGAATGCCAATAGCGTGAGGTTCGAACCGCGGTCCACGTTATCGGCGCCGTCTACCATGTAGTTAGTTTCTTCGCGGCGTCCACCGTTGACGGAGAATGCGGTCAGCGACGTTCCTTGAGGAGCAAGCGCGCCCACATAGATTTGATCGAAGTTGCCTGAGTCTGACACGCCCGGAACCAGCGTCAACAACTGTTCGTAGTTACGACCATTTAGCGAGAGCTCTTTAATGGTATTGCCGCTTACTGTGCCCGCCGCCGTCGCCGACTGCGTCTCTACCTGCAACGCTTCCGCTTGCACCGTCACGACCTCGCCCGCCGACCCGACTTCCAACGCCGGATCGAACGTGAGCTTGTCGTTCTGGTGCAATGTGATGTCTGAGATCGTCACCTTCTTGAAGTTCGGCGCTTCGGTTGTTACTGAATAGTGACCGAGGGGTAGCAACGCCGCGACGTATTCGCCTTTGTCGCCGGCCGTCAGCGTGCGTATCACTTGTTTCGTATCCGTGTTGGTGATGGTCACCGTCGCATGCGGTACCACCGCGCCGGACTTATCTTTTACCGTTCCCACGATCGTTCCGGTCTGTTCCTGCGCAAAGACGAAAGCGCCCATGCACACCATGATGATGACCAGCAGAAATTGCCTTACCCTCATGTTGCCTCCACTTGAATTACAGCGATGTCCAGTACGTATTTCTACTTAGGAGCGCGAATATATCAAAATAATTGTTTGTGTTGTCAAGCACTTATGTGCCTTGAAAATCAATACGACGAAAAGTGATTGCTCCCGGGAGACTTTGACTTTAGGAATCGCGCGACGAAAGCAAAAAAGTTCAGGCTGCGGAATGGCGAACAGCTCGCTAATTAGCCAAAGAGCTGCGATTGCGGCGGCTCTTCGGACTCTGCCGATGGCGCTTCTACCTCTTTGATCACCTCCGGCGAGTCATTCTTCACATTATTCACCGCCGGATTCACGGCATACCGTTTCATCTCCGCCGGATCGAACGGCACGAGCAATTCCAGTAACTGCTCCGCACGCTCCGGCTCTGTGGTGAGCCAGCGCCTGTACTGCGACTTCGGCAGGATCACCGGCATGCGGTCGTGCGAATCCTTAACCAACTCATTCGCCGCAGTCGTAAGGATCGAAAATGTCTCGACGACCTCGTTCGTCGGCGACTTCCACTTCGCCGCGATTCCCGCGAAGCAGAAGATGGAATCATCTTTCATGCCGAAGTTGTACGGCTGGCGCACGATCTTCGCGCCGCCTTTCTTCCCCGAGGCGCTCGCCTTCCCCGCCGCCCCCGCGGTCTTCTTCCACTCATAGAATCCATCCGCCGGCACCAGCACCCGATGCCTGCGAAAACTCTCCGCCAGCGCCGGCTTTTCCAGCACCGTCTCAGACCGCGCGTTGATCATGCTCGCGCCTATTTTCTCGTCCTTCGCCCAGAACGGTATCAATCCCCAGCGCTTCATCCTGAAACACGTCTTGCCCTCGGCGTCCAACTCCACCACCGGCATCACATCGGTCGGCGCAATGTTGTAACGCGGAGCCCAAGCCACGCCCGCGGCTTCCGCCTCCAAGTCGATCCCGAATTCCTTGGCCAGTTCTTTGTCCGCCCGCGTGAGCCTGTACCGTCCGCACATATATATAGTGTAGTTGTTTCACAGTGGCGGCTGCGACCACGTCGGGTCATGGGGTCCTAATAGGATTGTCATTCCGAGTGCAGCGAGGAACCTGCTTTTGTCTTTCGGTTTTGTTTTTTCTAGGCACTAGCCACTAGCCACTGCCTCTCACGGCAGAGGCGAAAAATATCCCGTCCGCGACCGCACCGTTACTCCCGCCTGCTTCGGACTGATCTTGATCTTCCGGAACGTGCCGTCGGGCGTCGGGTTCGTCGGGTAATATGCCAGCTCAAAAGAATTCCGCAGCTCGTCCGCTATCTGCTTGAAGAACACCTCCGGCTTCACCGCGCTCGCGTCCACATTCTCGCCGCCCGTCTCGCGCGCAATGCGGTCCATCACGCCTATGCCGTAATGATTGCGCGCATTCAACTTGTTGTGATGGATCTCCGTATAGCGGATCGTCTCCACCAGCACGTTCTGCGCCTGCGCCTCTTCGATCGTGGACATCAAGTCATGCGCGCTCGAATTATCTTCGCCGTCGCTGAACATCAACAGCGCACGCCGTCCACTCTCGTTCGCCAGCTTCTCGCTGACGGCGTAATAGATCGAGTCGTAGAACGCAGTGCCAAGTTCCCGCTCTTCATCCGGACCAAGCACCGGAAACACCGGCTCGTTATCGTCCGCGTTCTTGCGCTTCTTGCGCTTGTGGCTGTTCTTGTATTGCTCCATCGCCGCTTCCACCGCCGCGCCAGAGTTGGTGAAATCGCTCACCAGCCTGATCGAGTTCGCGAATGAAACCACGAACACGCGGTCCTTCGGCCCCAGTACGCTTTCAAGAAAAACGCGCAAGTCATGCTCATGCTGCTTGCTGAAATGGCCCTGGCTTCCGCTGTCATCCAGGATGATGCCCAGCGTGAGCGGCACATCCGTGCTGCGCGCAAAGAACGAGACCTTCTGCGGCACGGCATCTTCCGCGATCTCAACGTCGTCTTTAGTCAGGTCATTGATGAGCGCGCCCTTCGCATCACGCGCGCTGAACGCAACATTCACCAGCTTCACCTTCACCTTCAACGGAGCACCAAGCTCTTGAGACACCGCGGCAGACGACGGCGCACCGCCGCCGGCCTGCGCGAAGACCGCACCCGCCGTCGCCACGATCATCAGCAACAGAGGCAGAGATTTCCCTCGGAATTTCATGCATCTGTTACGACAACACCGCCTAGCTAGTTCCCTGTTCCATTCATGAATTGTCATTCCGAGCGGAGCGAGGAACCTGCATTTCGCCGTTCACCCACGGCTCTCCACCATGCCGCAACTCTGTCACCCTGAGCGGAGCGCGTTCTTAGCGCGGAGCCGAAGGGTCTATGTATTTCGCCGTTCGACCTCGACAGCTCGTGCCGGATCGCCCACTTCCAGCCGCTCTTCCACTTTGTCATCCCGACCGCAGCGCAACGCCCGAAGTGGAGAACCGGGGTCCCCGACAGCTCCGCTGACGGGGTGGAAGAGACCTCGCCGTGGACTTTCACTCCGCGCACTCGGAGCCGCGCGCCACAACCACGCCGGAGCAAGGCCACGTCGGGTGGAGCAGGCGTTCTAGGCCTGCGTTCAATCCACCTTTATGTAACCGCGCTTCAGCGCTGGCCTTCCGATTACCACGACCGGGTGGAGCGGGCCTTCCTAGGCCTGCGTCATCAACTCCTCCTTGTAACCGGCTTTAGCCGCTGAGGTACACCATCTGCGGAACAATCCCTACAATCTCTTCGTCTATCTACCCGGAGCCCCACATGAAATCCCTACTGCTACTTCTACTGCTGACGATCTCCTGCCCCGCCCAAACGTCCCAACCATCTGCCCACTCGGCCAGCGCCCCCGCCCCCAAACCCGAAATCCTCATCCTCGGCAGCTATCACATGGCTAATCCCGGACACGACATCTACAACATGAAGGTCGACGACGTCCTCGCGCCCAAGCGGCAGCAAGAGCTCGCGCAGCTGATCGAAGTGCTGAAGAAGTTCCGTCCCACCAAGATCGCTATCGAGTCTGACGTCAGTAGCTCGCCGCGTCCGAAACAATATGCTGACTA
>JAICLA010000179.1 GCA_025927695.1 Terriglobales bacterium | reverse complement strand
CAGTGTGGTCGCCGAATGGGCCCTCGGTGCGCAACTCGTCAAGATTCACATAACCTTCAAGCACGATCTCCGCATTCGCCGGAACTTCCAGGTCCACGGTCTCGCACTTCACCAACTCGATCGGCTTCTGCCGCAGGAATCCCGCGATGATGAACTCTTCTACCTCGGGCGGCGCGGGCACAATCGCAGAGAACGTCAGCGCCGGGTCAGTTCCGATCACCACAGCAACCTCCAACTGCCCATTCGGTCTGTCCCCCTCCGCCAACATGCTCCCACCGGACGACCGCGCCATGATGTCCACCGCAGCAGAACGCGACTTTGCATCTCCGCCCGCCCCGGCGCGCAGCATGTCACGATAATGTTCCGCAGCCACCTTTTGCCGCTGCCAGTGCATGCCCGCCTGCTTCGCGTCATAGATCTGCATACGGTACATGCCTACATTGCGTTTACCTGTTTTCGGGTCGCGCGTTATCACGCATGGCAGGGTGATGAACCGCCCTGCGTCTTGTGGCCAGCATTTCAGTGCCGGAAGATCAAGCAGACTTGCATTCTCTTTCTTGATGACCTCTTTGCACGGGCCCGTATTCACCGTCTTCGGAAAGAACTTGCCCATATCGGCCAGCATGGGCAGCATCTTCACTTTTTCCAGGAAGCCTTCGGGCGACTTCATATTCATCAGCTGATGTATGCGTCCGGAAATCTCCTCCAGCTTGTCCACTTCCAGCGCCAACTTCATGCGCGCTTCCGAACCAAACTGGTTGATAAGCACCTTTGCGCCCGGATGCCCTTTCACGTTCTCAAACATCAGCGCCGGGCCGCCGGGTTTCATGCCGGCAACGCCGCCTGAGTTATTAGGCCCGCTCCGCCCCGCCTTCGAAACCCGGTCAGTGATCTCAGTGATCTCAAGCACGGGATCGACTTCCGCTTTCACCCGTTTCAGTTCGCCGGCGCGTTCGAGCGCGGCCACCCATTCACGCAGGTCGCTGTATGCCAAGAATTGCTCCCTAAAATCCGTCTAAGTGTTGAAGAACCAACGATTATAAGCTTAGGCTGCCAACTCCAGAGCTGCTGGATACATCAGAGTTGATGAAAGCAAGTCTGACCTCGGAGTCCTTAGTAGAAATGGCCACTGCCCCGTCTATCCAGCCGCCCATTACCCAGCCGTTCACCGAAAAACAACTCATCGACAAACTGCTTGAGCTGTCACTCAATCCCCAGTCTGCGGCCAAGAACGTCAGCGTGTTTCAGCGCATGTCTGAGACTGACCGCTCGGAATTCCTGCGCTTGGCGGACATGCACCATGTGATTATCCGCGCACTGGAGCCGTTGTCGAAGGCAGCAGTCGCCGCAGGGGATTTCGAACTGCAGCGCTGGGCCAACGAAGGCATTGCCAAAGAGACGGCGAGAGTCACCAACGCGCTGACCATGTTGAATGAGATCTGCTCCACGCTCGAAGCCAACGGATGCCCGGTCACGGTAATGAAGTCACTCGACCACTTCCCTGATCTCGGGAGCGATCTTGATCTTTACACCACGGCGCCGTCTGACCGCGTGATCTCCACCATGGCGGGCAAGTTGAACGCAAAGCTTTCTCCGCGCAGCTGGGGAGATCGCATTGCGCAGAAGTGGAATTTTGAAGTGCCGGGATTGCCGGAGTCGGTCGAGATTCACGTGCAGCGCCTAGGACAGATGGGCGAGCACCAAGGCCTGGCGAAGCGTTTCAACTCGCGCCGCATGGAAAAGACCGTGCTCGGCATGACGTTTCATGTTCCCGCGCCGGAAGAACGTATCGTGGTCGCTACGCTGCAGCGTATGTATCGCCACTTTTATTTCCGCGTGTGTGACATTGTGAACTCTTCGGCCATTGTGGAGTCCGGTCAACTGAGCTTCCCCGAGTTGAAGAAAGCCACGGATGCAGTCGGCATTTGGCCGGGCGCCGCCAGCTACCTGATGATCGTGTCGGACTTCGTCCGCAAGTATCGCGGACGCGGCCTGGAATTGCCCATCGACGTCATCCAGGCCTCCACTTGCGGAGCAAGCGTTATCGAAGTGCGCAAGAGCTTCCTGCGCGTGCCTATCGTCTCCTGCGGTGCTCCGCTGTACACCACGCAGATCACTAAGACATCACTCAATGGCAACGTGCCGGGCACTCTGCGTCTGGCGTTGCTTCCCTATTTGGCTGCCGCTGCCGCCGTAGCTTACAAAGTCACCGGCAGTGACAAAGGCGTTTGGTAATCGCGCCTAAGCAAGCCAGCTATGCAAAAGGCCGTCGAACCTGGCGGCCTTTTTCATTTGTGTTTCTGGTCTGCCCGCTGCGTGTAAAATCACTTCAGCTACCGGCGGGAGTAGTTCAGCGGTAGAACGCCAGCTTCCCAAGCTGGATGTCGCGGGTTCGATCCCCGTCTCCCGCTCCAACATTTTCATTCGCTTATAATCGTCCTTATCTTGAGACGGTTCCTTCTTTTCGCCCTCATTCTTCTGTTGGCGCTTCCTGCGTTCTCCCAGTCTTACAGCGGCGGACACATCGTCCTCATTGTTCCCTTTGAGAATACGTCGAAATCGCCTGGTATTGAATGGATCGGCGAAGCATTTTCTGAAGTGTTGGGTAATCGCCTTTCCGCGGCCGGATTCTTCGTGATCCGGCGCGAAGACCGCGTGTACGCGTTTGACCGTCTTGGGATCCCCGCGAACGTGCGTCCGTCGCGCGCCACTCTTTACCGCATGGCGGAAGAGATGGATGTGGATTACATCGTGCTTGGAAGCTACAACTTTGACGGACGATCGTTCACCGCACACGCGCAATTGCTGGACATGAAACGCGTGCACCTTTCGCCGGAGGCAGTGGAGGCCGGCGCGCTGACGCAACTGGTGGAGATCCAGAACACACTGGCTTGGGATCTGCTGCGCAACCTCGATGCCACTCTAGTCGGCCCAAAAAATACATACGTTGCGGCGCAGGCCGCGATCCGCCTGGATGCCCTCGAAGCATTTGTCCGCGGCACATTGGCGACCGATCGCGCGGTGAAGATCAAGTATTTCAAGGATGCCGCTCGCATCAGTCCGGATTACTCCGAAGCCGCCTTCCAGCTTGGTCGGGTTTATTTCGACAATAAAGATTATGAGCAGGCCGCGCAGTGGTTCGCCAAAGTTCCGCAGAAGGAAACATTCGCCGGCGAAGCCAACTTCTTCCTCGGCCTTTCTTACTACTACACAGGCAACTTAGATAAAGCTCAAGCTGCCTTTTCTTTCGTTGCTGCACGCGTACCTCTCATCGAGGTCTACAACAATCTGGGCGTAGTCGCCTCCCGTCGCGGACAAAAAGACGCCGCCGACTATTTCGAGCGCACGGTCCAAGCTGATTCGCGCGATGAGGACTATCGATTCAACTACGCCGTTGCGCTTTATCGCGGCGGTGACTCCGCTGGCGCCGCAAAGCAACTGAAAGAGGCTCTCGCGATAAAACCACAAGATTCTGAGGCGAAAGCTTTCCTCGATGCCGTTAACAAGGGCGGCGCGGTGAAGCCTCCGCTGGAGCGTATCAAGCGGAACTACGATGAGACCTCCTATCGCCAACTTGCCATGGAGATTCAGAGCGCGAACGAGGAACGCCACGCCAATCTGAATCCTGCAGAACACGCCGCCATCCACGTGGAGCGCGGCCAGGAATTCATGAAGCAAGGTCTATACGACCAGGCCGAGAGCGAGTTCCGCGAGGCCATCCTTGTGGATCAATCCGCAGTGGCGGGCCACTCGGGCCTGGCGCAAGTGCTGGAAGGCCGCGACGAATTGACCGAAGCTCGCTCTGAGGCGATCGCCGCGAACCGCATCAAGCCCAGCGCTGACGCCTTCCTCACACTCGCGCAGATCGAGCTGAAACAGAACCGTGCCGACGCAGCGAAAGAGAATGTCGATCGCGCGCTGCGCCTCGACCCCACCAATGCCGCAGCGCTCGACCTCAAGAAAACCATTGCATCGCCCTCTGCCGTGAGACCACAATCTACGCAGAGGGATCGGCCATGAAACCCGCCATCCAGCACGCCTTCTATCTTCTATTGCTCTCACTTCTGTTTGCATTGCCGGCTTCCGCTGATGTGCTGAAGATCGTGGTGCATGACACCATCAATCCCATCACCGCGGAATACATCGGCCGCACCATTGATCAAGCCAAAGCTGAACACGATGATGCCGTCCTGATCGAGCTGCACACGCCCGGCGGAATGCTCGATTCCACCCGCGAGATCATTGAGAAGATACTTGCATCGCCCGTGCCCGTGATTGTTTTTGTTACTCCCAGCGGCGGATATGCCGCCTCGGCTGGATTCTTCATTCTGCAATCGGCGGACGTTGCCGCCATGTCACCCGGGACGAATACCGGTGCGGCACATCCCGTGCTCGCTAACGGCCTCAAAGTGGACGACGTGATGAAAGCGAAGATGGAGAACGACGCGGCCGCATTGATCCGCTCTTACGTCTCTAAACGCGGACACAATGTAGAAGTGGCCGAGAGTGCCGTGCGCGAATCAAAATCATTTTCCGCGCAAGAAGCCCTGGATAAGAACCTGATCGATGTGATCGCCAACGACGATAAGGACCTGCTCACCAAACTCGACGGGCGCACCATCACCCGCTTCGGCGGCGAGAAGACCACGCTTCATCTTTCACACGAGGTCATCAAGTCCGCTGATATGACGGTGAAACAGAAAGTGCTCGGTTTCCTCATGGACCCGAATATGGCGTTCATCTTCTTCTCTCTCGGAATGATGGCGCTGTACGCAGAGTTCAACCATCCCGGAGCCGTCATTCCCGGTGTCATCGGCATCATCTGTATCTCACTGGCGGTGGTGGCGTTCAATCTTTTGCCAACGAGTCTGGCTGCGGTCTTCCTGATTCTCGGAGCTTTTGCGCTTTTTGGCCTTGAAGTGAAATTCCAAACGCACGGGGCGTTGGGCCTGGGCGGAATCGTGCTCATGATCATCGGCGCCCTGCTCCTGGTCGATGGTCCTATCCCCGAGATGCGCGTGAAACTTATCACTGCCCTGTCGGTGACTATTCCGATTGGATTGATCACGATCTTCCTCGTAACGGTCGCCTATAAGGCGCACAGGAACAAAGTCATCACAGGAGTTGAAGGCATGCTCGGATTGGTGGGCGTCGCTCAAACGGCGATGCCACCGACGGGAAAGGTCTTTGTCCACGGAGAGACATGGAACGCGAACAGCGCCAACCTGATCAGCCCGGGTGAGCTGGTGGTCGTGCGCAAAGTGAACGGACTCGAGCTTGAAGTTGAGAAAGCCGGCGTTATTCCTGCCGCGAACGCCCGGCGAAACTCCTAAGAGACTTAACTGATTGATGTTAGAATCCGCGACAGTAATACTAAATGTCGCAGGAAGACAGGCAAGCCATGTTCTCGTATCCCCTTTTGATCATCGTTATCATCGTTGTTATCTACCTGCTGAACTGCATCAACATCCTTCCTGAATATGAACGGGGCGTGATCTTTCGCCTCGGACATTTGCGCGAAAAGGCAGAAGGGCCGGGAGTAGTCTTTGTGCTCGCACCCCTCGATCGCATCGTACGCATCTCGCTCCGGCAAGAGGCCCTGGAAGTGCCTCCGCAAGACATCATCACGCGGGACAACGTCACTCTCAAAGTGAATGCAGTTATTTTTCTGCGCGTTGTGGAGCCGCGAAAGGCCGTGGTT
>JAICLA010000009.1 GCA_025927695.1 Terriglobales bacterium | reverse complement strand
GCCACTCCAGCCCTTCCCGCTTGTCAGCGACAAACCCGCCAACACGCGTTCGAAAAGGAGTATCCTCTCCCGCATGAACACTTCTTCTTTCCTCCCCGCAGTCACCCGCCGCAACTTTTTGCTTGGAGCCAATGCCATCGCCGTCACCGCTGCGCTCAACAAAGCGTATGCCGGCGTCCTTCCCGACGCGACTGCCGACGATGAAGCTTTCTGGCGGCAGATACGCGAGGCCTATCAGGCCGACCCGGCGATCATCAACCTGAACAACGGTGGTGTGGCGCCCTCGCCGACAGTTGTGCTGGAAGAGCAGATCAACGAGGTGCGCTACGGGAATTATTCGCCCAGCTACCGCATGTGGCGCGAGCTGGAGCCGAAGATCGAGGATGTGCGCAAGAAGCTGGCAGGCATGTGGGGCGCCGATCCGGAGTCCATCGCCATCACTCGCAATGCCAGCGAGTCGCTCATCAACGCCCAGCTGGGCATTGACATGAAGCCCGGCGACGAAGTGCTCATTACTACGCAGGATTATCCGCGAATGCTTACGACGTGGGAGCAGCGGCGGCGGCGCGATGGCGTGGTCATCAAGAAGGTGGATTTCAAGGTTCCAGTGCAGGATCCGGCCGACTTAGTAAAGCTGTATCGCGACAACATCACGCCGAAGACAAAGATCATTCATGTATCGCAAGTAGTTTTCATGACAGGCCAGATCTTCCCGGTGAAAGAGATCTGCGCATTGGCGCGGGAGCACAACATCGTCAGCATCGTAGATGGCGCCCACGCCTTCGCCCATGTTCCATTCAAGTTCTCTGACCTGGATTGCGACTATTACGGATCAAGCCTGCACAAATGGCTCTCGGCACCGGTGGGGACGGGATTCTTATATGTGCGCAAAGACCGCATTCCGAAGACGTGGGCGCTGATGCCTGCGTCGCAAGCGCAAGACAATGACATCCGCAAATTCGAAGAGATCGGCACGCATCCGGCTGCGATGCACAACGGTATCTTGCAGGCGCTCGACTTCTACAACAACATCGGAGCGGAACGAAAATTCGCGCGCTTACGTTATCTGAAGTCTCGTTGGGCTGATCGCGCGGAGAAGATTCCCGGAGTGACAGTGCTGGTGAAGGCCAATGATCCGCGACTCTCCGGGGCATTCGCGACCGTTCAATTTGACGGGGTGGACGCGGGCAAACTGGCTGACACGCTGCTCAGCAAATACAAGATCTTAGTCGTTCCCATCGGCGGCCCCGCCCTTCCCGGCGATACCAGCGCGAAACCGAAGCCACAATTCACGGGACTTCGCGTGAGTCCGAACGTCTATACATCACCGGACGAGATCGACCGCTTCGCAACCGCGCTCGAAGAGACCGTTCCGGCAATGCGTAAGGCCTAAGGACACAGGATTTGCCCAAGATAACTCGCAGGGATTTTCTTCGCGCAGGCGCGGTTGTGGCCGGCGCCGCCGCTTTACCTTCTTCCGGTTTCGCATGGCGAGAGCGCGATACGATCTCGCCCGCAGTCGATTGCCACCAACATATATTCAGTCCTGCTATCCATGCGATGGCCGACAGCCTGCCGATCATTACGGCGGCAGACTTGATCAAGCTGCTGGATGATGCGAAGATTCAGCGCGCCGTCGTCCTTTCATGCGCTTATATGTATGGCAGTCCCAGCCGCACCGTTGAGAACGAATACGAAAAAGTAAAAGCAGAGAATGATTGGGTGAATCAGCAGGTGGGGCTATATCCGCACAGGCTCACTGGATTTTGCGGATTCAATCCGCTGAAAGATTACGCGTTGGAAGAAATGGCGCGATGTGCGAATGATAAAGGCGTTTGCACCGGGATCAAGTTGCACATCGGAAATTCGGCTATCGACTATCACAATGCGCAGCACAAGGCGCGGCTGCGCGAAGTATTAGCCGCCGCTAACGCGCACAAGATGGCGATCGTGCTGCACATGCGCGCATCCATCTCGCGGAAGTTCGCTTACGGCAAGCACGAAGCGGAGATTTTCTTGAATGAGATCCTGCCCGCTGCGCCGAATGTCACAGTTCAGTTGGCGCACTTGGCGGGCGCGGGCTCTTGGGACGATCCGCCCTCAGCCGAAGCTTTGCAAGTCTTTGTGAACGCGTGCGCGAAAGGCGACAAGCGGATGAAGCACGCCATCTTCGATGTGACCACGGTCGTAACTCCTGACATCCCGCCCGACCATGCAGAGCGGATCGCGCGCGCCATTCGTACCATCGGACTGAAGAAAGTCTTCTACGGCTCAGATGCAGCCGCCGGCGGCAATCTTCCGCCAAAAGAAGGCTGGGCCGCGTTCCACAAACTTCCGCTCACGGAGAAGGAGTTCCGCACCATCGCGAACAACATTCCGCCGTATTTGCATCCCTACCGGCATTTCGGCTGAAGGGCGATGCAAGGTCTCATTTCCGGCTTTATTAGAGATAAAAATCGCGGCGGTCTGAGCGGCGGCATTCTCCGCTATAATCAATGAGTCCCGCCCGCACAACCTCAACGGAGAGGTGGCCGAGTGGCTGAAGGCGGCGGTTTGCTAAACCGTTATAGGGTCAAAAGCTCTATCAGGGGTTCGAATCCCCTCCTCTCCGCCAGTTTCCCATCTCAATAAGCAATAAGAATGCCCACCCTGTCGAATGACAAAGTGGGCAATCGTGTTTTCCGTGACTTAGTTGCCGCCGTTATTGCTCGCGACAACCACCGCCAGATTATTCTCGCCCAGCTTCTGATTGAACTTGGGCAGGTCATTCTTCAGCAGTGATTCAAACTCCGCGTGCGCGGCGGACATCTGCGCTTCCTGCTCCTTTAGGGTGATCAGCTGTGCATCTGTTGGCCGGAAGTCTGCGCCGCCGGCTACGTCTCCGCCGCCGGTCCCGACTTCAGCATTCAGCCAGATCAGGTTGAGATAGACCTGATAGGGTTCCACGAAATATTTGTCGTCACTATTCATGAGCGCCTGCGAAACGTATTTGTGCTCAATGCCTAGCAGCTTCTTGTCCATCTCCTCCACGGCCTTAAGCAGATCGGCTTTGCGCTTCTTGGTCGCAGCGTCTGTTGCGTCTGGAGCGGGAGGACCTCCTTCGTCGTCATCGTCAGAGCGAGCGGCCATGGCGCCGTGATGTGCCGGGCGCAGCATGGCAGAAATGACTTCCAGTTGTTTGCGCATCCACTCGATCTGGTTGACCGTGTCTGAGACCTGGCTGATGTCATTGCATATCTGCTGGAGCGTTCTTACGGAGGAATTGATGTCTTCGTCAGACCCGGGTGAATGCGGATCCTTCATTACTGTCAACGGTTGCGTATACGTCTGCCCTTCCACGGTTAGGCGTACGGTGTACTTGCCTGGAGTGACGATAGGCCCGACCTCCGCCAGCCGCGTACCCCAATGCGTGATGGGGCGTGAATCGGCATCGCGGAAGCGCGGCTCGGCCCAGATGTGGCTGTTGTCCGGCGCATTGGTGCGCAGCGCGATCAGGCGGGGCGTGTCGTAGTGCAGGTCCCAGCGGACGCGGTTGAGCCCTGCGCGGGCGCGTGTATCGAGCTTGCGCACGACTTTGCCCTCGGCATCGAGAATCTCGATCTGCGCAGGGCCTTTGGCCGCGGACTTCAGTGAAAAATCAATGAACGCCTGCGGATTGCGAGTCAGACGGTAAGCAGAGCGCGGTTCGTAGAGAACGGTGCCTGCGTCAGACTTCCCTTTCGCTTGCTGCTCTAGTGGGGTGAGATCGTCGAGGATGTAGAGACCGCGTCCGTAGGTGGAGATCACAAGATCGTGGAATTCTTTTTGCACCACAGCCCAACTTACCGGCGCATGTGCCAAGCCTGAATCGAGCGGCTTCCAATCGGCGCCGTCATTGATCGAATAAAAAAGATCGCTGCCCGTGCCGACGAAGAGCAATCCCTTCGCGTTAGGATCTTCGGCGATGGTCTTCGCATATGACAATTCGTTCTTCGGCAGGTTGCCCATGATGGGCTTCCACGTCTTGCCGAAGTCGCTGGTCTTGTAGATGTAAGGATCGCGATTATCTACGAGGTGCAGATCAACGGCGATGTAAGCAGTGCCGGGATCGAACGCTGACGGCGCGATGCTGGTGATAGTGCCGAGCGGCGGCGCCCCCAGACCTTTGGTCACGTTGTTCCACTTGCCGCCGCCGTCATCCGTGTACCAGATCTGGCCATCATTGGTGCCGGCCCAGATGAGTCCTTTTTTTATCTTTGATGGCGCGATGGCGAAGACAACCTCGCCGTAGAACTGTCCAAGGTTGTCACCAACGATGCCTCCCGACGACATGATGTACTTGGGATCGTTGGTCGAGAGATCGGGGCTGATGACGCTCCACGATTGTCCGGCGTTAGAGGTCTTGAAGATGACTTGGCATCCGTAATACACGGTATTGTGATCGAAGGGGTCGATGGCCAGCGGCGCAGTCCAATGGCAGCGATATTTGATGTCAGTCGGTGGCGAGTCGAGTGTGTGTAGCCATGGCGCGACCGAGCGGGCATGTTTGTCGCGTGCATCCCAACGAGTGACTTTATTGCCATAGCAAGTGGCCCAAACAATGTTCGGATCGACCGGGTCGGGAACGGTGAATCCGGACTCGCAACCGCCCATGGCGTGGTCCCAACCTTCTTCATCGAAACCCTGCGGCACACTTGGCGCCCGCATGTTTCCATCGTCTTGCATGTTGCTGTAGATGTAGTACGGAACCTGGTTATCAACATCTACGTGGTACATCTGGCCGATGGGAAGCTGCACGCTGTGAAATCCACGGCCGTGCACGGTAGTGATGTGCAAGCCGCCATCGTCAGTCAGGACGAGGCGGTCAGGATTCTTCGGATCGATCCAAATGTCGTGCGTGTCGCCGCCCCAACGGACTTCATTGAAATTCTGTCCACCATCCAGCGACTGCCAGAATGAACTATTGGCGACATAGAGCTCATTGTCACTGCCTGAAGAGACGCCCAGTCTTATGTAATAACCTGCGCGGCCGATGAGTCCGCGCTGGTAGTTGATGGCGCGCCACTGTTGCCCACCATCATCAGAGCGCCAGAGCGAGCCTTGGTCTTTCGTCTGGATGAGCGCGAAGATGCGGTTCGAATTCGTAGGCGCAATGGCGACATCGATCTTGCCGAGTGGCGACTTTGGCAATCCGTGGCCTTCAATGCGCTTCCATGTAGTGCCGCCGTCATGCGTGATGTAGACGCCGCTGCCCGGGCCGCCGCTAAGCTCCGCCCAGGTATGCATCTCCACTTGCCACATGCCGGCGACCAACGTGAGTGAATCTTTCGCGTCCATGCTGAGGCCCGAACATCCCACATTTTCTCCGCCGAACAA
Source organism: Terriglobales bacterium (assembly GCA_025927695.1). Lineage (GTDB taxonomy): Bacteria > Acidobacteriota > Terriglobia > Terriglobales > Acidobacteriaceae > JAICLA01. The sequence continues at coordinate 24,832 of JAICLA010000009.1, read as the reverse complement.
CACGCGATCCCAATGCTTGCCGCCGTCCTGGGTACGATACACGCCTTTTTCCTGCTGCGGCCCAGTGGTGCGGCCGAGAACGCATGCATAAACGATGTCAGCGTTCGTAGGATGAACAATGATGCGGCCGATGCGGCCGGACGCGGGCAGTCCCATGTTCGTCCAGTTCTTGCCGCCGTCTGTGGACTTGTAAATACCATTGCCCATCACATCGCTATCGCGGACTGCCCAGGCTTCGCCGGTGCCTGCCCAAACAGTACTGGGGTCGGAAGGTGCGACTGCCAATGCACCGATCGCCGCGGCGGGTTCTTTGTCAAAAACAGGAACCCAGCGATTGCCGCCATCGCTAGACTTCCACACGCCACCCGAAGCGGCGCCAGCGTAATAGGTGGTGGGATCGCCCGGAACGCCGGCGATCGCGGCGATCCGGTTGCCGACTCGTGGCCCGACGAAGCGGAAGCGCAGAGCGCTGTTGTCCTCGGCCTCAGGCTGTTGGGCAAAAGCGGAGATGCAAAGGGTGACTAGCAGGAACGCAAACGACGCGCGACGGTAAGAGAACATTCGAACCTCCGGCAGATGAGTGGCGCGAATGATATCTGGCAATGCAGGGCTTGCGCAACCTCCTCCACAGCGCGTCCCGCGCATACAAAAAACGTAAGGTGATTATTTTTCCCTCATATCGTTGCCCTATCACGTGTGCAAGGCAACGAAAGTTGCCGCATGCGGATTCACACTTACTAAAGCCACTTAATACAAGTGAAAGGAGAAGAAATGGAAAACACTTCGTTGGCGACAAGAAACATGATGTCACCGCAAAAAACAGTGGCCAGCACTCTCAACCTCTTATTGGGTATCTGGCTGTTCATAGCAGGCTTCACTCTTGCAGTAAAGCCATCAGGCATGTGGAATGACTTTATCGTAGGCGTACTCTTATTTATCTTCGCGGCCGCACGCATGAGCCGGAATTCAAACCCGGCATGGAGCTGGGCAAACTTCGTCTTGGGAATATGGCTGTTGTTTGCGCCAAACGCTCTGGGTTTCGCCAGCTCATCGTCGCGTTGGAATGATGTTGCCGTCGGAATCGCCGCTATCATCCTTGCGATCATCAGCGGCACGGCGCGGGACCAGTTCATCAGCAGGGACATTGCCACGATGGCTGAGACCCGTACCATCCACGAACACCGCAAAGTTGCTTAACTTTCGCGCATAGAAACGCTCCGTTGGGCCCTGAAGGAAGCGGATTCCTTCTCCGCTCAACGTCGTTTTTTGTCTTCATTTCCTGCCTTTCGCCTTTCTGACAGGCAACGAAAGTTGCTCAATATAGGTTCACACAGGATAGGAATGAAAGGACAATCATGAAAACCACTTCCACCGAACCAGTCACGAGGCTGTCGCCGCAAAAACGATTTTCGAGCATGGTGACTTTGTTATTCGGAATATGGCTAGTCATTGCGGGCTTTGTTCTGTCAGTGACGCACGAAGGCATGTGGAACAGCGTCGTTATTGGCGTATTGCTGTTTGCTTGTTCCGGATTGCGGCTGCGCAGAAATTCCAGTTTCTTGTGGAGCTGCGTGAACGTCATCCTCGGATTCTGGATGTTGCTAGGACCCCGCCCCTTGGTCTTCATAGACAATCCATTCCGCTGGACTGATTTTGCGCTGGGATGGGCGACGGTAGTCCTGTCGATCGCGGCGGCTACGGGACATGACCGCGTCGTGGAACCTGAGAGGCCGACGATCGAACGCACGACGCTTCCTGAGTATCACGGCGCAGTGTAGAAGCGGATGGGAGAGAGGAATCTCGTACGATTCCTCTTCCTTAGCTCGGCGGGTTTGATGGCGTGCTGCTAGCCGGCCTTTTCCACCAGGTCCGCCGCAGCCTTCCTCACAGCTTTCTTCAGCGCTGTCTTCACGGCAACTTCAAGATGCTTTTTGGCGACCTTCACCGGCAACTTACCGTTAGTCTCTTCCTTAAGGACTTCGACAACTTGATCGATCACCGGTTTGACACGTGCATTTTTGGCGGCGATCTTGGCGACGCGTTTCACTTTCGGATGCAAGTTTTGCGCTTTCTTTTCAGCCTTCGTCATCTCTGCCGCCTTCCAATCATCTTCAAACACGGCCGTGAACGCGCCGACGACTTTACCGCCTTGTACGATCACGCCGATCTCGCGACGCGCGTCGAGTTCCAATTTGCGCAAGCTCTGGCTGCCGAGGAAAAGATGTTTGCCGTCCCGAACGATGCCGCGGGTGTGCAACCGTAAGCGGTGCAACTTACGCAGCGGCAATTTCTTGTCCGCAGATACTCCGCCGAGGATCCGGACTTCTATGCCGGCGCTGATGCGCTCCTGTAAGAGCCGGATCATGCCACGGTCACTGATCTTGGTGTCATAGATAAGCAAGCTCTTCTTAGCTCCCTTGATGAACGCACCAAGTTCGTCACGCGAGTTCACCGGACTGACGATGAACTTCCTCGAGCGGCTCTTGAACTCCACGCGCTTGGTGTCGGCGTCAAAGAGTTCGCACGCTTCCTTCACCAGTTCCGCATTCTTTGTGACTATGCCGAAGCTGCGACTGCGTTCAATATCTAAGTGCGTGAAGTTATAGCTGAGGACGTAAAGCTCCTTGCGATCGATGATCATCATCTTGCCGTGATAGCGGACAAGATCATTCGCCGTGCGTGAAACGGTGATGCCTTTTGCCAGAAAGCGCATCTCCAGCTTGCGCAACCGGCCTTCCCCGCCGCGGTTCGTGAACGCGATCAAAGCCTGGACTGCGACGCCGCGCTCTGCAGCGTCTTCGAGGGCGCGTTCCACGTCAGCCTGGTCAAGACGGAAGATGACGATCTCTACGCTCTTCTTGGCGGATTTGATGGCCTGTATAAGGGGCGCGGTCCCGTCGCCCGGCTGAACAATAAGTTTCAAGGGGTCTCCAAAGCTCCTTACGTTCGATTCCAGAGCTCCGGCTAAGGTTGCGTAACTGGTCGGTATTAAAAGGTTTGCGAGGTCGGAGGCAATTGCGGACGGCGAATTTTGCATCAAAAAGCAGAGTGGCACATTCGCAGTAAGACTCTCGCCACGCACGGAGCTACATGCGACGACTTTTATCGTTGGCCGTTTTTGCGGCCTTGTTCCTGAACCCTGCGGCGTTCGCGCAGAAAGATCACAAAGATAAGAAACCAGCCTCGAACGGCAAACTTCTCCTCTGGCAAGACCCCGGCGACATCAAGTCAAAGAACCTTCTATTAGGCGCCGGGGATGGCGACAAAGCACAACTTCCGGTGAAGTTCGACAAAGAGGACATGGATGCTCACAGTCCGAAGTTCGACGTGACTGACGCAGCCGGTGTGAAGTGGAAAGTGAAGCTCGGGCCAGAGGCGCAGCCTGAACCTGTCGCGTCCCGCCTACTTTGGGCGCTGGGTTACTTCGCCAACGACAACTACTTCACTCACGACCTCGCCGTCGACGGCCTACCTCGATTGAAACGAGGCAATAATTTTGAGAAAAATGGCCACGTCACAGACGTCCGCCTGCAAAGACATCAATTGGGCAAGAAAGACGGCGATTGGAAATGGAAAAAGAACCCATTCCTGGACACGCGGGAGTTTAACGGTCTCCGCGTCATGATGGCCCTTTTGCGCAACTGGGACCTCAAAGACGACAACAACGCCATCTACGTCGCTAAGGACGGCACGCGGATCTATGAGGTGACAGATGTTGGATCCACGTTCGGGATGACGGGCCGTAGCTATACCGACGCCATGTCGAAGAATGACCTCCCGCGTTTCAAGAAAGCCAAGTTCATCACCAAAGTCACGGCCGACCATGTGGATTTCAACTTCCCCACACATGCGCCGCTCCTTTTCATATTTGCGCCGAATTTCTTCCTTCACGTATTGAACAATCACTGGGTGGGAAAACATATTCCGCGCGACGATGCCAAGTGGATCGGCGGACTGCTGGCTCAGTTGACGCATGATCAGATCCGTGACGCGTTCCGTGCCGGTGGCTACATACCAGAACAAGTAGAAGCCTATTCACAGGTGTTGGAAGCGCGCATCGCGGAGCTGAACAAGCTTTGACAGTCGCGAGTTGCCAACATCCCCTGCGGCTGACGCTGACGACGGTTCTGCTGGGAACGCTGCTGTCAATCCAAGCGCCGGCGCAAGAGAAAGAGCGTGCAGCCAACGGAGCGGGGCAGCCCATCTTATGGCGCGATCCGGGTGAGATCAGTTCAAAGAACCTCTTCTATGGTGTGGGTGGCGAGAAGAGCATGCCTGCGCTACCGGTCAAGTTTCTTAGCGAAGACTCTGCGGGAATCAGCCCGAAATTTGAAGCTGAAGACAAGGCCCACCAGAAGTGGAAGGCCAAGCTGGCCCTGGAGGCGCAATCAGAAACGGTGGCGTCCCGTCTGCTGTGGGCAGTAGGTTACTTTGCCAACGAGAATTACTACTACGCGCAGCTGCCGGTAGAAAACCTTGCGCAGCTCAAGCGCGGACAAGAATTTGAAACAGCGAACGGAGTAAAGGGCGCGCGCCTCCAACGGCACCAGCTAGGGACGAACAAGGGCGAGTGGGACTGGAAGAAAAATCCTTTCTACGGCACGCGCGAATTTAACGGACTTCGCGTAATGATGGCGCTGGTCCGCAATTGGGACCTGATGGCAGATAACAACGCCATCTTCGAGGATGGGTCTGGGCGAGAGATCTACGAGGTCACGGATGTTGGCGCAAGCTTCGGCAAGACCGGGCCCAGCTATTCTGACAAGAAGGCAAAAAATAATCTCGAGAGCTTCAGCCGGGGAAAGTTCATCAGCAAGGTCACTGCAGATCACGTTGACTTCAAATTTCCTACGCGACCGCCGCTTATCTTCATATTCCTGCCGAAATCGTTTTTCAAGGAAGCGCATACAAGCTGGATCGGAAAGCATATTCCGCGGGCCGACGTGAAATGGATCGCGCGACTTTTATCGCAACTGACACCCGCGCAGATTCGCGACGCGTTCCGTGCCGGGGGCTACACCCCGGAACAAGTCGAAGGATTCGCGCAGGTGGTTGAAAAGCGCATCTCGGAGCTGAACAGGCTGTAGGAACGGATGTTGATCAGGCCGGCTTCTTCACCGGCTCGCCTTCATCCTGCTTAAACTGCAATTCATGGAGTTCGGCGTAGAGTCCGCCCTTCTTCATGAGTTGTTCGTGCGTGCCGCTCTCCACGACAGCTCCCTCATTCACCACGAAGATGACATCCGCGCGCCGGATGGTAGAAAGCCTGTGAGCGATCACGATCGCTGTCTTCTTTTCCATCAGGCGGTCGAGCGCCTCGAAGACCAGCTTCTCTGAAGCAGCGTCGAGTCCCGAGGTCGGCTCGTCGAGTATCAAGATATTCGCATTGCGGATGATGGCGCGGGCAATGGCGATGCGCTGGCGCTGTCCGCCAGAGAGCGTAATGCCGCGCTCGCCCACGATGGTGTCGTAACCTTGCGGCATCTTATCAATGAATTCAGCAGCGTTCGCCTGTTTCGCCGCTTCCATGATCTCTTCTTTGCTGGCCTCAGGCCGCCCGTATGCGATGTTCTGCCAGATGGTGCCGTGAAAAAGTACGTTGTCTTGCAACACAAAGCTGATCTGCTCACGCAAGCTCTGCTGCTTGAATTTCTTTATATCGGTGCCGTCGATCTTCACCACGCCGGAATCAGGGTCATAAAAGCGCGCGATCATGTTCACGATGGTTGTCTTGCCGACACCTGTTGGACCTATCAATGCAGCCACCCGCCCCGGTTCGATCACGAAACTCATATCTTTGAGGATCTGCTGTTCGGGCGTGTAGCTGAATGAGACCTTGTCGAACTCGATCTTGCCTTTGAACCTGGGTGCTTTCTTGGCGCCGCGAACGTCTTTGATCTCTTTGTCTGTCTCTAAAACTTCCTGGATGCGCTCAAAGCCCACGGCCGCCTTCGAGTATGTGTCTGTCATCTTCGAAAGTTCCTGCATAGGCTTGTACATCTGCTTGAGATAAAGAAAGAAAAGGACCAGAGTCCCGGGAGGGATCACCCCGGCGAGAATGAGCTTAGCGCCGTACCAGAGCACCAAGCTGGTACCGATGGCGACTACGATGTCGACGATAGGATTCAGTTTGGCTTTCAAGCTGCGCGATCGGATAGCCGTCTCCACGCTGTCCAGGCTGGCTTCCTCTAAGCGCTGCTGCTCGTAATCTTCTCGAGTGAACGCTTTCACTACGTGTATCGAGGAGAGGACTTCCTGCACCACGGTGAATATCTGCCCTTCGCGTTTGCGCGCATCACGCGCGGCCTTCTTGATCTTGCGCGTATAGACATACACGATGAAGAACAGCGGCGGCACAATGGACATGGCGATGAGAGTGAATCGCCAATCGGTGTGGAACATCACGACGACCATGCCCAGCAGCGTGAGGATGTTGATGAGAGAACTCAGCAGTCCCTGATTGATGAAACTTTGAATGTCAGCCACATCGCTGGTCACGCGGCTGATTAGGTCTCCGGTGCGTTTCTGGTCATGGAAGGCGAGTGAGAGCCGCTGAATGTGCGCATACAGGATCCGCCGAAGGTCGTAGGTGACCCACTGGCTTACATTGGTGGTGAAATATTTTTCGAAGTAGGAACAGACGGCGTCCAGCAACGCGATGGCGAACACGGCGACGCAAGCGAACATCACGATGGCCATTACGTCCGTGCCGACCCAGTGTTGGATGTAATTTAACTGGGCCTCATGCGACCCTTTCTTGGAGGCCACATCATCCAGCACGAGCTTGATGGGCCACGGTCCAAGTAGGTTGGCGGCAGATTCGCCTGCAACCGCCAGGAACCCGAGCACCAACGCCTTTTTATGAGGCCGCAGCAGATCGGCAACGGTAAGGTGCTTGTGCACCTTACGCATCTTGGGGGGAACGAGTTTTTCCCCTGACGCCTGTTCCGGCTTTGCGGGCGGCGCTTTGTCTTTGTCGTCGAGGCTGGCTGCTTGGGGCGCGTCCTGAGAGGCTGTGGAGACCTTTTTCATCCGAACCAGTTAAGATGCAGCTACTCAGCTTGGAGTCCGCTGCCCTGCCAAAAAGCCGCGAATGCGGCCTTCAAACGACACAAAAGCAGCAACTTGCATCTTATTCTCAATGAAATCGACCGCTCGATGGCTCTCAACAGGGCTGTTCGTCTGGCTCTGCATGGGCTTTTTTGCGTATGCGCAAACGTCGCAACCCAAAGAAGGACTGCCGACCTTCGTGGTGCCGGACGTGGCGAAAAAGATCACCATCATCGCCTATGGCGACATGCGATTCACTGATCCTGCAGACAACGTACACACCAACGCGGTGGCCCGCCGGGCTCTCGTCGACAAGATCGCTCAGGAAAAACCTGCGGCATTGCTTATAAGCGGCGATCTTCCCTATCGCGGCGGAAGTGATTCTGATTGGGACGTGGTGGACAAAGAGATCAAACCGCTGTGGGACGCAAAGATGCGAATCTATCCCGCGCTTGGCAATCACGAGATGGTGGGCGGCGAAGGGCACGATATGCGCAATTGGTGGAAACGCTTCCCTGACCTCGAAGGCATGCGCTGGTATTCGGTGCTCTTCGGTAATTGCTACTTCATCGTGTTAGACAGCAATACCAGATACAAAGCCGGCACACCGCAAGGTCAATGGCTCGAGAGCCAGCTGGCGCACATTCCAGTGGAAGTGGATTTTGTTTTTCTGCTGATGCATCACCCTTCTTACACAGACTCAAAAGAACATTTCATGGTGGGCTTAGGCCATTCCGCCCGTGGCGAGGAAAAGGCCCTGGCAGCGCAGTTGGAGCAGATGCAACCGAAGACGCGCGCCCGGTTGATCGAAGTAGCCGGACATGTTCACAACTACGAGCGCTTTGAACATAACAGCGTTACGTACATCGTGACCGGCGGCGGCGGCGCCACGCCTTACATGTTTGACCGTTCGCCGAACGATAAGTATCAAGGCGGCGTGGGAGCGACTTATCATTATGTAAAGTTTGAGGTCGACGGCACTCATCTTAAGGGAACCATGTTCAGGCTGGAAGATAGTTCGCCTGACAAGGCAAGGTTCGAAGCACGAGATTCATTCGCGCTTGACGCGGTGCCGCTGAAGAACCCAGCTATCACCGGCACAGCCCCTGCGCCACGCTGATTTGATAAAAGACCGCGAGCCATTTATCGTTATGTCCCCGCTACTCCAGTTGCAAAGACTCCAATGAAAAGTTCATCCAAATCCCTTTTCAGCACATTTTCGCGCTCGGTGAAGCGCCTGAATCCGGATTCCTCTGCCAAAGAGGTGCACAAGCTTCGCACCACGGCACGGCGCATCGAGGCGTTGGCCGCGTACCTCCCGGAGAAGGTGCGGGACAAGAACCAGGACGTGCTGGATGAGATCCATGCCATCAGAAAAAAATCAGGCAAAGTACGCGACCTCGACGTTCAGCTCACCCTGCTTCGTCGTGTAGGCAACGACACTCAGCGGGCGCAATACGAAGTACTGGAGAACCGTCTGCTGGATAAGCGCGAGAAGAAAGCGGAGAAGCTTTATAAGGAAGTGAAGGTCCTGCACCGCAAGAAGTGGCTCAACCGGATGGAAAAACTCGCTGAGCAGGTCGCAGACGCTCCCGCAGGCGATTTTGCTGAAGGTTCACCCCTTGAACACGCTAAGGATCAACTTCATATCCTGGCCGCGCGATATCCAGACAGCGTTTCCATGGTCGATCCGGAAGAGTTACACCAGTTGCGCATCGAGTTGAAGAAGATCCGCTACACAGCGGAGCTGACTGGCAAGACCGTGGCCACAAAACGTTTCACTGCGGCGCTTGAAAAAACGCAGGACTCTATCGGCAACTGGCATGATTGGCTCACATTGTCAGAGGCCGCAGAAGAAGCGCTGAACAATTATGTTTCCAGTGGCATTCTTATGCAGTTGCGGTCATTGACTACGTCCGCATTTTCCGCGGCGATCCAATCTGTGACCGAATTGCTTTCAGGAGAAGCTGCGCCGCAGAAAAAGTCTCCACGTGCAGTCTCTGCCCGTACTCGCGCACGCCGTACGGCGTAACATCTTTCCATGCCTGTCTTCGCGGCAGTCGATATCGGTTCGAACTCGGTCCGCTTAAGCATTGGCGAGATGCGCGCGGGGCGTGTTTACGTTCTGCATCAAGACCGCGAAGTCACACGACTAGGAGAGGGCGTCTTTCGCAATGGCTCGCTCGAGCCTGGCGCAGTCGCGCTCACCATCAAAGTCTTGCAGCGCTTTCGGAAAGCATGCGAACGCTTCGGCGCTGAACAGACACAGGTGGTTTCCACAAGTGCAGTGCGCGACGCCAAGAATTCCCGCGTCTTCGCAGACCTGATCCGCAGTACCACCGGATGGCGTTTGCGCGTGATCACCGGCTTGGAAGAAGGACGTCTCATCCACCTCGGCCTGCAATCCAGTGGACGCTTCCGCGCTGCCCGAAAGTTGCTCATCGATCTCGGCGGCGGAAGCTGCGAGTTGACGCTTTCCAACCAAGGGCACATCCAGCAAATGGTGAGCTTGCCGCTCGGGGCCGTGCGCTTGACGCAACAGTTCCTGCATCACGATCCGCCCACCGGCAAAGAACTGTTGCGCATGAATGACTTCATTGATGAGGAGCTCGGCCGCATTGAGGGAGCCTTCTCGGCGCGGGGAAGGTTGACTATTGCGACCTCCGGCACGGCCGCCGCACTAGTCTCTGCTGCAGAAGATGTTGATGAGGGCGATCAGGCTACACAAAAACAGATCGCGCGCCTGGAGAAAAAACTCAGCAAGCTGAAACGCACGGAGCGTGAACACATTCACGGCATCAATCCGAAGCGTTCGGAGATCATCATTGCAGGCGCGGCAGTGTACTCGCGCATCATGTCCACTCTGGGTGTGGGCAGTTTTCGTTATTCGCCGCTCGGATTGCGCGACGGCATCCTCGCGCAAATGGCCGCTGACTACGACGCGGGCTCACGCACGCATCGTCAGGTTGAATCTGACCGGCATGATGCCGTCCTCGAACTTTGCAAGCGCTACAAAGTGGATCTGGTCAACTCGAAGCACGTGACTACCCTGGCGCTAAGGCTTTTTTCTCAATTAAAAAAGCTGCACGAACTTTCAGCGGAATACAGCGAATACATTTCCGCCGCGGGAATGTTGCTTGAGGTCGGTTCCTACATCAACCGGACGGGCCGCCATCGCCACGCGTATTACGTGATCGCCAACTCAGAGATTTTCGGATTCAGCCCCGAGCAGCGGGCGCTCATCGCCGTCATTGCGCGATACCAAGGCGGTTCAACGCCGCAATTGAATGATCGCATCGTGCGCGCCCTGCAGCCGCGCCTGAGACACGAAGCGCTAAAGGCTATTGCCATCCTTCGCTTGGCAAGGGCGCTGAATCACGGACGCCGCCAGGCCATACGCAGTGCTCGTACCCGCATGACGGATAGCACCGTTGTGCTCACGTTGCAGAAAGCCCGCACGGGCGCGGAACTGGAAGTGTGGGCGGCGGAAAAGGAAGCGGATTATTTCCGTGACGTCTTCGGTCGCGAGTTAGTCGTCGCCAATCCCTGAAGTGTAGATACGATCTTCGGCGTGAGATACCAGGTCAGACGGCCGCCGGAACGCCGCATCTCCACACGAGCGACACTGCCCTTCTTTAGATCGATGTCCGCGGGATTCGAGCGCCCGCCAATGGTCTTGCCGAGAAAATCAGAGAGATTGGGATTGTGCCCAACAACAACGACTGATTCAGCCGAAGCATAGCGCCGCAGCATATCAACAAAGTCAGAGTAAGAAGCCTCGGGAGTAAGCGCTGTCTCAACTTGGATCTTATTCTCAAACCCCAATTCGTTCGCGACGAGCGAAGCCGTCTGCATCGCCCGTGTGAGCGGGCTTGAGATCACCACTTCCGGCTGCACCTCTAAAGCTGCTAGCGCGCGTCCCATGCCATGTGATTGTTTAATGCCGTCTTCATCTAGCGGGCGCTTCTTGTCTTTCTTCGCATCCTTCATGCTCTCGCCCGCGGACGCGTGGCGCAGAAAGTAGAGGATCATTCAGTCTCCTTCGATGCCATCGTCGCAGTACGTCTGCGGCTTACGCGCTTCTTCGGCCTCGGCAGCGCGTCGCTGGGGATCTCATCCGCCGAAGCTTTTCCCTCTGAGACCTCCATCAGGAACTCTTGCGCATTGAACGCCTTCGCTTTCGTGTGGCGTAGATGCGTATATGAGCCATCACGATTCAACAGGCGTGACTTCACGTTGTCCGCCATGTATGCCGACAGTATTTCGTTGATGAGGCGCTTCTTCAGTCGAGGATCAGCGATAGGCGTCAAGACCTCGGCGCGTTCATAGAAATTCCTCGGCATCCAATCCGCGCTGCTGATGAAAACATCTTCCGCGCCGCCATTAAGAAAATAGAAGATACGGCTGTGTTCAAGGAAGCGCCCCACGACGCTGCGCACGCGTATGTTGTCACTCACGCCCGGCACGCCCGGACGCAACGCGCACATGCCGCGCACGATGAGGTCGATCTGCACTCCGGCCTTTGACGCGCGATAGAGTTCCTTGATCACGTTCGGCTCAAGCAACGCGTTCATCTTGGCGATTATTCGCGCGGGACTCCCTTGCGCCGCGTGATCGGCTTCGCGCTGTATCTGACTGATGACGGTCTCCGCAAGATTCAGCGGCGAGACAGCTAAAGGCTCATAATTTCTGCGCTCCGCATATGCGGTCAGATAGTTAAAAAACGCGCTCACTGCGCTGGTGATCTTCGTATTCGCTGTCATGAAGCTCAAGTCGGTGTAGAACCGCGACGTCACTTGGTTGTAGTTCCCCGTACCGATGTGCACATAGCGCCGCATCACGCCGTCAGGATCACGACGAACTAATAGTGCCAGCTTGCAATGCGTCTTCAACCCGACCAGGCCATGGAAGACCTGGATGCCGGCGTCCTCCATGTTTTTTGACCAACGGATATTTGACAGCTCGTCAAAGCGCGCCGTCAGCTCCACCACGACCGTGACCTCTTTGTCGGCGGCTGCGTCCATCAGTGCTCGTCCGATAGGCGAATCCGGCCCGGTGCGATAGATCGTCTGCTTCAGCGACACAACACGCGGATCTTGGGCGGCACTGGTGATGAAGTCCACTACGCCGGAGTACGAGTCATACGGATGATGCAGTAGGATGTCATGCTTGCGCAGCTCGCCAAAGATGTCATGGTTCTTCGGCTCGATAACGTATTCGCGTCCGGAGAACGGACGAAACTTCAGGTCAGGACGCTCTGCTTGTTCGTAAAAATTGAAGAGGCGCGAGAGGTTCACCGGGCCTTCGGTGCGGTACACCTGCCAGTTATCCAGTTCGAAGTTGCGCTGCAGGCGATCGACGATCTCCGGCGTCGCATCAGCGTCGATCTCGAGACGCACTGCGTCGCCTTTGCGGCGGTTATGCAGCTCTGTGCGCACAGTCTCCAGTAGATTGCGCGACTCTTCTTCTTCCAGGTAGAGATTGCTGTTGCGGGTCACGCGGAAGGAAGATGCCGCAACGATCTCGTAACCCTTATAAATTCGCGATGCGTGATACGTCAGCAAGTCCGCCAGAAACATGTAGTGCGCTTCGCCTGCGGGGCCAGGCAGCCGCACCACGCGCGGCAAAACACGCGGCACCGTCATCACGCCCATGTAGGTGAATCCCGCACGTCGTTTTCGGCGCAACAAGAATGCCAGACACAGCGCTTTGTTGATCACGCGCGGAAATGGATGCGCTGGATCGACCGTGATCGGCGTAAGCAGCGGATCGAGTTCGCGCTCGCAGTATTGCTCGATGAACTGCAGCTGTCCCTTGTCCAGATCGAGCAAGTCGCGAAAGAAAATATTCTCTTTTGCCAGCAACGGCCGCAGTTGGTTGTTCCAACAATCATATTGTTGATCGACGAATTCGTGCGTCTCGCGGTTGATCTGCTCGCGCTGCTGCTCGGCATTCAGTCCATCCGGCGCGATACTGGGTATGCCGTCTTCTATCTTCTGCAACAGGCTGCTGACGCGCACTTCAAAGAATTCATCAAGATTGCTGGCGGTAATCGCCAGAAATTTCACCCGTTCCAAGATGGGGTTCTGGTCGTCCTGCGCCTCTTCCAGCACGCGGCGATTGAATGCGAGCCATGACAGTTCGCGGTTGATGAACAACGATGGATTGTCTAATGAGCGGCGCATACACCTACAGGGCGAGAATCGTATAGCAGTAGTGTTAAGGAATGATGTAATTCCTGAGAGCAGAGATGCTACGGGGAATCTAAGCCGATACCATCTCCCGCATAAGCCATTTTATCAACATCTATGGCTCTTCGGACCCGGCGCTAAACGCCGCTAATTTGAAGACTCTAAAGCTCTTGAAGCGCACCCCCGTGCGGCCGAACACGGAAGAAAAGTGCCTCCGGTGGTGTTTTGGCGGCGCAGAGCGTTTCCTTCATTGCTCCTTGCGCGGGAACTCGGTACGATTAAGCAGAAGTGAGCGCGAGCCCTACATCCGCTGGCACGAAGCTGCCCGTCTCTGCGGCACTGCGCCAGTTCTGCGGTCAGCATTTTGAAGATTGCGGCGCGGCCGCCTTCGGCATATCACAAGATCAAGTCGAACAATGGGTTGCGGAAGTAGCGCAGAAGAATCCCGCGGGTGAAAGCAGAACATTTCTTGATTCCATCAAGCTGCCGGAATTGGTGATGGCGCGCGCTTGCGCTATGGGCAATGAACGCGCATGGGAACAATTCATGGCGCGGTATCGCGAATCTTTGTTCACGGCCGCGTACAAGATTGCGGGCGAAGAAAGCCGCGGACGCGAACTCGCCGATTCGCTCTATGCCGAACTCTATGGCATCTCTGCGGAAGGCCGCGAACGCAAGTCAAAGCTCCTTTACTACCACGGACGCGGTTCGCTGGAAGGTTGGTTGCGCACCGTTCTGGCGCAGGAATACGTTGACCGCTTCCGTAAGACCAAACGCGAGACTAGCCTGGACGAGCAAGTAGATGCCGGACACCAATTCGCCGCCCCAGCGCCCACGAATGGCTCCGCCGGACCTACCGAAAAGATTGATGCCGCCACCACCCAAGCCCTGAATGAGCTTCCGGCAGAAGACCGGTTCGTTCTATCCAGCTATTTTATTGACCAGCATAGCCTTGCGGAGATCGCAGCCCTGCTGCGGGTACATGAATCCACCATCAGCCGGCGCATCCAGCGGCTGGTGACCGGCCTGCGCGGGGGCATTGAGAAGAAACTGGTAGATGGGGGCCTGTCCGGAAGGCAGGCCCAGGAACTGCTGGAATCAACAGATGTGAGGGATATGGGCGTGAATATCCACGCGGCATTGCAGCAAGAAACGGCAAAACCTCCGTTCTATGGGGGCAAAGATCAGTGAAAGATAGTCGAATGAGTACGGGAATCCCAAAAAGTTTGCGCGAAGCCCTGTCCCGGCAAGCGGTTAGAGGGCCGCATCCAGCCGCAGACCAGCTGACCGCTTATGCCGAACGTTCGCTTAGCGAAAAGGAAGAATCGGCCGTGATCGGCCATTTGGCGACCTGCGCCGAGTGCCGGGAAGTCGTGTTTCTGGCCCATTCTGCATATGAAGCGCCCCAGAAGCCGGTCATTGTTTACGAGCGCCGTTCCATGTGGCGCTGGGCCATGCCTGCCACTGCCCTTTTGGCATTTGCCATCGGCTTCGTTGTGCTGCTGCGGAATGAGAATCCGAAAGTGCCTCAGTCAGCGCAGGTAACAAAGCAAGCTCAGCAAGTTCAGCCCGCGAACGAACAAGCCACAGATAAAATCGAGAAAGCAGCTCCGCCTTCCGCGGCAACTACTGCGCCCACAGCTTCTGCAGCGAATGCGACCACTTCCGTGCCCGCGAGATCAGGCACCAAAGCAAAGGCTGAGGAAAAGAGAGCACTGGCAAGTACAACTGCACTCCCAGTAGTAACGCCGCGCGCCGAAAACAGCCCTCGCAACTTGGCCATGGCTGCGCCGATGACACCGATTGTTGCCCAACCGGGCGCTGGCAGCAGTGTCGCAGGGAAAATCCTCAACAGAGCCGCAATGGCGCCGCCGGCCGCACCGCCGTTAAGTATGGCAAGCGGGCAGATGGCTGACGCAGACCAGAATACAAACGCACTGAGTGTGCAGAGTCTGCAGCTAGGTGGGCCGTCACCGCGCCAGAACCAAGCGACGAAGGGCGTTGCCGCCAGCACCACGCCGGCTGATGTTGTTTCTACTGAGATGACGGCTGCTGCCGTGCCCGCTCCGCCGACGCTTCGTCGGCGCGATGAGACGAAGCTGCCGGAAGAGAGACGCGCCGAGGGTCAATTCCAGGCGTTCGCCACCAACTCCATTGAGCTTGATGCGGCGCCGCAAAAACAACAGCGCAACGCGTTCAGCCGTATGGCTCTCACGGTGTGGCGCATCAGTTCTGACGGACACTTGGAACGCATGATGCAGAACCAGTGGCATCGTGCGCTAGGCAGCGTGCAGAAGTCATTCCGCACGGTGGCGTACTTAGGGACTCACGTTTGGGCGGGCGGTTCGGGACCGGAGCTTTATCATTCCGCGGACGGCGGCGATAGCTGGAACACGCTCAAGGTGAAGACAGAAGACACGGAACTGCGCGGCGCCATGCAGTCCATCAAAGCCACTGACGAGAAGCACGTGGCCATCATCGCCGACGACGGATCAGTCTGGGTGACAAACGACGGTGGCACTACTTGGACGAAACAGTAGCTGCTTTTATTTTTTGGGCGGCAGATACTTCTTCTTGATCTTCGTCACGATCACGTAGTTCGGGTCCACCATCTCGTTCAGGTGGATCTCGCCCACCTTTGACAGCAACTCATACGCGTCCATCTGCGAGATGGCGTAATCGTGACTCATCCAGCCGATGAGTTCGGTGTAGGCGATGCGTAAGGCATCGTCCAGCGGACGATACGCGCCCACCGTCATAATGTATTCATCATTCTCAAACCGCGGCCATGCGATCTTCTGCCCTTTGATCACGCTCACTTGCAATCGAACACGCAATGGGACTTCGATCGCGGTTCCGCCAATCTCGCCATCGCCCATGGCGGCATGTCCATCACCGATGAATAGCAATGCGCCCTTCGCATTCACGGGAAAATAGACCGTATTGCCCACGCTGACTTCGGGCGAATCCATGTTGCCGCCAAACTCCGCGGGCACGATGGAACTGCGCGCCTCGCCGCTGGCCGGCGCCACGCCGATGCACCCCAGAAAATTATGCAGCGGCATCTTCACGGTGAAATTGGAATCGTTGGCCTTGAAGGTAGCGGTGTTCGCGGATTTGTCGATGGGGTAGTACCAGATGTGTTCACCGATAGGCGGATTCACCATAGGCGTGTACGTGGTGCTGTTCACCGCCCCGAATCCGTCCGCGATCGTGCCTACACCTTGATTGCTGTTCACTTCGAGCGACAGGATCTTCACCGCAAGCGTGTCACCGGGTTCGGCACCTTCCACAAAAAACGGCCCAGTCAGCGGATTGTCGCCCTTCACCATGCTGAGCGTGTCGCCGGGCTTCTGCAGCACGTCACCGAAAGCATCTACGGTGGTCGTTTCCAGGATGTCACCTTGCTTAAGGTGCAAGACCGGCTCGGATGTGGCGAAGAGATATTTGAGCTTGGATCTGTTGAGCGTGTAGTGAACGACATTAGATGGTGCAGATTGCGCGAAAACGCTCGCAGCACAAAAGATTGCGGCCATGAAAAGAATCTTCTTCATGGCCGCGAAGTCTAGCACCTGCAAAAGCCGAATGGAAGTTATGCAGCCGTCACGACCTTCACGCCACGACGGTGGACTTTACGAGATCGACTCTTGCGAATCGTGATCTCCACATCCTGTCCTAGACTGAACAGGTATTCCAGCAATCGCTCCAGCGAAAACTTGTTGAGTTTGCAATTCTTGAGTGCAGACACTTCGGGCTGCGTACACTTCATCAATTGTGCCGCCTGCTTTTGCGTGAGGCCCTTTTTCTTGAGAAGAGCATTTATGATCAATATGAGCTGAACCTTAGCGTGCTTCTCGGCAGCGCCTGGTATATCGAATTCAGCAAAGAGATTCGGGCCTACTTCTCGCACCATCTTATCGGCTGAAGTTTTGCTCATAGTGTTCCCTAGCCTGGCTCAATCGAGCTCTTACTTTTTCAATCTCAAGCTGCGGCGTTTTAATGCCGCTCTTCGATTTCTTTTCGAACACGTGCAGAACGTACATCGCTTCGGAAAATCTGACAGTGTAGACCGCACGATATGTTCCACCACGATAGTCCTCCACCAACTCAAAGACACCTGGGCCTTCGCCCTTCCAAGGCTTCGCCGAATCCGGATAACCGCCCCCGCGAGCGAAAGACAACGAAACAGAGAACGCTTCCCTTACTGCTTCAGGTAGCCGTTCCTGATCCCTAAACGACGATGCAATGTAAAACATCCGCCGTTGGGCTGGCGGATGCTTTATATCAGTTTTGATATATTCAGTCAAGAGACCTTAGAAGCCGAACGGGTTCGCCGGAGGCTTCAACTCGTACTCCTTCGGCGGTTCGCCCCCTGCTAGGTACTTCACAAAATAATCCCACCGACGACGCACCATGTACGGCTCATTGCCGAATCCATGACGACGGTTGGGCAGCATGATCAGGTCAAAATCTTTATTCGCCTTGATCAGTGCATCCACAACCAGCAGCGTGTTGTTCGGCGGAACGTTGTCATCCATCGTTCCATGCGCCAGCAGCAAGTGGCCTTTGAGGTTTTTGGCGATGTTCTCATTGGCCTGGTCGTCATAGTTACTGGTGCCGTCACCCTTCTTTACTTCAAGACCCTGATAGCGTTCGCCCCAATCGTCCTCGTACACGCGGTTGTCATGATTTCCCGCCTCGGAGATGCCGACCTTGAAGAAATCGGGATAGCGGAACATCGCGTCGGCAGTGGCGTATCCGCCGCCCGAGTGTCCGTAGATTCCTGCCTTGTCGATGTCGATGTAATTGCGCTCTGCCGCCAGTTGTTTCATGCCTGCGATCTGGTCAGGCAGCGTGTTGTCACCCATGTTGCCGTAATAAAAATCGTGGAAGGCCTTCGAGCGCGTTGGATTACCCATACCATCGATCTCCACGACCACGAAGCCGAGCTCCGCCAGCGCCTGCGCATCACCGCGCGCCGCAGAGAACGACCGCGAGCCTACGCTGCCGCCCTGCGGGCCGGGATAGATGTGATTGATGATGGGATATTTCCTTCCCGGCTCCATCTTCGTGGGCTTGAAGAGCATGCCATAGACGTCGGTCTTGCCGTCGCGCGCCTTCACCACGATGCGTTCCGGAGCTTTCCATCCTGATGCGATCAGCTTCGAGATGTCAGCTTTGGCATTTTCTGCAACAACCTTGCCGTTCAAGTCGCGCAACACGGAAACTGGCGGCGTGTCCGCGGTGGAGTACGTGTCAGAGATGTATTTCCCGCTCGGCGAAAACACGGTCTCGTGGTTCGCATCTTCCGGCGTCAACAATTTCAGGTTGTTACCGTCAGTGTTGATGCTGTAGAGATGCTGGAAGTACGGATCGCCCTTCTCGCGCCCGGTGGCCACGAAATACAACATGTGCGCTTTCTCATCGATGCGCACCAACTGCTGCACCGCCCACTCGCCTTTGGTGATCTGGTGCTTCAGCTTGCCGGTGGCGAAATCGTAAAGATAGAGATGACCCCAACCGTCACGCTCTGAGAACCAGATGAGCTCGTTGGTGTCGCCAAGGTATCGCCAATTCACGCGGCCCTGGCCAGACTCAAACTGCGTGGGCGACTTCTCTTCCATCACGTCTTTCACCGCGCCGGTCGCTGCGTCCGCGATTCGCAGATTCTCGTCTTTGTGGTCGCGCGAAGTGGAGACGAAGATCACGCGCTGCGAATCCGGAGTCCACTGCACGTCAGCCCACTCGCTGCCACGGCAAACAATGTCGTCGCACAACGTCGAGCGGTGCTGGTCCGGCGGCATCTGGAAACGGACGGCCTTCGCCGAGGGCACATCGATCACCACGCGTTGGATCATCGTGATGTCTTTGTCGCCCGGCAGCGGATACTTCAACGCCTGCATCTGCGGATGCCCGACCTTGGTCTCGTAGATGTACATCTCGCCCGTGTTGCGCTGGTCTTGCTGATAGGTGGCGATCTTCTTCGAATCCGGCGACCAGATCAGGATCGCGCGGTCGCTGTGTGTCCAACCGGCGTTGTCAGTGGCGTAACCGAAATCTTTCACGCCGTCTGTTGTGAGCTGCGTCTCTTTGCCGCTGGCTAGATCACGAACCCAAAGGTTCCAATCCTTTATGTATGCGGTCTGCGTCTTGTCGGGTGAGACTACATCATTACGCGCGGGACCACGTCCGCCGGGAGCCGCGCCTCGCCCGCCACCACCACGACGTTCCTGCGTGCAAGAGCTGCCATCGCGCTCGCACTTGAATCTGCGTGGCGGACCACCTGCGCCGGCGACCGTGACTGAGACCGACTTGCCATCTTCAGATAATTCAATGTCATTGAATGGAAGCTTGTTCGCCGAGTACGGCGTCTGCGCCGACGCCGCAGTCGAAAGCGCCGCCGCCAGCTTCGCATGATCGAATGCCGGCTCGCGCTTCCCGCTGGCAGCGTCCACGATCACGAACTCGGTACCATCCGGGCCCACATCACGGAACCACACGCGATCACCCGGCAACCATGCCGGACGCACCGCGTGATACACCATTGGGTTCGTGTTGTAACCCATGAATTTTTCCGCATGCGCATAATCGTCGGCGGTGTAACTGCGCTGTTGCGCAAATGAAATACCGGTCGTGACGAACAATGCGCACGTCGCAACAAGAATGACGCTTGTTCTACGAAGACTGAATGACATGAAGCTCCCTCTCTGGTCTGTGAAGATGAGTATCTTGGGTGGACTTACGGACGCGGCGAATTATACGCAGTGGGATTGTCTTTCACCATCCCTAAGCGGCCTGTTTACAACCCTTCACCCTCGCCGGACACTCTAATTTCCAGCCACTCTACTAGAGGAGATATATGAAGAAGATATTTGGATTTGCGCTGGGTCTCGCACTTTGCCACAGCGTCTCAGCTTTAGCGCAGGATAACCCCGGCGTGAAGCAGGACTCGAAAGATGCCGCTCATGCCACTGCCCAGGGCGCAAAAGCCGTAGGACACGCCACGGTTCACGGGACAAAGAAAGCGACTCATGCGACTGTGAACACCAGTGAAGACGTCGGCGACGCAACCGCGCATGGCACGAAAAAAGCAGCGCACGCCACCGCCCACGGAACAAAAAAAGCCGCCGCCGCAACGGCGAACACCACCGAAGATGCTGCTCACGCGACCGTACACGGCACTAAGAAAGCAGCTCACGCTACGGCCCATACAACGAAAAAAGCTGCCGACAAAGTGACCGGAAAAGACGACGATCAACCTAAATAAAAATATGTAAAGTACGTGTAAGTATCTCGTTTTACGAGAGTAACGCGATTTGGGAATGATTAAAAAATATTTGCCAAGGGTCGCCGGAGTGGAGTAGTCTTTTCTCGAACCATCAACAAACGAGGGTCGCCGGTTCGGGGGGATTGGCGGCCCTCACCTAATTTGTGATGGTTTACTTTTTGGGGCGAAGTCGCCATGCGATTTCGCCCTTGTACTTTCTGCCCCCATTCGCCGCCCTTCCTGCAAAATGCTACATTCAAGTGACTGCGCTTTTGAATGTCCGCTCCTGATTCCATCTTCGTAAAAGCTTGCCGTCGCGAACCCGTGCCGCGCACACCCATCTGGCTGATGCGCCAGGCAGGACGCTACATGGCGGAATATCGCGCCGTGCGCAAACAATATTCTCTGCTGGAGATCTGCAAGAAGCCGGAAGTCGCCGCCGAAGTGACCATCACCGCGGCGGAAAAACTCGGAGTTGACGCGGCCATAATCTTTGCTGACCTTTTGCTTCCCCTCGAAGTCATCGGGCTGCCATTTCACTTTGAAGCGGGCGAAGGACCGCGCATCGAGCGACCGATCCGTGAGCGAACCCACGTGGACGCCCTGCGAACAGATCGCGCCGCCGATCTCGGCTACGTAGCCGAGTCTGTAGGCAAAGTAGCAAAGCACTTCGGCGAGAAACTCCCGGTCATCGGATTCTGCGGCGCTCCGTTCACTCTCGCCAGTTACATGATCGAGGGTAGCGGCTCGCGAAATTATCTGCACACCAAGAAGTTGATGTACACCGAGCCGCAGGTCTGGAACGTGCTTCTGGACAAATTGGTTGCCGTATTGGCCGAATACGCCACGGAACAAGTGCGCGCCGGCGCCGATGCGCTCCAAGTCTTCGATAGCTGGGTGGGCTGCTTAAGCGTGGAAGATTATCGGCGCTATGTTCTCTCTCCCACAAAGCGCCTCATCACCGAACTTCGCAAGAGCGGCGTCCCGGTCATCTACTTCGGCACAGACACTGCTACCCTCCTTCCACACATGCAGGAAACGCACGCAGACGTCATCGGTCTAGACTGGCGCATCCCGCTCGACGAAGGCTGGCGCGCGTTGCAACACAAGTGCGCGGTGCAAGGCAATCTGGATCCAGTCGCACTCTTTGCGGACAAAGAAGAGATTCGCGCCCGCGCCGAAGATATTCTGCTACATGCCGCGGCACGCACGGGCCACATCTTTAATCTCGGTCACGGCATACTTCCTGAGACGCCGGTCGAGCACGTGCAAGCACTGGTGAAAATGGTGCATGAGATGTCCGAAGAGATGCTCGCGGCGAAAGCCGGAGAAGCGCAATGAGCACCGCCATCTTGCTACTCGCGCACGGCACCCCCGGCAAAGCGGAAGACGTCCCCGCGTACATGGATCGCGTCACCGGCGGACGCGGCGTCCCGGAATCAGTGATCAAAGAAGTAGCGCATCGCTATGCACTGATCGGGCAGTCTCCGCTGACCGCGCTTACTGCGCAACAAGCGGATGCTTTAGCGCGCGAGCTCGGCATGCCGGTGTACTTCGGTATGCGCAACTGGCATCCGTTCATTGCGGACACAGTCACTCGCATGTCCGCTGACGGTGTGACACACGCCGTCGTGATCTGCCTTGCTCCTCAGAATTCGCGCACCAGCGTTGGCCTCTATCGTCGCGCGACAATGTCCGCCGCTGAAGGCCACATGACGGTGGACTTCGTCGAATCGTGGCATGACCATCCGTCGTTGATCGCGGCATTCGCGGAAAAACTCGATGCGGTGATGCGAGAGCATGGACGAATCCCCGTGATCTTTACCGCCCACAGCGTCCCTTGCCGGACGATCGCAGGGCAAGAAGCGGATCCGTATTCTAATCAAGCGAAACAGACTGCCGCCTTAGTAGCTCAGCTTTGCGGCATCGCCGATTCCGATTGGCATTTCGCTTTCCAGAGCCAAGGCATGTCAGGCGGGCCGTGGATCGGTCCAACCGTGGAAGACGAGATCAACGGACTCAAAGCCGCCGGACACAACGAATTCATCATCCAACCCGTGGGGTTTGTCTGCGACCACGTGGAAGTTCTCTTTGACATCGACATTCTCTTTAAGGATTTTGCCGCCCGGCGCGATATGAAGCTGTGGCGCACGGAATCGTTGAATGATTCCCCGCGCTTCATCGCGGCGCTCGCAGATCTCGCGCGGAAAGCTCTGGCTCGTTCGCCGCAATCAGTTGGACCTGAGAAACGCCCTGCGGTCGTCAGATGAAGCGCGTAGCCGTTGTTGGCGGAGGCATCTCCGGCCTCAGCGCAGCGTTCTATCTCGAGCGGCTGCGGCGCGCCGGCGCGCAGCTTGATTACACATTGTTCGAATCCTCGTCCCGGTTTGGCGGCGTCATCCGCACCGAGCGTGCCGACGATTGCCTGATAGAGGCCGGCCCCGATTCCTTCCTCACTTCGAAACCTTGGGCCGCGGACCTCGCGCGCGAAGCTGGCATAGGCGATCAGTTGCTGCCGTCGAACGATCGCAAACGCAAGACCTACATCCTCGACCACGGCAGACTCGTCCCCATCCCCGACGGACTGCAGATGATGGTGCCGACGAAAGCATGGCCGATCATGCAAACACCTTTGTTGTCGTCTTCAACAAAGCTGAAGATGCTCGGCGAATTCCTTTCGCCACCGCAGCCACTCGCGCAGGATGCCGACGAATCCGTGGCCTCATTCGTTCGCCGGCACTTCGGCGAAGAAGTCGTGACCAAACTTGCCGATCCTCTGCTCGCGGGCATCTACGGCGGCGATTCCGATCGACTCAGCGCCCGCGCGACTCTGCCGGCACTGGTCGCACGCGAATCGGAGTCTCACAGCCTGGTGCGCGGCGCGCTCAAAGCTATGCGCGGACGCGGTGACCAACAAAGCGTTCCGCTCTTCACTTCGTTCCGCAACGGCATGCAGCAGTTCGTGGATGCGGTGGTCGCAGGCATTGATCAGAAAGTGGTCCGGCTGAACACCCCGGTCGCATCGCTTACACATTCATCCGCTGGATGGCGGGTTGGATTCGCGTCCGGCGCGGAAGACTTTTCACACCTTATTCTCGCGCTGCCTGCATACTCATCTGCGAGTCTGCTCTCAGCGTACTCAGACCTGGCCGCGCAACTCAACGGCATTCGTTACACCGACTCCATCACCGTTTCCCTGGTCTACCGTTGTGACAAGCTTCGCCGCTGCACGGAACTTCCCGCGGGTTTTGGCTTCCTTGTCCCGCCATCAGAGAAGAAGAAAATGATCGCCTGCACATTCGTGCACAATAAATTTGATTCGCGCTGCGGCGATGATCACGTACTGCTTCGTGCATTCTTAACGCAGGCCGGAGATGCGACTGATGCGCAACTCGTCCGCTTGGTGGAGAGCGAGCTTGCCGCCATCTTCAAGATCGAAGTGCCCACCGAGTTCGCTCGCATCTATCGCTGGCCACGAGCCATGCCGCAGTATGAAGTGGGCCATTTGGAGAAAGTTGCGCGAATCAACACTGCCTCGCGCGAGTTAGAGGGCTTACAGTTGATCGGCAACGCGTATCGCGGCCTTGGCATTCCAGATTGTGTACGGGAAGGAAAGCTCGCGGCAGAACAGGTCCTGGCGACTTAACGCGCCGGCGCTGGGTGCGGACCGCGCGCTGCGAATTGTTGCGCGCGCGCAATGCGCTTACTCACCGCCGGATGCGAATGGAAAAGTATCTCCACCACGCGTGACGGGGTCTTCTCTGACAGGTTCTGCTCGCTCAGCTTCTGCATGGCCGTGACGAACGGGGTGATGCTGGGCACTGACTTCCAGCAATAGTCGTCTGCTTGCCGCTCGTTGTGCCGCGAGAATGCGTTCATCGCAGGCAGCAGCAACAGCGATAAGACGGTTGAAACCAAAGCTAACAATGGGATGTTGGCGAAGTCCGATACATCCGGGAACATGTGCAGGCTGCGCACGGAATAGTCGAGCACTAGATTCGCCGCCCAGAATCCCACGAACGTGATCGCCGCCTGTACCGCAATACTTTTGAAGATGTGCTTATGCACGTGATGGCCGAGCTCATGCGCCAATACCGCCTCGATCTCATCTTCAGAGTAATTTTGCAACAGCGTGTCGGAGAGGATGATTCGCCGCGTGTTGCCGAGTCCTGTCAGCGCAGCATTCGCCTTCTTGCTCTTCTCCGAAAGCTTCCATTCGTACACGCCACGCACGCGGGTTCCTGCTGCCTCACTCAACTTAACAAGCCGCGCCTTAAGCTCGTCATTTTCCAGCGGCACAAACTTGTAGAAAATAGGAAACAGG
>JAICLA010000008.1 GCA_025927695.1 Terriglobales bacterium | reverse complement strand
ATGAAGCGCAGAAGCGGAAATACTTGCCCAAGCTGGCGACAGGTGAATTCATTGGCGCGTGGGGGTTGACGGAACCGGGATCGGGGTCTGACGCGGGCTCTGCGCGCATGACCGCCATACGCAAAGGCAACGATTGGGTGCTGAACGGCACCAAGACCTTCATCACTAACGGACACTATGCCGATGTTTGCGTGGTGATCGCTGTTACTGATAAGACCGCGCATACGCACGGATTGTCGGCGTTTATCGTGGAGGCAGGCACAAAGGGCTTTCGCGCGGGCAAGAAAGAAAACAAGCTCGGCCTGCGCGCTAGCGATACCGCTGAGCTCATCTTTGAAGATTGCGTGATCCCGCATGAGAATCTTGTGGGCAAAGAGGGCGATGGGTTCGTCGATTCCATGCGCGTGCTGGATGGCGGCCGCATCTCGATAGCGGCGCTCTCGTTGGGAATCGGACAAGGCGCGTATGAGTGCGCGTTGAATTATTCGAAAGAGCGCAAGCAGTTTGGCAAGTCGATAGCCGACTTCCAGGCCATTCAATGGAAGCTTGCGGACATGGCGACTGAGCTAGACGCCGCCCGCTTGCTCACCATGCGCGCCGCCGACATGAAAGACAAGAAGATGAAGACGACGCAGGAGTCGTCGATGGCGAAGCTTTATGCCAGCGAAGTGGCGGTGCGATGCGCCAATGAGAGTGTGCAGATACACGGCGGGTATGGATTCATCAAAGATTATCCGGCGGAGAAGTATTATCGCGACGTAAAACTGTGCACCATCGGCGAAGGTACCAGCGAGATACAGCGGCTGGTGATCGCGCGGCAGTTGTTGAAGGACTAACGCGCGCCTAGCATCGAGCACCGAGCATCTAGTGACTGCTTGACTAATGCTGACATCAAGACGTGGGTCGAACGCATTCGCGCCGGCGATGTGAGGGCTGTTGCGCGTGCGATCTCTGCTATCGAGGATTCCACCACCGAATCAACCGAGTTGCTAAAAGCACTATTTCCGCTAAGCGGGAAGGCTCGGGTTATTGGATTGACAGGAGCGCCGGGCGCGGGCAAAAGCACGCTCGTGGACCAGCTCGCGCGCGAGTATCGCAAGAGTGAGAAGACGGTTGGCATTGTTGCGGTGGATCCTACCAGCCCATACACCGGGGGAGCGATTCTCGGGGACCGCATCCGGATGCAGGCGCACCACGCTGACACGGGCATCTACATTCGCAGCATGGCCACGCGCGGATTCCTTGGTGGACTCGCGCGGACAACCGCGGACGTTGCTACGGCGCTCGACGCCAGCGGCAAAGACGTGGTCTTAGTTGAGACGGTTGGCGTGGGACAGGATGAGATCGATATCGTGCGACTGGCTGAGGTCACGGTCGTGATCCTGGTGCCGGGCATGGGCGACGATGTGCAATCGATCAAAGCCGGCATCATGGAGATAGCCGACATCTTCGTGATCAACAAAAGCGATCGCGATGGCGCCGACAATGTAGAGAAAGAGATCCGCATGATGCAGTCGTTGGCAATGCGGAAGGACGCATGGATGCCGAGCATTGTGCGCACTGTGGCGACCGATGGCAAGGGAATCCCGGAGCTGGCGGCGGCTATCGAGGAATATGAGAAGCATCTCGACAAGAGCGGTTTACGGCAGAAGAAGAATGTGAACAGCTGGCGTGAGCGGTTAGTAGAGATGTTGCGTGAATCCTTGTTGCAGAAGCTCACGCGCGAAAGTTTGAGTGAAGAACAATTGAACGGATATGCGACCGAGGTGGCGGAACACAGGCGTGATCCGTACACGCTGGTGGACGAGATCATCGCGAACTTCCGTAAGAAGTAAAATCAACCTATGACGACTATCGACCATCTGGGGATTGCGGTGAAAGACCTGGCGCAGGCGAAAAAGCTCTACGAGCAGCTTGGACTGCGCATTGTGGGCGAAGAGACCGTGGAGCACGAGAAGGTGAAAGTGGCGATGGTGCCCATGGGTGAGAGCCGCGTCGAGCTGCTGCAGGCTACGAGCGATGATTCCACAGTTGCCAAGTTCATTGCCAGGCGCGGCGAAGGTATTCATCACGTGGCGTTGCAGGTAGAAGATCTCAGCGCGACGTTCGAAGCTCTGAAGAAATCCGGGACGCGATTTGTGAAAGACGAGATCCAAGTCGGCGCGGGCGGACATCTCTATGTTTTTATCCATCCTGCGAGTGCGGGCGGTGTTTTGATCGAGCTGTGCGAAGACCCGCCGAGCCCGGCATAGCCATGCCCTCCGAGAAAAAGTTGATTCTTGCGATCGACACATCACACAAACAGGGAAGCGTGTGCCTGACGCGCGGAGATTCGAGCTCGTTTGAGGTGCTGGGATCGGCGCAGGTGGATGGCGGCATGTTCTCCGCACAGTTGGTGCCGGTAATCGCGAAGCTGTTGGCGCAGTGCGGGGTGAAGAAAAGCGAATTGCAGGGGATTGCTGCTGCAGTAGGGCCCGGGTCTTTCACGGGTTTGCGTATCGGGTTATCTGCAGTCAAGGGATTCGCCGAAGTGTTGGGTGTGCCGATCGTTGCGGTATCGACATTGGAAGCGGTGGCCGCTTCGGCGGAGGGCTTCAGCGAAGTGATTGCCGTGCTGGATGCGGGACGGAAAGAGTTCTATGTTGGGGAGTACTCTGCCGGCCTGAGGCTGAAAGAATCACTGATGAATGCCCCAGAGTTGGCCGCGCTGCTCGGGAGAACCAAGGCACCGATTGTTTCGCCGGATGCTGCAGTCAGCACGATTGCGAGTGCGAGGCTTAAGGTGGTACCGCAGACTAAGGCGGAGATAATCGCGACGCTGGGCCTGAAGAAGTTTGCGAAGGGGGACAGCGTTGCCGTCGACGCTTTGGACGCCAACTATGTGCGACGCGACGAAAACCTTTTCGCTCCATCGAAATAGTAAGGAAGAAACAGACGGGCACTCTTTCGAAATTCGCAGATTTATTGACTGAATGAGTAATCATTCAGTAAAATCGTGCATCAAAACCTGAGTAGCTGGTGCTAGTCCGCCGCTTTCTGCAAACTTCTGCGGCGTATGATGTTCGTGTTTGGTCGGCATTTCCTTCTGTACTTTGATCGTCTGTTCCTAAAAATTCATGCCATTCGCCATCAGGAAAGTTGCAGTTCTGGGTGCAGGTACGATGGGCGCGCGCATTGCCGCGCACGTTGCTAATGCAGGTTTCCCTTGCGTGCTACTGGACATCGTGCCGCCGGGCACGCCGGCCGACGCTGATAAAGCTACGCGCAACAAGATAGTCGCCGCGGGATATGAGGCGGCGAAGAAATCGAAGCCCGCGGCGTTCGCTGACCCGGCATTTGCTTCGCTGGTCACGATCGGCAACTTTGATGATGACCTCAAGCTGATCTCGCAATGCGATTGGGTGATCGAAGCAGTCGCGGAAAACCTTGAGATCAAGCGTTCGCTGCTGAAAAAAGTGGAAGCGCTACGAAAGCCGGGAGCGATCGTCACCACGAACACGAGCGGACTTCCGGTGGCGAGCATCGTTGAAGGATTTAGCGAAGACTTTCGCAAGGTTTGGTTCGGCACGCATTTTTTTAATCCGCCACGTTATATGCGGTTGCTCGAGATCATTCCTACGCCGGAAGCAGATCCCGCGGCGATTGCGGCGGTCGCCCATTTCGGCGATGTGTGGCTGGGGAAGGGCATCGTCAACGCGAAAGACACACCGAATTTTATTGGCAATCGCATTGGTACGTTCAGTGTGCTGAACGTGATGCGCATCATGCAGGAGATGGACCTTAGCATTGAGGATATTGACGCGCTCACGGGAAGCGCGGTCGGCTGGCCCAAGTCGGCAACGTTCAGGACGATCGATCTTGTTGGCCTCGACATTCTTGCCAGCGTTGTCGGAAATTTCATGCGCAATGTAAAAGATGAGCGTAGCGAGCTAAAGCTGCCCACGTTTTATCAGACCATGCTCGGCAAGAAGCAGCTTGGTGACAAGAGCAAAGGCGGTTTCTACAAGAAGCAAAAAGGCGCGAACGGCGAAGAGCGTCTAGGAATGGATTGGAAGACGGGCGAGTATCGTCCAACCGCCCGCGCAAAGTTTGCCGCACTGGAGATGGCGAAGAATGTTGAAGACACCGGCGAGCGGTTGAAGATGCTGCTGGGCGGCGATGCGGCCAAGGACAAAGCGGCGGCATTCTATTGGGCTTCTCTGTCTGACCTGTGGACCTACGCTGCAAATCGCATTCCTGAGATCTCTGACACAGTTGTTGAGATCGACCGCGCGATGAAGCTGGGCTTCAATTGGGAGATGGGGCCTTTCGAACTCTGGGACGCAGCCGGTGTCGAAGCGACTGTCGCTCGCATGAAGAAGGAAAGCCGGCCGGTCGCCGCGAACGTCGAGAAGCTTTTGGCCAGCGGCAAGAAGAGCTGGTACACGGAGAACGCGAAGACCGCTTCGGGTAAATCGTATTTTGATCTGCGGACGAACGATTACAAACCGGTGGAGACGGCGGCGGGCGTTTGGTCAGTCGCGTCGGCGAAGAAGTCGAATGGAGTGGTGAAGAAGAACGCGGGAGCGAGCCTAGTAGATCTGGGAGACGGAATAGCCTGCATCGAGTTCCACAGCAAGATGAACTCGCTGGGCGGAGACATCGTTTCGCTGATCACACAAACACTCAAGCCGGGAAGTTCCGGCACAACGCTGGGCGACAACTTTGACGGGTTTGTGATGTACAGTGACGCCGCGAACTTCTCCGTTGGCGCGAATATCATGGCGCTGCTGCTCGCGCTGCAAGAAGGTGACTGGGACGAAGTGGACATGGCCATCTCGCAGTTCCAGGGTATGACGCAAGCAGTGAAGTTCTCACCCAAGCCAGTTGTGGCTGCGCCTTTTGGCATGACGCTGGGTGGCGGATGCGAAATCAGCCTGCACGCTGCGGCACGTAATCCGCATCTTGAGTTGTACATGGGATTAGTGGAAGTCGGGGTGGGCTTGCTCCCGGGCGGCGGCGGATGCAAAGAGATGACACTGCGTGCCGTGGATTCAGCTGCGGCGATCCGCAAGGATGGACGCGGCGAATCGGTGGAGATGATGGAGGCGATGAAGAAGGCGTTTGAGACGGTGGCCATGGCTAAGGTCTCGACGTCGGCGGCAGAGGCGCGCAATCTCGGATTCCTGAGTGGGTCAGACAATATCGTTATGAACCGTGACCGTGTACTGACGGACGCAAAGAATCGCGCGCTGGAGATAGTGAAGGCGGGATACCACGCGCCGGTCATGCGTACAGACATTCCCGCGCCGGGTGAGAGCATTCTGGCCACACTCAAACTCGGTGTTCACTTGATGCGGCAGGGCGAATTCATCAGCGACCATGACCAGAAGATCGGGAACACAGTAGCGAATGTGCTTTGCGGCGGCGCAGTGTCGCCGGGAACGTTGATTAGCGAACAATATCTGCTGGACTTGGAGCGCGAGGGATTCAAATCGCTTTGCGGTGAGAAGAAGACGCAAGAGCGCATCCAATTCACTTTGAAGACAGGAAAGCCGTTGAGGAACTAGTTATGCGTGAAGTCGTGATCGCAAGCGCCGTTCGCACGGCGGTTGGCAAGGCATACAAAGGCGCGCTGCGCACCACGCGGCCGGACGACTTGGCAGCGACCGCAATCACTGGCGCGTTGGCACGGGTTCCGCAAGTCAATAGAGCGGAGATTGAAGACGTCATCCTGGGTTGTGCCATGCCGGAAGCGGAGCAAGGGATGAACGTGGCGCGCATTGCTTCGTTGCGCGCGGGCTTGCCGGTAGAAGTCTCCGCAATGACGGTGAATCGGTTCTGTTCGTCAGGCCTGCAGGCGATTGCGCTGGCGGCGGACCGCATTGCTAGCGGGGCGAGTGAGATCTATGTCGCCGGCGGTACCGAATCGATGACGATGATCCCCATGGGCGGGCACAAGGTCTCATGCAATCCATGGCTGGTTGCGAACTATCCGGATGCTTATCTGTCGATGGGATTAACTGCAGAACGACTTGCACAACGCTTCGGCATAACGCGTGAGATGGCGGACGAGTTTTCGCTAAATAGTCACAAAAAAGCATTGTCTGCGATTGCGGCGGGAAAGTTCGACGATGAAATTGTGCCGGTCGCGGTGAGCTTTACGATGCCGAACGGCAGCAAACCAAAAAGAGTCGAGATGGAATTCAAGATCGACGAAGGACCGCGGGCCGATACTACCGAACAGGCTCTCTCAGCCTTGCGTCCGGCGTTTCACGCGAAAGGCACCGTGACAGCAGGCAATTCTTCGCAGATGTCGGATGGCGCGGCGGCGGCGGTGGTGATGTCGGCCGATAAAGCCAAGCAACTGGGCATCAAACCATTGGCGCGCTTCGTGGCGTTTGCCACAGCAGGCTATAAGCCGGAAGAGATGGGATTGGGCCCGGTGTATGCGATTCCCAAAGTCTTGAAGATGGCAGGACTCAAACTTTCAGACATTGACGTGATCGAGCTCAACGAAGCTTTCGCGACGCAGGCGTTATCGGTCATTAAGGCCGGAGAACTGGATGCCGCGAAGATCAACCCTAACGGTGGCGCGGTGGCATTAGGACATCCATTGGGATGCACGGGCGCAAAGCTGACTGCGAGCATCATCCGCGAGCTGAAGCGCAGAAACGGTAAGTACGGCATTGTGACAATGTGTGTAGGTGGCGGCATGGGCGCCGCGGGGATTGTCGAAAATGTTTGATGTGTTTGCAGTGTTCTGTTTCACACGAAGGAACACGATGGCCACACGAAGGTTCACTAAGGACTACAGATGACGTTCTCGGGAGTAAAGACAAAACGGACGCCACTGGAAGTCAGTCGGATAATCCTGAAAGTAGCCTTCAAGGTGCACAGTCATTTCGGGCCTGGACTGTTGGAGAGTGTTTATGAATCCTGTCTTGCGCAAGAATTGCGAGATATGGGTCTACGGGTAGAAACGCAAGTGCCAGTGCCTGTTTATTTCAATCAAGTCAAGCTGGAGATCGGATATAGGATCGATCTTCTGGTGGACGATTCGGTTTTGGTAGAAGTAAAGAGCGTTGAAGCAATAGCTCCGGTACACTCGGCACAGACGCTCACTTATCTCAAACTGGCCAATCTTAAGCTCGGCCTCTTGATTAACTTCAATGTCCTCCATCTGAAATCAGGAATCAAACGTTTTGTCATCGGGACAGATTGGAGATAGCCTTCGTGTGTCCATTGTGTCCTTCGTGTGAAACAAAGGAGTTGTCATGGCAACAGCGGTAGTACCAAAGAACAAGATCATTGGCGGAAGTTTTCTAATAGAAGAACGCGCTACTGCGGAAGTATTCACGCCGGAAGACTTCACGGAAGAGCATCGCCAGATCGCGCAGACTACAGAAGAGTTCGCGCGCAACGAGATTGTGCCCAACATCGAGCGTATTGAGCACAAAGAGTTCCAAGTCACGCGCGACTTGCTGAAGAAGGCGGCGGAGCTGGGGCTCGCCACGGTTGATATTCCAGAAGAATATGGCGGAGCAGACATGGACAAGATCTCGTCGTGCATCATCGCCGACCGCATTGCCGTTTGCGGAAGTTTCAGTGTGAGCTTTGGTGGACACGTCGGCATCGGCACATTGCCCATCGTTTATTTCGGCACGCCGGAACAGAAAAAGAAATACTTGCCAAAGCTTGCGAGCGGCGAATGGGTAGCCGCCTATGCACTTTCGGAAAATACTTCCGCGTCAGACGCGATGAATGCGCGCACGAAGGCCGTGCTCTCCCCCGACAAGAAAGAGTGGATACTCAACGGCGAGAAGATGTGGATCACCAACGCAAACTTCGCCGACTTGTTCATCGTCTTCGCCAAGGTAGACGGCGAGAAGTTCTCCGCGTTCATCGTAGAAAAGGCTTTTCCCGGATTCTCAGTGGGGGCAGAAGAGAAGAAGCTCGGCATCCGTGGTTCGTCCACGGCCCCGCTGATTCTCAATGATTGCAAAGTACCTGCGGAAAACTTGCTCGGCGAAATCGGCAAAGGGCACGTTATTGCATTCAATACACTCAACATCGGCCGATTCAAGCTGGGTGCGGGCGTTGTGGGCGGAGCTCGCAATGCACTGACGAACGCTATTTCGTACGCGAAAGAGCGTAAAGCTTGGGGCAAGAGCATTGCTGATTTTGGCTTGATCAAAGAGAAGCTGGCGAATATCGCCATCGGCGTTTACGTTGGGGAAGCGCTCGCTTACCGCACGGTCGGCATGATCGAGACGGCCCTGGCAGAGATCGACAAGAAATCTGCCGACGCCTCCACCCAGATCCGCAAAGGGATTGAGGAGTATGCCGTCGAATGCTCCATCCTGAAGGTCTGGGGCTCGGAGATGATCGATCGCGTCGTGGACGAAGTTGTGCAGATCTACGGTGGCTATGGATTCGTCGAGGAGTATCCGGCAGAGCGTTCCTTCCGTGACGCCCGCGTCAACCGCATCTTTGAAGGCACGAATGAGATCAACCGCCTCATCATCACCGGATGGCTGATGAAGCGCGCCATGGGCGGACAGCTTGCTCTCATGCCGGCCATCAAGAAACTGATGGATGAAGTACTTGCCGGACCTTCAATGGGCGAACCGCTTGACGGAGCACTCGCCGCAGAACGCACCATCGTGGCCAACGCAAAGAAAGCCGGGCTGATGGTCAGTGGTGCAGCCGTACAGAAGTACATGATGAAGCTCGAAGACGAGCAAGAAATCATGGGCGCTATGGCAAACATGATCATTGAGATCTTCGCCATGGAATCGGCTGTGCTCCGTACGATGAAGCTGATTGAGAAGAACGGCGAGGCTGCGTCACAGAATGCCGTCAACATGACGCGCGCGTATATCGCCGGGTCCGTCGATAAGGTCGAATCGGAGGCGAAACGGGTGCTGGCTGCTTGCGCCGAAGGAGACATGCTGCGGACTCAGATGGCCATCCTGCGCAGGATGTTTAAGTATGAGCCGGTCAACAGCGTAGAAGCGCGCAAGGCCATTGCGTCAAAGATCATTGAAACCGGGAAATACGCGGTCTAGCGCTTTTAAGCAGAGTGGCGCAATCCGGCACAGGCAACAATCCGCTTGTCCCATTGCTCTAACGATGTACGTTAGAACAAACGTTCTTCAAAAGACGGGGGCATCTATGGAAGGCGAAGTAATGCAGAAGACAGAGAATTGGAAGCGCGCGGTGATGATCGGCTCATTCAGCGCAGCGGCGTTTTTGTTTTTAACCGGACGCAAGGCTGCGGGCTTCGCGCTGGCAGGAGTTGGGGTTGCAACACTAGCCGGAGAATATCCGGACAAGTTTGAGAAGTTCTGGGAACATGCGCCGGAATATCTTGACCGCGGCACACGGTTGGTCCAAGGCGTGGGTAGCTTCGTGGAGAAGATTGCGGAGCAGAGTTCGCGCATCCAGGAACGCGTTGGGCAAACGCGTCCGGATTACATCACCTAGACCTCGATCCCTAGTATTTGCCGTCCTTCAGGACTGATCCTCTCTGGGCCCCACTGCGGGGTCCAGATGAAGTTCACGCTGACGCTTTGAACTCCGGGCAGCATTTCTACGGTTCTGCGCACCGACTCGCCGATAGTCACATGTGAGGGGCATCCGGGCGAGGTCAATGTCATATCCACTTCTACATCTTCCAAAGGTTCGGCCACTTGCGGCGCAAGTTCTGACGCCAGACGCATTGCGGGTTTGAACCGGATCTCATACACCAGCCCCAGATCAACGATGTTTACCGGGATCTCCGGGTCGTATACAGACTTCAACGCCGCGCGAACTTCCTGCTCATTCAATGCCATAGGTCTAGTATAAGACTTGATAGATGCTTGAATTCGGCACACGACTCGCGAATGTGAACTATGTAGAGCGCCCCGGCGCTTATGCCATCATTCGAAATACCGACGGCGAATACGCGGTCATCCGTACACCCAAAGGATGTTTTCTCCCCGGGGGCGGTGTGGACGAGGGCGAGAACATGGAAGTCGCGTTGCGCCGAGAGGTATTGGAAGAGACAGGACTTGGGGTGAGACTCGGCCGTAAAGTCGGTGTTGCGGCGCAATATCTCATCAGCGCGCGCGAAGGCATTTACTACAAAAAGATCGGCCACTTCTACACGGCGGATTTCAGCGAGCGGCTGTCAGACACCTTCGAAGCAGAGCATGAACTTTTGTGGATGTCGTTTGACGGAGCTTCGACCTCGCTCAAGCATCGCTTTCAGGTGTGGGCGCTGGCGACTTCCCGTGGATAAACACACGGTCAAATAAGAATGCCCGACGACCGTTTAGTCATCGGGCACCGATTCCATCTGATCTCGCCACCACCCGGCATCGTCTCCCCCAGGTTCTTATGTCGCAGTGCCGGCGAACTCGTTTGGATTGGTTAAGGTGAGAAGAGTATCGCGCGGGTCCGTGGCGAGTGAAATTCGCGGAATGACTTAGGCACCTAGGGAAAACCGCCTTAATCCCCTGCGAGCGCGGCTTGTGGCTTACGCGTGGGCGGCCGCTTCATTCGTGACTTTACCCACAGGCCGACGCGCGCAAGCAGAAGGATTGCTAGGATCGTGCCGTATGTTGCCGGTTCGGTGTGGTCCGCCTTCACTTTCCACCAGAAGTGGATGATTCCAAGTACAGCGCTCACGTATATCAGCTTGTGCAGCAGATTCCAATTTCTACCACCCATCTTACGGATGGCCCAGGACGTTGAGGTGACAGCCAACGGGATCATCAGCAGGAAGGCGATGAATCCCACGATGATGAAGGGGCGTTTCGTGAGGTCCACGGACACCTGATGCCAGTCGAACTGAATGTCGAGGCCCAAGTAGGTGGAGAAATGCAGGACGATATAGAAAAACGCGAACAGTCCCGTGAGGCGGCGAAAGCGGATAAGCCAATTCAATCCGGTGAATTTGCGCGCTGGGGTTATGGCCAAGGTGACTAGCAGCAATACAAGCGTCGCTTCGCCGGTCGTATCGGTAATGAACTCGATGGGGTTCGCCGTGAGGTCATGCGTCAGGTATTTGTAGAGAAGCAAGAACACCGGCTCGAGGCAGGCAAGCCAGGTGATGACTTTCAACGCAACGATCTTCTTTTGGGTCATGGATTCGCGGAATCTGCCGTTAATAGTACTTCTTCAAGTCCATGCCGTTGTACATAGAAGCTACAAAGTCAGCGTAGCCATTGAACATCAGCGTCTTGCGGCGGCGAAATTCGCCGATGCGCCGCTCGGTGGCCTGGCTCCAGCGAGGATGGTCCACGTTCGGATTCACGTTGGAATAGAAGCCGTATTCTTCAGGAGCCATGCGGTTCCATGTGGTCGGCGGCTCTTTCTCCACGAACTTGATCTTCACAATCGACTTGATGCCTTTGAACCCGTACTTCCAAGGCACAACCAAACGGATTGGCGCGCCGTCTTGATTGGGAAGCGATTCGCCATACATGCCTACAGCGAGAATGGTGAGCTGGTTCATGGCCTCATCCATGCGCAGACCTTCGACGTAAGGCCAGTCGAGGACCTGGCGCTGTTGGCCAGGCATTTGTTTCGGATCCCAGATCGTTTCGAATGCCACGTACTTTGCTTTGGGCTTCGGCTGTGCGGCTTTGATAACAGCGCTGAGCGGGATCCCGATCCATGGAATGATCATTGACCATCCTTCCACACACCGCATGCGATAAACGCGCTCTTCGAGACCATTGCTGCTGAGCTTGACTACGCTATCAACATCCAGCTTCTGCGGCTTATCGCAGAGACCTTCGATGGAGACACTCCAGGGCGAAGTGCGGAACTTGCCGGCGTTCTTTGAGGGATCGTCCTTGTCCGTGCCGAACTCGTAAAAATTGTTGTAGGTGGTAGTGTCCTTTTCTGGCGTGATGTCTTCACCGTGCGTACTGAGATCACTCTTCTTGAAATTGAGTTTTGTGCTCGCGAATGCAAGCTCCGGAGACAGCATTTCGGGCAGCACCTTGGAAGCGGCCAAGCCCGCCCCGGCGATGCCGGCGGCTGTAAGGAATGACCGGCGGCTTAGGTAATCTGTCTTCTTCGTGATCTCCGAGTAAGGGACTTCGGGCGACTTCTTGATAAGCATGAAAGCCTCTGACCGATTAGACGCACAGCTTTGTCCTAAGTTTCAGTTTGATCGGCGATGTGAAAATCATACCGCGTTTACAGCTTAATGAAAGCCAGATAAACATATCGAATAAAATCGAATATAATCGCATACATGGGTCTCGGATTCATCAAGCCGAAAGAGGCAGCCATCCGGCTGGGGGTGAGTTATCCCACTATCAAACAGTGGATCTACCAGAACAAGATCCGCACTGTAAAGACGGGCGGCGGGCACCACCGCATACCGGAGAGCGAACTGGACCAATTTCTGCACAGTACACGCCACAAGCCTGTGGAATCGCGGCGAAAAAACTTTCGTTCGATCAGCGGTCGCAACCAACTGGTAGGCCGCGTGACTGATGTAAAGGTCAGCGGGCTCATGGCGCAGGTGAAGCTATCGATCGGAGGACAGATCATCACCTCAATCATCACAGCAGATGCCGTGCGCGAAATGGGGCTCAAGAAGGGTGAGACCGCTTCCGCGCTGATCAAGTCTACCGAGGTGATGATTGTCCGGGCTTAAGTCGATCGCCGCGTTCCTCTTATTGAGTCTGGCTACCCGCCTTCACGCGCAAAAGTTGCGTATAGCCGCAGCATCGGACCTTGGTCCGGCTT
The DNA here is from genome assembly GCA_025927695.1 of Terriglobales bacterium. Classification (GTDB taxonomy): domain Bacteria; phylum Acidobacteriota; class Terriglobia; order Terriglobales; family Acidobacteriaceae; genus JAICLA01. The sequence continues at coordinate 18,608 of JAICLA010000008.1, read as the reverse complement.
TCAAAGAAGTCACCGCCGGTTTTGAGAAGCAAACCGGAGCACGGGTCGAACTCATTACCGGCTCTTCGGGCAATTTTTTTGCGCAGATACAGAATGGAGCGCCCTTCGACCTCTTTTTTTCCGCTGACCGCGAATACGCGCGGCGGCTGCAAGACGCCGGCCAGGCGGACCACCTTACCGACTACGCCGAGGGCACCGTCGTTCTTTGGGTACCCAACGGCTCGAAGCTCAACCTGAACAGAGGAATGAAGGTGTTGCTGGATCCCGCGGTGAAAAAAGTCGCTATTGCCAACCCCGCGCATGCTCCCTACGGAAGAGCCGCGGTCAGTGCGCTAGAGCACTTCGGTCTCTACGAAAAAGTTAAAGACAAGTTGGTGCTCGGCGAGAACATCTCGCAGACCACGCAGTTCATTCAAAGCGGCGGCGCGGAGATCGGCGTCACGGCACTATCGCTCGCCTTGTCTCCGGCTCTCAAGGACGAAGGACGCTACGTCGAGATTCCACACGATGCCTATGTACGTATGGTGCAATCAGCGGTGGTATTAAAGTCGTCGAAGGAAGCGGCACTCGCGGAGCAGTTCCTCGAATACTTACACTCACCAGAGGTGGCTTCCATCATGAAACGATATGGGTTCCCTGGACCAGCGGCCGAGAAGCCCGAGCACCCATGAAGGTTCGTATCCATGTGGCTGACCAGAAGCTAGGTGAACACTCCAACCGTCAGCCCAAGTGCGATAAAAGAGATATCGATGAAAATCCGTGCAACGGCGGTAGAGCTGAATCCTTACTGAGGTGAATGATTTGTTGGCTAATAGATTGGTCATTCTGGTACTTTGCCTGGCCTGCTTCGCACAGGCGCAGAAACTCTCCATTGCAGCTGCGTCGAACGTGGGACCCGCGTTCAAAGACGTCATCGCAGGCTTCGAAAAACAATCAGGCGTGAAAGTTGATCTAACAACCGGCGCGTCAGGGAGTTTATTCGACCAGATTCAAAAAGGAACTCCCTACGATCTATTTTTTTCTTCCGACCGCGAGTATCCCAAGAGACTCCAGGGTGCTGGCCTGGCTGACACACTGATTCCGTATGCCTACGGGGGGCTGGTTTTGTGGGTGCGCAATGAATCCAAGCTTGACCTCACACGCGGAATAGATGTTTTGCTTGATCCCGCTGTAAGAAAAATAGCGATCGCCGACCCCGTGCACGCACCCTATGGACAGGCGGCCATGAGTGCCCTGAAACATTTCGGATTAGCTGACAAGGTCAAAGCCAAACTTCTGGTGGGTGGCAACACTGAGCAAACCACTCAGTTGATCCAGAGCGGTAGGGGCGATATCGGTATCACCGCCATGTCATTTGCGGTATCACTCGCATTAAAGGGTGAAGGCAGATTCGTGGAAATCCCTCAGGATGCGTATCCGCGCATGGAACAGACGGCAGTCATATTAAAGTCTTCGAAACAACAGGCGTCAGCCAAAGCTTTTCTCGCATATCTTAAGACGCCGGCTGCCATAGCCGTCATGCAGCGTTATGGGTTTCACTCGGATAAGAAATGAACTTAGTGAATTGGCAAGCCATTTGGCTTTCAGCAAAGCTTGCCTCCATAGTGGCATTGATCCTTTTGGCAGTCGGAGTCCCACTTGCTTACTGGATCGCGTTTACTCGAGTTCGTTGGAAATTCCTATTGGAGGCAGTGGTCTCCCTTCCTCTTGTCTTGCCCCCTACCGTTTTGGGTTTTTATTTGCTCGTTGCGATGGGTTCTCGCAGTCCTGTGGGACGTTGGTACGACGGGTGGTCAGGGCATTCACTCGTCTTCAGCTTTCAAGGACTGATAATTGCTTCCGTGCTGTATAGCCTACCGTTCGCCGTACAGCCCTTTGCTGCTGCTTTTTCACAGGTTGACCAAAGACTGCGGGACGCTGCATCCCTTCTCGGTGCTTCAAAAATGGAGACTTTCTTCCGCGTTGTCGCGCCGCTTTCTATCGGCGGCATCGTGACGGGAATGGTGTTGAGTTTTGCTCACACCATTGGTGAGTTCGGAGTGGTGCTGATGGTTGGAGGTAATATTCCCGGCGTTACGCGCACCATCTCGTTGGATATATACGACAAAGTTGAAGACATTGACTATGCGAGCGCTAACCACACTGCCATATTGCTACTGCTGTTCTCTTTCACAGTTTTGGCGATCATCTATGCAGTGAACCGAAGGCTTGCAGCGCGGTGGTTGCCTCGGTGACACAAGCTACCGGAAGTGCGGTCTTGTGCGTCGACCTCACGAAAAAGCTCGTGTCGCGGGCAGGAACCTTCGACCTTGACGTCGCATTTTCCGTCGGAGCAGAGATCACTGTCATGTTCGGAATGTCTGGAGCCGGGAAGACGACGGTGTTGGAGTGTATCGCTGGACTCATGCAGCCAGATTCCGAACGAGTGTTACTAAATGGCACCGACTTAACGCGCTTGCCTGCCCGTGAACGGCGAATAGGTTATGTCTTCCAGGAGCTCGCGCTGTTTCCGCACCTGACGGCGCGCGAGAACATCGGCTATGGTCTCCGGACGTTGCCGGAACGTGAAAAAAAACAGCGGATCGGCGAGATTATCGAATCCTTCCACATCGCTCATGCTAGTGACCGCAAGCCACGCGCCATGTCTGGCGGCGAAAGACAACGAGTCGCCTTGGCGCGCTCTCTTGTGATCCAGCCTTGCATGCTGTTGCTCGATGAGCCGATGTCAGCGCTCGACCACGGGACTAAAGCTGCGATCCTGCGTGACTTGCGCGAATATCACACGCAACATCGCATTCCGGTGATCTACGTCACACATGCGCTCGACGAGGTCTTCGCTATCGCGGATCGCGTTTTGAAGATTGCAAACGGCAAGATCGTGGCAGAAGGCAAGCCAGAAGAGGTACTCAGCGAAGAGCGGGAACAACTGATCCAGTATCTAAACGCTGCGCGCTAGAACCCCACGAAGACCGGTTCGGTGGAAAGACGTACGCCGAACTTATCTTCCACTCCGATCTGTACTTCTTCTTTCAGCACGACGACTTCTGTTGCGGTCGCGCCGCCGCGATTCACAATGGCTAGCGTGTGTTTGCGCGAGATGCCCACGTTGCCGCGTGAGTAGCCTTTGTGAAAACCGGATTGTTCCACCAACCATGCAGCAGAAACTTTTACTGAGCCATTGCCTGCCGGATACTTCGGCGGAGCGGCTAGTCCGCGTTCTGCGGCAACCGCTGCGATCTGATCATACTTCGCCTGGTCCACTACGGGATTCTTGAAGAATGAACCGGCGCTGCGGCAATCATCATCATCGGGGACGATGAGCATGGCTTTGCTTAAACGGATCTCGCGCACCGCGTCTCGTGTTTGCTGCAGCGTTGGCTGTGTGTTTGCGAAGCGATTCTTAAGGTCTGCGTAAGTGATATTGGGCGAACCGCCAGGTGTGAGCGCAAAAGTGACGCCCAGGATCAGGAAGCGCCCACGCGTGGTGGTATTGAATACGCTCCTGCGATATCCGAAAGCACATTCTTCGTTCGACATGTCGATGATCTGCATGGTCATCATGTCGAGGGCGCGAACGCTGGTGATGGTCTCGGAAACGTCCTGGCCGTACGCGCCTACGTTCTGTACGGGAGTACCACCCACAGTGCCGGGAATGCCGCTCATAGTCTCAATGCCGGCACAATTGCGTTTCACGCTCAGCGCCACGAAATCGTCCCAATTCTCGCCCGCGCCGAGTTCGAACTCGAGCTTGCCGCCTTCACCAACACGCTCTTCAACGCCTCGGACGTTCATCTTCAGGACGAGGCCCGGCCATCCGTTGTCAGAGACGACCAAGTTGCTGCCGCCACCAAGGATGAACAAAGGCATGTGATTCGAACGCGCGTACTCGACGGTAAAGAGGACGTCGTCGTAGCCCGTCGCGTCAACGAAATAGCGCGCGGGTCCGCCAACCTTTAGGGTAGTGAGCGGTGCAAGAGGAACGTTTTCCTGGATGTTCATTTCTGCGAGGAATAGATTAAAGCAAAATAAAGCCGGAGTCCTAGGACCCCGGCCCGGGAGTTAGAACAAAGTCTATACGCTACGCCGCGGGCGCGTGGTCAACTCACGCACCTGAGTCAGCAGAGAAGAGCGTTGCATCGCATCCAGCTTGGTGATGAATGGGGCCAATTCTGAGATAAACTCGTCGGCCATAAGAGCGTCCATCTCTGCCTGCCGCGCGGGATTGTGCGTAGAGGTTTCCAGCAGTTCACAGACGGAGATCTGAAGAGCCGCCGCCAAACGCTCGAGTGAAGAAAGCGTAGGAGTGGCTTTGTCATTCTCGATCTTTGAGACGTAAGTACGCGGTACGGACATGCGCAAGGCAAGCTGACGCTGGCTTAGTCCGCTGCGTTGGCGCAAGGCACGAATGGCGAGTGCGATCTGCACGCTGCCGCCATTGCCCATAGGCGCAGGCGTGGCTTCGGCAAGGATCGGCTCAGGCTCGGGATCCGGCTCGAGCGAGAGATGACATTTTCTGCAAAGATTGTTGTTGGTCCGGAATTGGACGAGGTGACAGTGGTCGCACCTCAATACTTCCCGTGAATCTACGGGTGCTAGAGTTGTGGCCATCAGGTGTTGGAAGAGGCCAGAGCGGGCTTCTGTCCATACATCTTTACTGCGGTAGTAACTTTGCGGTATAGATGCCTCTGATGTCAATATAAATTTCGACAATGGCCCTATAATCCATCCAATATAACCGGAGAAATAGGGGAGAAAACAGGTAGATTCTCGTAATTAATCGCGATTTGGATTGGGGGTTACTAACTATATTCGTGCCATTGCAGTTTGATTATCACCGGACATCAATTTTTGAACGCTGTTTTGCTTCGATGTTCTAACGGATTCGAAGTTCAATACGGTTGAGTTTCGCAGTGATCGAATTCCCTGTTTGTCGCACATTCTAAATCGCGTATCTTTCCACCGTTGCCGATTAGTAGTTCCCATCTTACATAGGTTTTAGATTCCGTATCTCTCGCAATGCGAGATTATTAGAAATGCGATTCTTCTGCGCGACCGACAAACCTAAGTTACTGAAATTATTAGTGTTCTCTTAGTTAAGGGCTTGGCAGCTGAAATGCTTCAGAATTAAGATGCTGTTACCCAAATCCCCTATGAAGGAGTACAGTCATGGCTTTTAAGGATTTAAGAAAGTCAGCCTTACTGCTGTTTTTGGTAGTTACGCTGGCTGCCGGTGCTTTTGCAGCGGACGTTTCCGCTCGCATTCGTGGCACCGTTACAGATCCAAGCGGCGCGGCGGTCCCAAATCTTGCTATCACGGCCACAAACCAGCAGACGGGCGTAGTGTATAGCGCCACGACACAGGCGGACGGTTCATATCAGTTCCTGCGACTCCCAGTGGGTACCTACTCAGTCTCCACAGAGCCCAGCGGATTCCAAAAGTTTAAGGCCAGCAACATCACCCTGGTGATCGACCAACAGTATGTGCAGAACATTCAGTTGAAGGTCGGAAATACGACTGAGACCGTCGATGTCACAGCAAATCCAGTCCAAGTGGACACAACCAACATTCAGAAGAACTATTTAGTGGACGCGCAGCAAGCGGTGGATCTGCCGCTCATCGGCCGGAACTTCACCCAACTTGAATTATTGTTCCCGGGCGTTCAAGCATCGAGCGATCGCTTCGGCACTTTCTCCGTAAACGGAAGCCAGACGCAGCAGACCAGCTTCCTGGTGAACGGGACTGACATCAACGACGCGCCGCTGAACACGGCGGTAGTTATCCCGAGCCCTGACGCGGTGCAAGAATTCAGCTTGGTTACGAGCTCGCTGAATCCTGAGTATTCGCGCAACTCCGGCGGTATTGTCAGCGTTAACATCAAGAATGGAACCAATAAATTCCATGGCGGCGCTTTCGATTTCTATCGTGACACTTTCCTGAATACGGCAAACTTCTTCCAGAACAAGTGCCATACCCACGATTCTGCCGGGAACTGCAATGGTCCGGGAGCCTCTGTTTTCCACCAGAACATTTTTGGTGGCACCGTGGGCGGGCCTGTGATCAAGGACAAGGCCTTCTTCTTCCTGTCTTATCAGGGGACGCGTGCCAGAACCCCGGATGGCATTGGTAACACTCTCGTGCCCACCGCGGCGCAACGGGGAGGGGATTTCTCAGCTTCGACCTTGAACGCGATCCAGCCCGGCACGGGAACCGATCCTGTCAAAAATCCGCCTATCCCGGCTTACATACCTTCGACGCTGGTTATTCCGGGTTGCACCACAGGTAACGGCGGAGACACTTGGGCCTCCTGCGGCGCCAAGCTGGGAAAAAACTTCGCAGGGGCAATCAACCCTATTTCAGCGAAACTTTTAAACGCGTTCGTTCCGCTACCCACGTCCGGAAACAGGTTCCTCTTCAATCCAATCACTACGCAGCGCACCGACCAGGGCATCATGCGCTTTGACTTAACGCCGACACAGAATAACTCCATCTATTTCGTAGGAATCTTCCAGCACTCACCGTCTCAGGACGACTTGCCGTTTACAGGTGCAAATCTGCCGGGATTTCCTGAGCATGCGGAACGCGAAACGCACCAATTCACAGCCAGCCTGACCCACACTTTTAGTCCTACGTTACTTAATGAATTCCGCGCAGGCTATACCCGTTTTAATTTCGGCGCGGTGTTGCCAGTAAATAGCATTGACCCAACTTCTTTCGGGTTGGGCATCAATGTGCAGCCGCCGGCAAGCAACCTCCAGTTACCGGTGATCTCCGTCCAGAACTCCTTTACTATCGGCTTCAGCACGAACGGCCCGCAACCACGCGTAGATCAAACTTACCAGTTTGATGACAACCTCACCAAAGTGGCGGGCAACCACACGCTGAAGTTCGGCTGGGACGGTCGCCGTTTCAATGTCGATAATCCGTTCTTCAATAACATCGACGGCTCTTACGGCTTCAACGCTAGTACCAACCCGTTCACCTCGGGCGATGCTAATCTCGACTTCCTGCTGGGCAACACAGCAAGCTATGCACAAGGGTCCGGCGCGATCATCAACGCAGTCGCCTATGAGAACTACTTCTACGGGCAAGACCAGTGGAAGGCCCGCCCCAACCTTACCGTGACTCTGGGCGCTGGGTGGCAGATTGACACCCCCTGGAACAACAAGCAATTCGGCGGGATCGGCGTCACCTGCTACATTCCTGGGCAGCAATCTACAGTCTTCCCGACAGCACCAGTTGGACTGAGCTATCCCGGTGACCCCGGCTGCAACAATGGAACCGGTTCGAAGACTACGTGGAAGCACGTTGGCCCGAGGATCGGCTTCGCTTATGCTCCATCCCTAGGCTTCCTATCTGACGGCGATTCGCATAAGCTCTCCATCCGCGCGGGTTATGGCATCTACTTCAACCGCACGGAAGAAGAAGGGTCGCTTCAAAATCTGGAGGACCCGCCCTTCGGCCAAAATTCGGGTGGTATCGCTGACCTCGGCGGCATTCCGCAATTCGCAAATCCGTTTGCGGATATCAACGGTGGTTTCACACCTCCAGACAAAGATAACCCCGCTGGCCAATCTATCGGAGCGACGTCGATCCCGAATAAATTCCCGTTCACTTTTCCGACGGCTGGATCGTCGCCCGACTTCAGCGTGTTCGAGCCGTTCGGCCTATCGCAGTACAGCCCGAATTACACGATGCCGTATTCACAGAATTTCAACCTGACCATCGAACGCGAACTGCCAAGCAACATCATTGCTTCGGTCGCGTACGTGGGCGCGTTGGCCCGGCATAACCAAATCACTACTGAGGGCAACCCCATCACGCAAGCTGGACATGACGCATGCTTGGCGAACCCCAGTTGCATAACCAACCGCACTTTGCAAGGGTTCTTCTTCCCAACCCACACGCTGAACGGAAATGGCAATATATTCGGAAGCGTTGGCTTGATCGCAAGCGGCGGAAGCTCGAATTACAATTCGCTGCAGCTGAGCGCGAGAAAGGGGTTCACGCATGGCTTGACGTTCCAAGCAAGCTATACCTATTCCCACGCTCTCGACAACGGCTCCAGTTTTGAAAACTCGGGCTTTGGCGGATCCGCCCGCGGCTACAACGCGTTTGTTCCTTCGCTGAACTACGGCGACTCGCAGTTTGACGTTCGCCATCGCTTCGTATTCTCACCGATATATCTGGTCCCCAACTGGAAGAACGCTCCTGGGCTGCACTGGTTGCCGGATGTGATCGGGAAGGGCTGGAAGGTCACCGGTATTACCACGCTGGCTACAGGTCAACCGTTTGACATTCGCCAGACCGGCTCTAACTCGCTGTTTTGCACCTCCGGTCTGCAGTTCTATGTCTGCCCTGAAGTTCCTCTGCAGATCGGACAGTTCCAGATGACGGACCCGCGGCAGCCGCAAAACCTGCTCGGAACCGTAAACAACGACGGGAAGTTTTACTTCTTCAATCCCAACGGGGTTGTGCAGAACGAGCCGATCGGCTCATTCGGCAACATCCACCGCAACCCCTTGCACGGACCGGGATTGGAAAATACCGACATGACCATCGAGAAGGACATCTACTTCTTGCCTGGGAATGAAAACGTGTATATGGCACTGCGGTTGGAGAGCTACAACGTCTTCAATCACACCAATTTCAATAACCCTTCGTCAACCCCTACGTTCGGAGGCAATAACCTGATCTCCACTGCCAGCACCTTCGGCCAGATCACCGGTGCGGCCCCTGGTCGTCAGTCACAGATAGCGGTGAAGATCTACTTCTAACCACTGTCGGATAACAACACTTGGGGCCAGCCGCGAGGCTGGCCCCATATTTTTGCGACCAAGCTTGAAGAATCCAATGGAGTGAGCTGCTGCTAGCCTAGCGAAAGGTCAAGGAATGAACTATAAGTAACGAAGTATGACGCGAAAAGATGCTTGGGAATTACTAACGGAATATACGCAGTCAGAAAGTCTTAGGAAACACGCCTTGGCAGTGGAGGCGTGCATGCGCGCTTACGCGAAGAAGCTTGGTGAGGACGAAGAAAAGTTTGGCATCACCGGATTGCTGCATGATTTTGATTATGAGAAATATCCCACGCCGGCAGAGCATCCGTTCGTGGGGAACAAGATCATGCGTGAGAAGGGGTATCCGGAGGATGTGCTGCGTGCCATCTTGTCACACGCCGATTACAGCGGCGTGAAGCGCGAGACGCCGATGGAAAAGGCGTTGTACGCCTGTGATGAACTCAGTGGACTTATTACTGCTGCGGCGCTGGTGAAACCAACTAAAGCGGTAGCTGATGTGGATGCGAAATCGATCCGGAAGAAGATGAAGGACAAAGCGTTTGCCCGTAGCGTGAATCGGGATGACATTGTTAATGGCGCGGCAGATCTGGGCGAGGATCTGGATGAGCACATCACCTTCTGTATCGAGGCGATGAAGGGCGTGGCTAGGGAGTTGGGGCTCGAAGGTGTGTCAGTTGCCCAAAGCTGACGCGATCTTTCCACTCTCAATCAACTCCGCCACTTTGGCGAAATCGCCGGCGAGCACGCGGTCATGCGAAACAGTATCAGTGACCGAGCGGATGGCGGCATGTGCTTGCTGTCCCCGTTTGCTGGTCTTAAGCGGTGCGAGAAAATCCAGCGCTTGCCCAACCGCGGTGGCTTCGATCGCCAGGACCATACGCGAGTTGGCGATAACCCTCTTCAGCTTGATAGCGCCGCCCATGCCCATGGAGACATAGTCCTCTTTATTGCCTGATGTCGTAATGGAATCGACCGAGGCGGGATGCGAAAGCACTTTGTTCTCACTCACCAGAGCGGCGGCGGTGACTTGGGGCATCATGAATCCGGAGTTGAGTCCGGCGCCCGCGGCGAGGAACGGCGGCAAGCCTTCATTGAGCAGTGGATTAACGAGACGCTCGAGACGCCGCTCTGAGATGCCGGCAAGAGCCGTTAGGGAAATGGCAAGGTAATCGAGCGCGAAGGCCACCGGCTCGCCGTGAAAGTTTCCGCCAGAGACGATGTCGCCTGCGGCTTCTTCCACGATAGCTCTGGGCTTTCCTATCTGCTTGCCTTGTGCGAAGACCAGCGGGTTATCTACCGCGGAATTCATCTCCGTCTCAAAAACCTTGCGGCAGAAGGCGAGAGTGTCCCGCACCGCGCCATGCACTTGGGGGATGCAGCGGAGGGAATAGGCGTCCTGCACTTTGCCGCAATCGCGATGCGACTCGCGGATAGCAGAGCCGGCAAGCATCTTGCGCAGATTGGCGGCGACCAATGACTGCCCGGCATGCGGACGCGCGGAGTGGATGCGTTCGTCGAATGCGGCATCAGTGCCTTTGAGCGCGTCAACGGTGAGCGCGCCGATGACATCGGCCGAGGCTGCGAGCGTTTCTGCCGAAAGAAGTGCAAGCGAGCCAACAGCCAGCATGGCTTGTGTTCCGTTGATGAGGGAGATGGCTTCTTTGGCCTCGAGAGTGAGGGGCTTGATCTGGGCGGCCGCGAAAGCCTTTGCGCCAGACATTTTCTTTCCGCGTCGTTCCGGCTTGCCCGGTCCTCGCGGCGTGTCCGAAACGAACGCCTCTCCTTCGCCGATCAGCACCAGTGCCAAATGCGCCAGCGGAGCTAAATCTCCGCTGGCGCCTACGCTGCCTTGCGATGGAACGACGGGATGCACACCTCGGTTCAACATCTCGCACAATGTATTAATGACTTCCGGACGAACACCGGAAAATCCTTTCGCCAGCGAGTTTGCACGCAGTAGCAACATGGCGCGCGTCTCCGCCTCAGAGAGCGGCTCGCCTACGCCTACTGCATGAGAGCGGAGCAGATTAACTTGCAGTTCGCGATTTTGATCCGGGCTGATGCGCACGTCGCTTAGCATGCCTACGCCGGTAGTGATGGCATAAGCGAGACGATCATTCGCGACCAGATCATCGACCACTGCGCGGGTGCGTTCTACGCCGCTGCGGGCTTCCGCTGCGAGCAGCACGGGGCGGCGCCAATAAACGACCTCGCACAGATCTTCTAACGTAAGGTCATTGCCGTTGATGTGGAGGGCATGCATCGGTCAGGCTTCGTCCTTGATAGCGGCGGCAAAGGCACGCGCATATTTGTCCGGCAGCGTCGTCTTTTCAAACTGTGAGTTCACCACAATGTGCATGGTCTCGCCTTCGGCGAGAATAACTTTGTCTTCCGCTCGAACTACTTCATAGTGAAATGTGATCATGCTGCCGCGCAGATGCTTCACTTGAGTACGAATGATCAGTTCGTCATCATAGCGTGCGGGAGCTTTGTAGCGGCAGCGAACGTCGACAACGGCGATATGGCAATCATCTTCGCGCTCCATGTCGCGATAACGGAAGCCCATCTGGCGCAGCAGTTCCACGCGCCCGATCTCAAACCACACAATGAAATTCGAGTGATAGACGACGCCCATCTTGTCAGTCTCGGCATAGCGCACCCGGACGGGCGCTTCCACGGTGATGTGGGTATTCATTTCTTTTCGAGGACCTCACCGCGCGACGGCTCGCCCACTTCGACGGGTTTGCCATTGGAGAGATATTCATGGACTTGGATGGGGAGGCCTTCACCTTTCATCCACGTGGCGGAGTTTTGAACGTGATAGTGCAGGTGTGGAATAGGCGAATTGCCACTGTTACCGCAGAAGGCGATGAGCTGACCGGCGGTGACTTTGTCACCGGCTTTCACCTTCACGCTGCCGCGCTTGAGATGCGCAAGCATGGAGAACTCACCATTGCCATGATCAATAACTATATTGTTTCCTTCCGGTGGATTCTCGCGACTGGGATGCAACGGAGCGTTGTCGTCGTACTCATCCACAGCGGACGCGACTTTGCCTGCAGCTGGGGCCAGTACCGGCTGATTGTAAGAAAAAAAATCACTCAACTCCCAACCTTTGTTGGAATACTGGCGTTGATCGCGGATGACCATCAGGTCATAGGCAAAACGCTGGTCGATGGACGCAGCGTGGTAATTGTCAAAGACCGTGCGGCCGCCCTGATAGACGGTCCACGCGCCCGTGACGGGTAGTGTGAACGCGGTCTTGTCTTTGTAATCGAGGAATTTTGATTCGGCGGCGTTCTGTTCAGCAGTGACGAAAAAGCCGGCAATCTTTGCATTCTGGTCGAACGTGAACTGCACAACGATGCGCGGCTGAACCTTGTCGAATTCAGTCAGGCGCGTGTAGATGATGTAATCCTGGTTCGGCAAAACCACTTCTTTGATCAGCTTTATTTCTCTGCCCAGTTGCTGCTTTGCCTTGTCGTCGAACGCTGCGAGTGATGCCTGATCTTTTAACGACTCCTGCATCCGTGCGGTCATATTGGGCCAGAGGATGGCAGTGTCATTGGCATAGAGCGCGGAGGTGTATTTGCGGCCGAGCTCCTTAGCTTTCGCATAGCTGAGTGTGTTCTGCGCGAAGCCGGCTATGGATGTCCCAAGGCAGAGTCCTGCGATGAGCAAAGATCTCATTTTCCACTCCACACTGGTTTGCGTTTCTCCAGGAACGATGAGATGCCTTCCCGGAAGTCTGCGGTGCTGCGGATGCGGGCGTTGTCTTCGATTGCGGCCGCGACCTGATTGTCTAGCGCATCTTTGATGAACCCGTTGATGAGCGCTTTGGTGGCGCGAACGGAAGAGGGGCTGTTTTCCAGCAACAACTTCGCCGTTTCCAGTGCGCGGGACATCAAGTTGTCTGGCTGAACCACTTCGTTTACCAATCCGTAGCGATGCGCTTCGGCGGCGTCAAACAACCGTGCGGTGAGGAGCAGGTCGCGTGCGATCTTATGGCCGACTTGCAGAACGAGGAATGAGGAGACGATGGCAGGGACGAATCCGATGCGCACTTCCGTGTATCCAAATTTTGCCTCCGGTACGGCAAAGGTGAAGTCGCACATGGTGGCGATGCCGGTGCCGCCTGCAATGGCAGCGCCGTTGACCGCGGCGATCGTCGGCTTAGGGAATTCGTAGATGCGCCGAAACATGTTAGCCATGACTTTGGAGTCAGCAACATTATCTGAGTGGGATCGGCCGACGAGTTTTTTCAAGTCTTCAAGATCCATACCCGCACAGAAGGCTTTGCCAGATCCGGTGATGATAAGCACTTGGGCTGACGACGATTCCTCCACTTCTTTCAACGCGAGCATCAGGTCAGCGACGAGCTCGAAACTAACAGCGTTGCGTTTATCAGGACGATTGAAGGTGATGGTAGCGACGCCGGCGGATTCGGAAAGAAAAAGTGTCTTGTAATCGCTCATAAGGATCCTAGTGGCCGTATTGTGCGGCAATCTCAGCGGAGATTGCTGCGGCGTCTGAGATGGAATGTTTTAGTGGGATATCTGCGTCGCGCTGCAACAACGCTTTGAGAACATTTTCTGTCGAGATATTGCCCACCAAAGAATCCTGCGCGAAGGGGCAGCCGCCGAGTCCGCCGATGGCGGAGTCAAAGCGACGCGCTCCGGCGTCATAGGCAGCCAGAAGTTTTTCGATTGCGGAATCCGCGCGGCTATGTAAGTGCACGCCGATCTCGAGGTGATCGTACTGTGAGATGACAGTGCCGACGACATCAGCGATGGTCGCGGTAGCAGCTGCGCCCACTGTATCGGCCAGTGAGACTTGCTTTATGGACATGTCAGCGAGAATGCCGACCGCCTCCGAGACTTCTTCGACATTCCACAAATCGCCATACGGATTGCCGAAGGCCATGGAGATATATGCGACGACATCGAGATCGGCGTCGTCGGCGTGCCCCTTGATGCGTTCCAGTTGCTCGGCGGCATCTTCGAGGGATTGCTTCTGATTTTTTTCCAGGAATGTCGGCGAGACGGAGTAGGGAAAGCCCAGTGTGCGCACTGCCTCAGTGGCGATCGCGCGTTGGGCACCCTTTTCGTTCACTACGATGCCGATGATCTCGACGTCATCCGGCGGATCGAGCTTGCTGAGAACGTCCTCGGAGTCAGCCATTTGGGGCACGGCTTTCGGGGAGACGAAAGAGACTGCGTCAATATGTTTGAAGCCCGCTGAGATCAGCGCACGTAGATAGGCAACCTTGGTGTCAGTGGGTATCTGGCCGGGAAGACCTTGCCAGGCATCACGCGGACATTCGATGAGTTTGACGGTCATTTTCACCGCGGAGGCGCTGAGGCGCGGAGGACAAACGGTTTAGACAAGGCTTTGCGTATAACACCGCCTCTTGTTAGCACTTCAATGTGGAAGTTGAAGATGAGTCCAACCTCTTTCGAGCTCAGTTTCATGTAGGTCAGCAACTGAGCATCGTGGACCGGCTGAAGCCTTTCTACACATTTAAGTTCAACAACCACGAGGTGCTCAACTAATAAATCAATGCGATAACCACAATCAAGATTCACACCCTTATAGGAAACCGGAAGAACCACCTGACGTTCGAACTTAACGGATCTTAATGCGAGTTCGTGGCACAGACATTCTTCATAGGCGGACTCAAGGAGACCTGGTCCCAAATGCCTGTGAACTTCAATAGCAGCGCCGATGATTGCTTCGGTCAAATTCTTATGAAGCAATTCACTCCGCGCCTCCGCGCCTCCGCGGTTAAGCTCATCTTGATTCATCATGTCTGTAGCACTCCCACACTGAACTTGGGCACTTCAGGGTTCAGAGACACCGCTTGCAGCGCGTCGATCAAAACTTCGCGTGTGTCGAGTGGATCGATGATGGCGTCGATCCACAGGCGCGCCGCGCCGTATCGCGGGTCGGTCTGGCGGTCGTAGGTGGCTTTGGTTTCGTCGTAGAGCGCTTTTTTTTCTTCGTCGCTCAGTTTTTTGCCGCCACGCTCTAGTTGTTTGATCTTTATCTCGACGAGTGTTCCAGCGGCGGAGGCGCCACTCATGACGGCGTAACGAGCCGTGGGCCAGGCGAAGACGAAACGGGGATCGAAGGCTTTGCCGCACATGGCGTAATGTCCGGCGCCGAAGCTTCCACCGATGATCACGCTGATCTTGGGCACGATAGAGTTGGATACTGCGTTCACCATCTTTGCCCCAGCGCGGATGATGCCGCTCCACTCAGCATCCCGCCCCACCATGAAGCCGTTTACGTCATGTAAGAAGACTAGTGGGACAAGATTCTGGTTGCAGTCCATGATGAAGCGGGCGGCTTTGTCAGCAGACTCGGTGTAGATGACGCCGCCGAACTCCATGCGCATCTCGCCGGTTCGCGAGTCGGTGTGCTGTACATGTGTTTTTTGGTTGGCGACTATGCCGACGGCGTGTCCGCCTATGCGTGCGTAGCCGCACAGTAGTGTCTTTCCGTACTCAGCTTTGTATTCGTCAAACTTGCTGGCGTCGACGATGCGGGCGATGATCTCATGCATGTCATACGGTTTCGAAACGTCTGACTCGACTATGCCGTAGATCTCTTCCGATTCGAGTTCCGGCTCTTGCTCTTCGGTCACGCTGTAGGGCGAACCTTTCACCGTGCGGTCGCCCATCTTCTCGACCAATGAGCGGATGCGCTCGATGCAGGCCTCATCATTCTCTTCGCGATAGTCGATGGTGCCGGCGATCTGTGCGTGCATCTTCGCTCCGCCGAGTTCTTCCGCTGTGTACTTCTGCCCGATGGCTGCCTGTACGAGCGCGGGACCGGCGAGAAAGAGTCCACTGCCTTCGGTCATTAATATGTGGTCGCACATCACGGGCAGATATCCGCCGCCGGCGACGCACATGCCCATGATGGCAGCGATCTGCGGAATGCCCATGGCAGACATGACGGCATTGTTGCGGAAGACGCGACCGAAATCGTCTGTGTCCGGAAAGACGTCTTCCTGAAGTGGCAAGAAGACCCCGGCGGAATCGACGAGATAGATCGTGGGGATGCGGTTCTCGATCGCGATGTTCTGTGCGCGGATGACTTTCTTCGACGTCATCGGGAAGAACGCTCCGGCCTTTACCGTCGCGTCGTTCACAATGAGCATGAAAAGCCGTCCGTGGACGCGGGCAAGCCCTGTCACGACCCCCGCAGAAGCCGCTCCGCCCCACTCTTCATACATTCCGAAGGCGGCGTAGAGGCCGAGCTCGCGGAATTCCGTCTCAGGATCGATCAACAACTCGATGCGTTCGCGGGCGGTGAGGCGTTTCTTGGCGTGCTGGCTGTCGATAGTTTTAGCGCCACCGCCCTCACGTATCTTCTCTTCTTCGGCGTGAATCTGCACCATGAGATCGGCCATGGCACGCATGTTTTTTTCAAAGCGGGGAGAGGTCGCGTCGATCTTGGTCTGGAGTACGTTATTGGTGGTCTCAGGCATGGGCGAATCGTATTGGTAAGGAAACTCTTTACGATACAGGAGCGCGAAGAGCGGAGCAATCGCGTCAACGCTGGCGATAGAGCGGCGAGTCTTGCAGTTTGGTCTGCACCCACTCCTGAGCTTTGCTTGTGGGCTTATCCGATATTTCGTCCACCAACCCGATCTTCAACGCTTCTTCCGCATGGAGTTTTTCAGCGGCAAGAAACATCTGCAAGGCCCGCCCCTTTCCGATTAGGCGCGGCAGACGCTGGGTGCCGCCCCAGCCGGTCATGATCCCGAGCGAGGCGCCGCGATGCCCGAAGATGGACTTGGGCGAACAGATGCGTAAGTCGCAGGCTAGCGCGAGGTCGAGTCCGCCGCCCATGCAGTAGCCGTTGATGGACGCGATCACCGTCGCAGGGAAGTGGTCAACCGTGTTCATTAAACGCTGCCCGGCGAGCGCGAAGTCATACGCATCAGCGCCCCTCAGGGCATTAATGGCATTGATATCCGCTCCTGCAGAGAAAAAATGTTCGTTGCCTTTGATGATGAGTGCCTTCGGCGAGGTAGATGCCGACAGCGATTCCACTTCCTCCGTCAGCGTGCGGACTTTATTGATGCGCAGGCGGTTGTAGCCGTCGCTACTCTCAAGCCGCAAGACTGTATAGCGGTCGTGGCGGATGACGGTGATGCCGTCTGGGCCCTTGAATGTCATTGGGCAATGGCGGGCAGGGACAAAAGAAATGGCTGCGTGGGGTTCACGCAGCCAATCATAAATTAGGGAATGTGTTAGATGTCGCCGTCGCCGTTCCCGCCGCGCTGCTTGATCACCGTGCCTCCATTGATGGTGGACGCTTTGATGATGGGATTCGAGCCGATGCGGAAGATGCGGTCGTTGTCGTCCCAAGTCTTCTCGCCATTTTGGCAGGCGTCAGCTTTGCAGATCAGCGACGAATAGCGCCCGGCAGAAACCTCGAGTGATGACGCGAAATTCTTGGGGATCTCCACTACGAGGCCTCCGTTGTGAGACTTAGCGTCGAGACCGGCGCCGTTCCATGTTTGGCCAAGCTGAATGCTGAGGCCGCCGTTCTGCACGGTTGCCGTGACGTCTCCGCCGCAGTCCTTGATGGAGACGCCGCCATTCTGGGCCTCCACATTGATCTTGCCAGTGGATTGCTTCAGAGAGATGCCGCCATTCAGTGCATGTGCGGTGATGTTTCCGTCAACTTTGTTCAGAGAGATGCCGCCGTTGTGGACGGAAAGGTCGAGAGTAGCGCCACGCGGGGCGAAAACAAGGAGCACAGACGACCACGTGACATCATCATTGTTGGAACCGTCCGGCCCGTTCACCGTGATCTGGTTTCCGTTGTGGTTCAAATGGACCTGGCTGAGAACGCTGTTGGCTTCGCTCTGCGTGCGGGCTGCAGCGGCGCGGCATAGTTTTACGCTAATCTCGCTCTTGTCCCATGTGCGAACGTGGATGCCGCCATTCTGAGAGGCGGTCACGGTGATGGGCGAATTGGCCAAGCTCACAACTTCTTCGCTATTGGCAATGGCCGGAAGATCGTCAGAATAAATGTGGATATGATCCTGACAGTCGGTGCTGTCGGAATTGGTGGTGTTCATGCTGAGGTTGTGGCCCCAGCGTTGAGCGCCTGCGGAACCGGATAGGGAAACAAGTGCGAAAGCTACAAGACCCAGAGAAAGGGAACGCTTTTTTGACATGGCTCACCTCTTAGTGGTGGCTTAGACCTCATGCCAAACGGTCGGTTAGTTCGATATTTTTAAGTGGGACGAATTGCTAGGCGGGGACGCCGCGGGGTTTTACGTTGCCGCGGATGAAATCGATGATGCCCTGCATCGGGGTGCCGGGGCCAAAGACAGCAGCCACGCCGGCTGAGGTCAGTTGGGGCAGGTCTTGCTGCGGGATGGTGCCGCCGAGGACGACGATCACGTCGTCCATCTTGTGCTGCTTCATCAAGTCCATCACGCGCGGGACGATGGTATTGTGCGCGCCTGAGAGTATCGATAGGCCGATCACGTCTACGTCCTCTTGCAGCGCGGCGTTCACTATCATCTCGGGGGTCTGCCGCAGGCCGGTGTAGATGACTTCCATTCCGGCGTCGCGCAGGGCGCGGGCGATGACTTTGGCGCCGCGGTCGTGTCCGTCCAGGCCGGGCTTGGCGACCAGCACGCGAATCTTTTTGGAAGTCTCTGCCATGCGTTTGTACAGAATACAACAAGTGATGGTTTAAGGCTCCGCCGGATGGTCGAGGCTGCGCCATAGGTACCAACTGGCTACGCTGCAATACGGATGCCAGCACTTGGCTATCTT
>JAICLA010000037.1 GCA_025927695.1 Terriglobales bacterium | reverse complement strand
CTTCGCGTATGCGACTTTTGCGTCCTGTGCCGTAGCGAGCTGCGCAAAGCCAAACAACACAAACAACACGCACCCTCTGGCTCCGCGAAGGTAATTTCTACGCATAGTGGTTTCTCCTCCTGCCTACTGCATGCTGACAACTGACCACTGACTGGCGACTAACTACTACTTCTCCGGCGCCGGCATAAAGAAGATCTCCCGCACTTCCACCGGAAATCGGCAAACCTTCACGCCCTTTCGCGCCCACGCAAGCACCTCGTCCATGTCTTTGCACTCCAGTATCCAAAGCCCGCCCACGTGTTCCTTGGTCTCCAAGTACGGCCCGTCAGTCACAAGCAACTCACCATTCTTCTGCGGACGCAACGTGCGCGTGGCACCCAGACCGCCAGCAAACTTCCTCACGCCCGCCGCGATCATCTCGCGATTGAGCGCATGGATCTCCTCCATCATCTCTTCGGTCTGTGTCGACGGGTCAAAGTTGTCAGGCAAGTAACCAGAAACCATGTAGTGCGGCATATCTCTTCTCCTCTATCAGTTTTCAAGCAGCCCCGCTGATGGCAGCCGCTTGTTCATCCTATAGTCGTGGCCAGTACGCGAAAATCGACACCCCGGCCAAACTTTTTTTAATTTTTTTTTATTTTAGTTCCGCAAGCCGTTTCGCCAGGAAACGGCGCTCCGGCTCCCGCGACGCCAAGGCCAATGCCCTTTCGTAGGACGCACGGGCGTCTGCGGGTCTGCCCGCCCTGCGACACAAGTCCGCATGGGCGGAATAGGCAAGGTAATACTTTGAAAGTTGGTCACGAGCTAGCAGATCTTCGATCAGTGAGATTCCCTTCTCTGGCCCCTCCGCCATCGCAACAGCGACTGCCCGGTTCAACTCCACAACAGGAGAAGGCTGGATTCTCAGTAACTGGTCGTACAGCTTCACGATTCTTCCCCAATCCGTAGACGCGGATGAAATACTTCCGGCATGCACCCCCGCGATCGCCGCTTGCAGCGTATAGGCTCCAAAACGGCCGGTCCTAAGCGCCGACTCAGCAAGCGTAATGCCTTCGGTGATCTGGTCCTTGTTCCAAAGTGCTCGGTCTTGCTGTTCCAGCAGTATTACTTCACCATCGCCGGAGCTTCGCGCTGCTCTGCGCGATTCCTGCAAAAGCATGAGGGCTAACAGTCCCAAAGCTTCGGGTTCTGGCAACAGTTCTTTGAGAAGCCTGCCCAACCGGATCGCCTCACGGCTGAGGTCAGCCCCCGTAGCTTCCGCCGAATAGCCTTCATTGAAGATGAGATAAATGACAAGCAGTGCCGCCTGCAGCCGCGCAGTCAATTCTTGTTGCGCCGGAACTTGGTAAGGAATCGCTTTGTCGCGGATCACCGCCTTCGCGCGCACAATGCGTTGCGCCAGCGTCGCCGGCGTGACCAGAAATGCCCTGGCGATCTCCTCAGTAGTTAGGCCGCAGACCTCACGCAACGTGAGCGCCACCTGCGCCTCGGGCGGCAAAGCCGGATGGCAACACGTGAAGATCAGTCGCAGCCGGTCATCTTCGATCTCGTAGTCGCCCGTCTCCTCGCCTTGGGAAGCCGCCAATTGTTCGATGTGGTGCGTGATCTCCGCCTGCGCTCCGTCAAACCGCGCGCGCCTGCGCATCCCATCAATGGCCTTGAATCGCGCCGTAGAAATGAGCCATGGCCGCGGATTTTCGGGAGTACCACTCTTCGGCCAAGATTCCATCGCGGCCGCGAATGCCTCATGCATCGCCTCTTCCGCAATATCCAGATCCCCAAGCAACCGCACAAGCGTCGCCAGTACCCGTCCCGATTCCGTCCGGTACAAAGCCTCGATCTTTTCTCTCACCTCTTCGGCGTCGCGTGAAGCCATCAATGCCAAACTAACAAACAGTCTCATTCGGCACAACGCCACTATTCGGCAGAACGCCACGCGATGAGGTGTTGCCGTTCGAATTTTGGCGATTACAAATTATGGCAATTACAAATTCCACTGCTTCTCGTTCTCATCCGCAAGCTGTGGAACCACACAACCCGCTCCCACGCCCGCTCATCCAGAAATCAGAGGGATTCTCAAATGGAAAGCAAAGCCAAAGTTCTCGGACATCCGATCCATCAAATGCTCATCGCGTTCCCGCTGGGGCTGCTCGCCACGGCAACCATCTTCGACGGCGTCCGCAAAGTGACCAACAATGAAGATTGGGCCACTGCCAGTCATTACATGATGGGCACAGGCGTCGTTACCGGACTAGCAGCCGCGGTGCCCGGCCTTATCGACTACCTTGAGATCCCTCAAGACACGCGCGCTAAACGTATCGGCCTAGTCCACGGAATCGGCAACGTGATCGTCACCGGCTTATTTGCTGCAAGCTGGTTCGCCCGTCGAAAAGACTCTAAAAATCCTGGACGCGGCGCAGTCGCGCTCTCTACCGCTGGCACGGCGCTGGCTTGCGTCACTGGATGGCTCGGCGGTGAACTCGTTGACCGCCTCTCCGTAGGTGTGGATGAAGGCGCAAACCTGAATGCCCCCAGTTCACTGAGCACCCGTAATCTGCAAAAGTTGGCATAACAATCGCCATATCCAACTCAAAGTATTCCTTCTAAGGGACTTACGCTAAGTATTTGAGATTGACGAATTTAGCGCGATAGCGGGAGGGGGGTTAGACGGCAGAGATTCACAATAGGCATCCTTTTTCCCTTATTTGGAACCAAATGAGAGGTAAGTTTCTCGTTCTCGCCCTCATACAGGTTTCATAAGTAAAGCCGAATAGGCTCCGATGGAGGAATGTCCGCCGTGAAAACCATATTGTTTGTGGACGACAACGAAGCTCTCGCTCGCCTCTCTTGTGACATTCTCCAGATGCACGGCTACCGCGCCATCAGTGCATTTAGCGGCGAGGACGCCCTCGCCAAGATGGACAAAGAGAAGTCCGACCTCGTCGTGACCGACGTGCGAATGCCCGGTATCAGCGGCATTGAGCTGGCCAACAAGCTCCGCGAGAACGATCCCAAAATGCCGATCATTGTTGTGACCGGCTATGACCATCAAGGCGTAAGCCAAGACTTAGTCGTGTTACCAAAAGCCGAGCTTTTCCCTAACCTTCTCGACCAGATCAAGACGCACCTCAACGCAGCCGACGGCACAAAGAGCGTCAGCGATGCGACCGAGAATAAAGAAAGTTTGAAAGCAAGTTAGCCTCTCCTCCTCCAGGCAAAAGACTGCGGGCTTCGCCCGCAGTTTGCTTTTTTGATCGGGCAGCAATGTAGACTCCTTGCGTGCGTCGCCTCATCATCAATGCAGACGATTTCGGCCTCACCGCCGGCGTGAACCACGCCATCGTCGAGTGCCATCGCGCGGGCAGCGTGACATCCGCGACGCTCATGGCAAATTCCCGTGAATTCGCTCAGGCAGTGGATCTGGCACGCCTGAATCCCAGGCTCGGAATCGGATGCCACGTTGTTCTGGTGGACGGCGAGCCGCTTGCTCCTGCAGCTTCTGTTTGCTCGTTGCTAGCGCCCGCCACAAACGGATTCCGCAAGAGTGCCGCTGATTTCGCCCGAGCGGCCGTGCAAAAACAGATTGCGCCAGCGGAGATCACGTCCGAAGCATCGGCCCAGATCCGCAAACTCCAAAGCGCAGGAGTGAAGCTGACCCACGTCGACACTCACAAGCACACGCACATCTTTCCAGTTGCGTTGAAAGCGGTGCTGACCGCCGCAAAACAAGCTGGCGTCGGTGCCATCCGAAATCCGTTCACGCCGCTCAACTTGATCAGCAAAGCGGCCATCGGCAAGCAGCCGACACTTTGGCTGAGATTCATGCAGGTGAAGATGCTGAACCGATACGCCGCTAGTTTTCAGCGCGCAATCAAAGATTCCGGACTAAAGACGACTGACGGCGCCTTCGGCGTGGTCGCCACCGGCATGCTGGATGAAAAGATATTCCGCTCCATCCTCGATTCCATCCCCGAAGGCACGTGGGAACTCGTCTGTCACCCCGGCTACAACGACGCAGCTCTCGCCAATGTAAACACGCGGTTGCGCGAATCGCGAGTCATCGAGCGTGAAGTGCTGACCATGCCGAACGTAAAGGACGAGATCGGCCGGCGCGGCATCGAACTCATCACTTTTGCTGACATTTAATAGAATCTTCACCCCTGAACCTGCGTCTAATCGAATGCGTCTGAGCGAATCCTATGGCGGAAGACCGCAAATTCCGGATCGGCATCACCTGCTACCCCACCTACGGCGGCAGCGGAGTGGTGGCCACTGAGCTCGGCATTGAACTGGCTAATCGCGGGCACGACATTCACTTCATCTCTTATTCGCAGCCCATACGCCTGATTGAAGACCATCCCCACATTCATTTTCATGAAGTAGAAGTCTCACAGTATCCGTTGTTCCAGTACCCGCCGTATGACCTGGCTCTGGCGACGCGCATGGCCGAAGTCGCGCAGATCTATGATCTCGATCTGCTTCACGTCCATTACGCCATTCCCCATTCTGTGAGTGCTTTGCTTGCCCGGCAGATGCTCGCCAATGCTCGAAACGGCGGCAAACGCAATCTGCCCTTTGTGACCACTCTGCACGGTACTGACATCACCCTCATCGGGCTTGATCGCTCTTATCTGCCGATCACCCGTTTTTCCATCGAACAAAGTGACGGCGTAACGGCTATCTCTGATTACCTGAAAGAGCGCACGGTAAAAGAATTCGACGTCCAGAACGAGATCAACGTCATTCCCAACTTCGTGAACTGCGATCTGTATTCGCGCAACAACAAACACGCCGACGATCGCTCTCGCTACGCCGAGCCGAATGAGCGCATCCTAGTGCACCTTTCCAACTTCCGTCCGGTCAAGCGCGTTTGTGACGTGGTGGAGATCTTCGATCGCGTCCAGAAAAAGGTTCCGGCGCGGCTGATGATGATCGGCGATGGCCCGGACCGAGCCAACGCTGAATACTTGGTCCGCAAAAAAGGATTGCAGAAGCGCGTCCACTTCCTTGGCAAGACGGACAATGTCGAGAACAAGCTTGCCATCTGCGACCTGCTGCTGATGCCCAGCGAACTGGAGTCATTCGGCCTAGCGGCTCTCGAGGCCATGGCCTGCAAAGTCCCAACCATCTCAACCAATGTTGGCGGCGTCCCGGAGCTGATAGAGCACGGCAAATCGGGAATGCTGGCGGACGTAGGCGATGTTGAGACAATGGCCAAGTACGCGATCGACTTGCTGTCAGATGAGAAGGCCCTGCGCACAATGGGTGAATCCGCCCGATTCAAGGCTCAATCTGACTTCTGCGCCACTAAGATCATCGCCAAGTACGAAGCGCTCTACGCGCGGGTTCTGGCGCGCTCGCTGTAGATTCGGTCCGCCGCGGACCGCGCGAGGTCCGTTTCCAGTGTTGGCAATTCCAGTCGAACTAGAGTGCCCTCACCAGAATCGGGCGTAGTGATGGTCATGCTCGCCGCATCGCCATATAGCACTTTTAGCCGCTCCATCACGTTGGCCATACCAATGCCAGACTGTCCAGGATTGTCCGCACTGCGATCGATGAACACCGACTCGCTTCCGCCCATGATGCCCACACCGTCATCTTGAACGTCCAGCACCAGCTTGTCGTCGGTGATGCGGCTGCGTATGGTGATGCTTCCGCCATCTACTTTGGGGGCGAGACCATGTTTGATGGAATTCTCCACGAGTGGCTGCAGCAACATGCTAGGCACAATGAAGTCGAGTGTCTCTGGTTCAAGCTCTTTGTGAACACGTAGTTTGTCGGCGCCGAAACGAATCACTTCGATGTCCAGATAGTCATCAATGAACGCCAGTTCTTCGCGCAAATCAGAGAACGCATCATGCTTCCGCAGCAGAGAACGCAGAATGTTCGCCAGCTTCACCACGACTTCCCGCGCAGTATCCGGTTCCACACGTACCAGCGACGACACCGAATTCAGTGTGTTGAACAAGAAATGCGGATTGATCTGGCTTTGCAGTGCATCCAACCGCGACTGCAAAAGCAGCCGCGTCTGTTCTTCCAGTTTGAGTTCAGTGCGCGTGCCATTCCAGATTTTCAGCGGAATGGCCACGCACATAACCGTGGTCAGACATATTGCTCCGAATATCCATGGGTCCTTGCTGGTGACAGCAAAGATCTCTTTCGGAAGCAAAAGCGCCAACTCCATCCGCGCAAACTGCAGTAGCAGGATCACGACGAAGAAAGCGATCTGCCAGTCCATACGCGGTTTGGGAATGTTGCGCTTGATCCAGCGGAAGATGGTCAAATCGATAAATGGCGAGAAAGACCAAATATCCTCTTTGTCAGCCCAGTCATCGGCCAAATCGCGCAATCCTCCGGCGATCAAACCGACCGTGAGGTTGAATGGCAGAGTGAGATATTCGCCATGTAACACCGCGGGAATCGCACACAACGCCCCGCCAAGCACGCCCGCATAGACGCCGCCGATCACTCCCATGATCATGATGCCCTCAAAGGCCAGGTCTGCGGCCTTGAAGTTGGCCACCATTTCCCGCACTTGAACGCCTAGGCCATACGGGATCGCGATGGCAATGGTTAGGATGGTAGTCTCCCGGGCGGTACGTCCCTGCTCGTGAAAGAGGCGCGAGCGGAATTCCCAGGAGCGCACCAGCGCCGCCGAAATGGCCGCGGATGCGCCAAGCTTCACCAGCAGCGTTACCAGGATGAGGTTCTGATCCATCTGAGTCTATTTAACCACTTGTACATCCAATGGCCATGGTGAAATCTGCAGTTTTTGGTGAGCACGGAGAGAGTGCCGCATCGCGCGAGCGTAGTGCGAGGCAAAGCGGCCCAGCCGCGGAGCCTGAAGTAAAGGTCACTTATAATTATGTTGTGCGCGAATCTTCACAGGTACGTAAAGCCGCTGAGGCTGATTTCCCAACGCGTTGGGGACACTTCCGCATTCTCGGCTTTGAAGGTAAAACGGCTGATGGCACAGAAGAGGCCGTCGCGCTGGTCCATGGAGACATCAAGAACTCCACTCCGCTGGTTCGCGTGCACTCGCAATGTCTCACTGGCGACGTCTTTGGCTCGCTACGATGCGATTGCCGGCAGCAGCTTGAAATGGCCCTCGAGATGATCGCCGGAGCCCGATCGGGCGTCCTTATATATGAACAGAAGGAAGGCCGCGGTATCGGCTTGATGGCGAAGTTGAAAGCGTATGCGCTGCAAGACCAAGGCATGGATACGGTCCAAGCCAACGAGTATCTAGGTTTCAAGGCAGACCATCGCGGCTTTGAACTGCCGGCACAAATACTGGTAGCCCTGGGCGTGAAGCAAGTCAGGCTGCTGTCAAACAATCCAGAGAAAGTTGCGGCCGTTGAAGCGGCGGGCGTGCAGGTGGTGGAACGAGTGCCTTGTGAAGTCGAACCGCAGGAACACACGCAGAAATATTTGAAGACTAAGCAGGAGAAGCTCGGTCATTTACTGAACAAAACAGCAAAGTGATGCGAAGTTGTCTTTAGTTCGTCAACGTCGACCTGGAGCCGTGGTTTTCCGCTGATACAATCTCACCGTGCCGAAATTTGAAGAGTGCCTGCAAAGGCTTGAGAAGATAGTTGACCAGCTTGAGCGCGGCGACGTGCCTCTCGAGCAAGCTCTGGCATTGTTTGAAGAAGGCATGAAACTTTCCAACGATTGCCGCTCGGAGCTTGAATCGGCCGAGGGCAAAGTCGAAATTCTTCTCAAGCAAGGCAACAAAGTCACGCCGCAACCATTCGATGCTGACGCAACCGAGGCCCGCACAAAGAAATAGTCCTTCCATGTCCACTCCCGCATTGAAAGAGGCACTGGATTCAGGCTGCAAGCTGACTGACGCGGCCCTTCAACGCCTGATTCCCGCCGCAGACGCCTATCCTCAGTCCATCCACCAGGCCATGCGGCACAGCGTCTTCGCCGGCGGCAAACGTATCCGCCCCGTTCTCTGCATGGAAGCCGCGAGCGCTGTCTCAAAAGACGGCAACCTCCCGGCCGGAGTCGAGGATTTAGGCGCCGCGCTCGAAATGCTGCACACGTATTCGCTCGTCCATGACGACCTGCCCGCTTTGGATAATGACGACCTCCGCCGGGGCAAGCCAACGTGCCACGTAATCTTCGGCGAAGCCATCGCCATCCTCGCCGGCGACGCTCTGCAGACTCAGGCATATGAGGTTCTCGCTCTGCTCCAATGTCCAGCCGAATCGCGCGTCCGCATCATCGAGGAGATTGCGCGCGGCACGGGAACGATCGGCGGCATGATCGGCGGACAAGTAGTCGACCTCGAATCAGAAAAAATCAGGCCCGACGCGAAAGTGCTGGAATACATCCATCGCTCGAAAACAGGTGCGCTGATCACCGCGAGTCTGGTCAGCGGCGGACTCTATGCTCAGGGTTCTTCCGCGCAGATCGAGAGCCTTCGCACATTCGGCCGCGCCATAGGTCTGGCGTTTCAGATCGTGGACGACATTCTCGATGTGACGCAGTCTTCCGAGCAGTTGGGCAAGACGGCAGGTAAAGACACCGCGTCCGATAAAGCCACTTATCCTTCACTCTTCGGGCTAGAAGAGTCGCAACGTAAAGCTGATGCCTTGATCGCCGAAGCCCACGCGGCGCTCGCGCCATTCGGCGAACGTGGCGCCACATTGAAAGCGCTGGCAGACTTCCTGGTGCAGAGAAAGAACTAGATGCCTGACTTAGACATTCTCGCGATCGCCGCCCACCGTGACGACGTAGAACAAACCTGCGGCGGCACGCTGCTCAAAGCCGCGCAGCAAGGCAAGCGCACCGGCATCCTTGATCTGACGCGGGGCGAACTTGGCTCCCGCGGTGACGCAACCAGCCGCGAGAACGAAGCCATAGATGCCGCTAGGATATTGAAAGTCTCATGGCGGAATGCGCTTGACATCCCCGATGGCCGCGTTGAGAACACTTGGGAGAATCGTCTAAAGATCGCGCAGGTCATTCGCGAACAACGCCCACGAGTCGTCATCCTTCCCTACTGGAAAGGCCGCCATCCCGACCACTACACTTGTTCAACCGTCGGATATGAAGCCTGCTTTCTGGCTGGCCTCACCAAACTCGCCGACTCCGTAGAAACCAAACGCGCTGGCATGGACAAGACCTTCGCCGCGCTCAAGCCACATCGGCCTTTCAAGATCGTTTATGCCACGCTTTATTACGATATCCGTCCAACGTTCGTCGTGGACATCACGGCGCAATTTGAAGCGCGGCTCGAATCGATCTACGCATACAAGACTCAGTTTGCCGATCAGGAAGCGGGCAAGAATGACTTCCCTGCGCATGCCGAGATCCGCGATCGCGTCGCCGCCATGGCGGGATATTACGGCCTGTTGGCTGGCGTGAAATATGCCGAACCGTTTCTGCAAAAAGAGATTGGCTTGGTGGAAGACCTGACCCTTATCCCGGTGAAGTCGATCTAATCTTTCTGCGCGGTCAACGTGAGCAAACTTTTTATTTTTCCCCAGTTGTCTTTGTGCCGGTCAAAAGTCACTTCGTGGTTTCTCGCTTTGCTCTGTGGGTCTAATAACACCATCTCGCGTATCACATAGTCGCTGGACCCGTCGTTGTATCGCGTTTCATCGAACATCACTGATTTCAAAAGATATACATGGTCATTCCATTCCATCAGAACTAGTTTGGACTGCAGGGCATCGCCAACCAATACCGCGGCAGTGACCGAGGGTTCCTCAACATATTCAACATCCACTGTGATCCACCGCCCGCCCTGCAGCAAACGCCTTCCCTTTACCCTGTCGCCCACCGCTTGCAGAGAACTCGTGTTGAAAGTCTCCAGGTCATGCTGCAACGCTGAACCTTTTTCGCAGCAGATCTCAGGGTCATGAAAGGCGGCCTGCAATAGAACAGCGAGCGAAGCGGCCGGGCTCCCGCTTAGAACTGGCCTCAATTGGACGTGATGTATCCGAGCTGTTTGATTTGGCAGGTAGGCTACGGTGCTCTTTATTGCATCCTGAGCCATTGCAGCAATACAGGCCACAAAGATGAATACGGCTACTCTCATATTGAGGCTCTTCATATGGTCGTCGTCTGCTGCATTCTAGCCGTCTGAATCCAGGTGAAATGTTAAATCTTGTTCTAAGAACCCAGCGTCTAACCTTTGGCTACATCCGTATACTTAACACATCTCCCCATGCTCTCAGTCAGCGACAATCTTTCGCAGACGTTCGCTGCCTTGTGCGCCAATAAGCTGCGTGCGGCGCTGACCATGCTCGGCCTCACCATGGGCGTGGCCACGCTCATAACCGTCATGACGCTCATCCAGGGCGCGAACCAATACGTTGAGAAAAAGATTGCAAACCTAGGGACGAATGTTTTTCAGATCGCGCGTACACCCTTCGCGGTCACGGATTTTGACGTGATCATCAAGGCGCTCAAGTTCAAGAAATTTGAAAATGACGACCTGAAGGCTTTAGAAGAGCGCTGCTCCGCGTGTGACATCGTGGGCGCCAGCGCCAATACCTCAGGGCACGCACGCTTCAACGCAAAAGAACTCTCAGACGTCAGCGTCGCCGGCGAAACGCCGAACATGATTGACATTGATACGCGCACGCTCGAGCGAGGCCGCTTTTTCACCCCGTCAGAATCCGAGCACAATGCCGATGTCTGCGTCATCGGCGACACTCTCGTGCAGCAGCTGTTCCCTGGCATCGACCCAATCGGCAAAACCATCCGCTTAGGGTCAGAAGAGTTCCAAGTCATCGGCACCATGGAGAAGATCGGCAGTATCCTCGGCCAGGATCAGGACAGCTTCGTGCTCATCCCATTGCCTGTCTATCTGCGCATTTACGGGCCCCACAGCAGCCTGATGCTCAACATAAAGTCGGACGGCGAATTGCATTTTCAGAACGCGCAAGATCAAGCTCGCCTCATCTTGCGGGCACGGCGCCATCGCACCGGTGACATGGAAGACGATTTCTTCATCGGTACCAAAGACAGCTACATGGCGCTGTGGAAGAGCATCAGTGGTGCGTTCTTCGGCGTGTTCATCATGGTGAGTGCCATATCGGCGATCGTCGGCGGTATCGTGATCATGAATGTGATGCTCGTCAGCGTCACCGAACGCCGCAAGGAGATTGGCGTGCGCCGCGCCATGGGCGCCACCAAGAGTGACATCCTGCGCCAGTTCATGGCAGAAAGTGTGATGCAATGCATCGCGGGAGGTGTCGTCGGGATCTCCATCGGTTTCCTTGTAGCCCTTGGATTGCGCCGATTGACCCCATTCCCCGCCGCCGTGCAGACCTGGGTCGCCGTGATGGGCGTCGTTCTCAGTTCGGTCATCGGATTGTTCTTTGGGATCTATCCCGCGGTGCGTGCCTCGAAGCTTGATCCAATCGTCGCCTTGAGGGCTGACTGATGTTTGGGATGTCATTCCAACAAGCGGCCGAGAACTTTTTGGTTGCGATGAGCACATTGGCCGCCCGCAAAACGCGGTCCGCGCTGACGATCCTGGGCATTGTCATCGGCGTAGCATCGGTCATCTCTGTCGCGGCCATCATCAGCGGACTTAACAGATTCGTGCAAGAGCGGGTTGAATCACTGGGCTCGCGCACTTATTTCATATCTCGTTTTCCTCCTGGAACAGACCCCAGCCGCTGGCCGGAGTACATCCGCGTGCGGCGCTACTTCGATTATGACTATGCGGAATACATCCGTGAGCGTTGCCCGGATGTGGACTCCGTCACAACGATCGGCACGCGTGGGTTCTTCTTTGGTGACACCAACAACATCAGCTACGGCGCGCAGAACGTAGACAAGATCATCGTACGTGGCGCCGAGCCACAATACATCAAGACGCTGCCACTATTCTCCATCGACCGCGGCCGCTTCGTGACCGACTTCGATGAAGCTCACGCTCGCAGCGTGATTGTTCTCGGCGCGGCTATCAGCGAATCGCTATTTCCCTACGAAGATCCGCTAGGTAAAACCGTTCGCCTGAACGGCAGCCTGTACGAAGTGATCGGGATCTTTGAGCATGACCAAGGTCTGTTCGTCGGCCCCAAAGTGGACGACTTCGCCATCATGCCTATGAGCTCGTTCAAGAAAGCCTATCCTGAGAACAAAGAGCTCATCATGGCGTACACCGTAGCGGAGGGCTCCAGCGTCGAGAAGGCGCAAGATGAGGTTGTACAAGTCATGCGACGTATTCGCCACGTTGCACCCACCGCTGACAATGACTTTGAGATCAGTTCGCCTGATTTCATCAGCAATTTGTGGAATCAGCTTACCGGCGCCCTCGTTATCCTTACCACGATGGAAAGCTGTATCGGTTTGATCATTGGCGGCATCGGTGTCATGAACATCATGCTGATCTCCGTAACGGAACGAACCCAAGAGATCGGCGTGCGCAAAGCGATCGGCGCGCGTAAAGCCGATATTCGACTTCAATTCCTTGTTGAAGCAGTGTTCTTGACCTTGGTAGGCGGCACGCTGGGGATCATCATCGGGGCGGGCATAGCATTTACCGTGCGGGCGGTGGTTCCTTCAGTGCCGGCAACACTCTCTGCTTTATGGGTGAGTATTGGTTTTGCCATCTCGGTCGCAGTAGGACTGTTCTTTGGATACTATCCTGCGAATGTGGCGGCGAATCTCGACCCCATTGTTTCGCTTCGTTATGAGTAAAACTTAAAGTTCTACTTGAAGCATTTTGCGAGCGCGCTTGCAATGGTCACAAGTTTTTGCAGATCCATCTGTGTAAAGTCATTTCCCGCGGCTGGAGCACTGGTTCCCTTGCGCGAGACCTGGATCACTCCAAGAACGCCCGTCTGCCCTACCACAGGTACGGTCATCAACTTTTGGATCACGTGTTTCTCTTCCTTCACGCCACCAACGCCTGGGTCAGTCTTCTTGTCAGAAAGTTTCACTGATTCGAACACACTGGCGTGTTTAGTCTGCGCGAAATTATTGATGGCTTCCGCTCGTTTGGTGGTAGCGGTCCGGGCCGCCACAGAAGAGCTGGTATTCAATGGAATGCTGCCCACTTGTCCCAATTTGCTGGGATAAAGAAATGCCAGCTGGTTCTTCTCCACTCTCATGATGGCGACTTCATCCAGTTGGACACTGAAGGTCTTTGCCAGTTCACCCGCCACACGCTCGGCATGGTCCGGGTTCATGCCATCGGGTTCGATCTCATTGGCCAGTTGGCTGAATGCTATTACCGGGGACGCCATACGTAGGTGATTCTCCTGCGGCGCCAAGGATACAAGCCCTGCCCGCCAAACAAAGATATCAAAATAGCTTGAAAGAGACTGCTGAAGATTATAGCTGACCTGTTGCCCATTTCGGCACGCAGTCTGCCCCCGTCATTGCAGCCGTTTTAGCAGTAATTTGGCCTTCCAGAACCATGGCCGTTCACGCCGGCGAAGGTAAGCTGGCATGGAGTATTTCTTGTCGAGTAGCTTCTGCGCCCACTGTTTGGCTTCCTCTTTTCTGCCTTGGCCCTGCAAAAAGAGCGCGTAGTTGTAATAAGTTTCAGATGAAGTCGAAGTCTGTACTACCGCTGCAAAAAGTTGGCGCGCCTTTTCCGCATTACCTGTGTTGGCATAGGCGTGCGCCAGCAGCGCTGGCGCCCGGAGGAAGTCATACTCCGGCTCTTTCGCCACTACTCCTTCAAGGTCTTTAACCGCGGCGGGATACTCTCCCAGCTCGATCTCGCAGATCGCTCGTCGATAAAATGGATGGGGCGAATCTGTTCTAGCTGAGATTGCGCGGTCGTAGCAGTCCTTAGCTTGAGAATATTTCTTCTGATCCAGGTACATGTCGGCAAGCTCTTCATAGTTTCCTGCTGACGGATTGTCCCGCACCAAAGAAACTAGTTCCCGGATGCGCTTGCCGCGATTCAAACTCTGAAAACTGTCACCCAGCAGGCTGAAGTCCGGAAGTACTTCCACGAAGATATAGACCAATGAGCCCAGCCATCCGCCAAAGATGATGATCCACAGCCAAAAGGTGTCAGGCCTGCGCCGAAAAAAATGGACCAGGGCAATGGCGATTAACACCAGACCCCAAGGCTCTGTAAGCAAACGAAACATGTTCGGCGCAATATAGCATGAGGCGCAGGAACGCTCTTCCCATTCTTCGCGGAAGCCGGTGCTAACATTGAGCCATCGTGCCCGCTGACATCCGCCTACTTGCACTCGACATCGATGGCACCTTGCTGAACTCGCAGTTCGTCATCGGCGAAGCTGACCTCGCGGCCCTACGCCGCTTGCATGATCAAGGCGTACACATCATGCTCTGCACCGGACGTAGGCATACTTTCGCCATGCCCATCGCTCACCTGCTTGGATTTGAACTGTGGTTATGCAGTTCGAACGGCGCGGTAACACGATCGACTTTAGGAGAGACGTTTCATCGAGAATTTCTGCCGGCAACAGTTTGCAAACAACTTTGCGCCCACATGATCGAATTCCGCGGAGGCACGGTTCTCACCTTCGATAAGGACACGCGCGGCGCCCTTGTTATCGAACGCGACGATGACATGCAGGAGTCCGTGGGACGCTGGCTGGCGCACAACGCGAATTACATCGAATATGTTTCGCCGATCGAGAACAGCCTTACCGAAGATCCCTTGCAAGCCATGTTCTGTGGATCGATCGAGTTTGTGGCGCGAGCCGAGCGGCGCCTCCGCGATTTTCCGCTGCTGCCGACTTTGTCTATTCTGAAGACGCAGTATGACCATCGCAATCTATCCATGGTCGATGTTCTTCCGCTCGGCGTTTCCAAAGGCCACGCTCTTACGCGCTGGGCAACCGCCCACGGCGTCACCAAAGACCAGATCATGGCTGTGGGTGACAACTTCAATGATGTAGAGATGCTCGCAGCCGCTGGGCATCCGTTCATCATGGGGAATGCCTGCCATGAGCTGAAACAGAACGGCTACAGACTGACGCTTTCCAATGACGAATGCGGCGTCGCGGCGGCCATTGACCTAGTTCTTTCGAACTAGTTCCACCCCTCACTTTCGTGCTCAAAGACCGAAAATCCAGGACATCTTCCAGCAACTCTGCTTTATCATAGAGCTAGTGTTTAGACGCTTCATCACCGTGATTTTGCTCGTTGGCTCGGCCTTCGCCGCCGACAACGCGCTGCTGCGCAATGGTTCAACGATTCGCCACGAGCGCCGCGAAGTCTTAGCCGATGGCACTACGACCCGGTTGTTCATCTCGTCGGCGAACGATGATTTCATTGACATCCACACCGCAGACATCGCCGGATATGAAGCAGCGCCCGATCTTCCCGCTGCGGTGGCAGCCCCGATACCTGCGACGCCGACTTCTGGGCCGCAGACGCTGGCTGAGATCGTCCGCGAAGCTAGCGACAAGACTCTTCTCGACGAAGACTTGCTCTACAGCGTGATCAAAGCCGAAAGCGCGTCGAATCCCAAGGCTGTCTCCCGCAAAGGCGCGCAGGGCCTAATGCAACTCATGCCGCAGACTGCGAAAAAACTAGGTGTGGACAACGCCTTTGACCCACGCGCTAACGTCAACGGCGGGTCACAGTATCTGCATGACATGCTGGTGCGCTTTAATTTTGATCTGGCGAAGGCATTAGCAGCCTACAACGCGGGTCCAGAAGCCGTTGCCAAATACAAGGGCGTGCCGCCCTATCGCGAGACCCGCCTCTATGTGGCACGCATCATCAAAGATTACAACCGCAAGAAGCTCGCTCAAGCCGCCGAGAGACGGGCCGCAACAAAATCTGCGTCCGCACAAACTTCCCGCCCCGCTCAGCCGTCTAAGAGTTAAGTCCTGTACACTCGTAGTCCCTGAGCCCTGATGGCAGATCAAGCCAAGCGAAACAGAAAACTGCTGTTCACCGTGCTTATTGTCGCGGTGTTAGTCGTGCTGGCCTACATGCAGTTCCGCACGTGGCGCAAGTTCGATTGGGCCGTCTTCATGGCACAGATTCATGCGGTGCGCGTCTCTCGCGTGATAGCGGGCGTCGCTATCATTTGGGGCGGCTACATTTTGCGTTCGATGCGCTGGTCCATCATGCTGAAGCCGACCAAGGAAGTCCCCTGGTCGCGCCTCATGGCGGCGCAGTTCATCGGCTTTACCGGCCTCGCGATCCTCGGACGCCCCGGCGAATTCATCCGCCCTTACCTCATCGCCAGGCAAGAACGCTTGAGCGTCCCATCGCAGATGGGCGTGTGGCTGGTCGAACGAATCTTCGACATGGGCTGCTACATCCTGCTGGTGGCATGCGATCTGGTACTCGCCTCACACGATCTGCGGAACCTGCCATACTTCAAGGAATTTCAGCGCGCCGGATTCATACTGTTCGGCATCATTGCCCTAATCGCCATCGGCGCGTATTTCATCTGGCGCAATGGAGACGGCATTGCCATATGGACCGAAGGCATTCTTTCGCGAATCTCAAAGAACGCTGCGGCCTCGGTCGGCGATAAGATCCGCACTTTCGGCCAAGGTCTGCACACCATCCACGATGTAGGTTCCTTCTTTGCCATCCTCTTTCTCTCCGTCGGGCTCTGGCTTTCCATCGCGTACGCCTATCTGCAGATCACGCGCGCGTTCCACGACCCACGGTTGCAGCACATGCAGATCACGCATGTCATTCTGCTGCTCGGCTTCAGCATCGCCGGCTCAGCTGTGCAGTTGCCGGTGGTCGGCGGCGGAGCGCAGCTCGCCACCATCACCGCACTCATCTACGTCTTCGGGATTCCGAACGAGGTCGCGGTCTGCAGCGGCATCCTGCTTTGGCTGGTCACCTTCGTTTCGCCCACGCCCGTTGGCCTCAGTCTTTCGAAACATGCCCACGTCTCCCTCTCCCGACTTACGGAAGAAGCTGAAGAAGAGAAAGATGAAACAGCGCCGTCCGCGCACTCGGCGCAGTAGCCCACAGCCGCTAGAATCGCGCCTCTCGCCTGTTACAATCTAATTTCGTGAAAAATCTTCTCACATCGGTGCACACGCGCTCATGAAGTGTCCTTTTTGCGGCTTCATGGAGGATAAAGTCGTCGATTCGCGTGAGAGCAAAGAGGGCGACTCCATACGCCGGCGCCGCGAATGTTTGAAGTGCGAGCGCCGGTTCACCAGCTACGAGCGCATCGACGAGATTCCGTACATGGTGGTGAAAAAAGATGGACGCCGTGAAAAGTTCGAGCGCCAGAAGGTATTGGCTGGAGTATTACGCGCGTGCGAGAAACGTCCTATCTCCATGGGCAAGATGGAGCAACTCGTGAACGAAGTGGAAAGCTACCTCATCGATTCGCCCGAGCGCGAGCGTACCACAACCGAAGTAGGCGCGATGATCATGAACGGCCTCAAGCAATTGGACAAGGTCGCGTACATCCGCTTTGCCAGCGTCTATCGTGACTTCAAAGACGTGAGCGAATTTCGCGCAGAGCTTGAGAGTTTACTGAACTCGAAAGAAAAAGAGTTTAAGCCGCCCGTGAAGGCGAAGAAGCAGACACACTAGAACATGGCACACCAGATCACACTATTTCCTGGCGACGGTATCGGCAAAGAAGTGGCCACAGCTACGCGCAGGGTCCTAGACGCCAGCGGCGTAAAGATCGACTGGGAAGAATTCGAAGTCGGTGCAGAAGCTTTCCTCAAGAACAAAGAATATGTTCCGCGCGAAGCGTATGAGTCCATCGAACGCACGCGTGTCGGCCTAAAGGTGCCTTCAGCTACCCCCATCGGCGGTGGATTCGCCAGCATCAACGTCG
>JAICLA010000122.1 GCA_025927695.1 Terriglobales bacterium | reverse complement strand
GGCGCATTCTTCAAGGGCGGCATCGATATCCGCAAGCCCGGCACGAAGAACGCTGACGGAAAGATCGAGCCGATCTCAACCACCAACTCGCAGGAAAAAGAGACTACCGCAGCCCGCGCGTAGTCTTTGCGACTTCAAATGGGGAGTCTCCGGGCGCGACGGCGTGTCGCGTCCGGGGCTTCCATAGCTTTTCTTTTTCAAGCCGGGGAGTGATTGATGTTCGGAAAAATCCTGCAGATGCTTTCCATCTCTTGCAAGCACAAGAACATCTCGCAGCCGTTCGCCGCAGTGACCTTCTCACGGTCAAAGACCCAGGATGTAGATTGGGAGCCGGTCGTCTCGTCCGGCAAGCATTACGTCGTATGTCTGGATTGCGGCAAGCAGTTCAACTACGACTGGAACAAGATGCGCATCGTCAGCTAGCGCGTCACAATCGTTGACGCAGCTCGCGCAACAACTTCGATCTCAATAAGAACAGTATTGCCAGCGTCGCTGCCGTCCACGTTAAGGACATAAACGCGATGGACTCAATGGCTGAGATCCGTGTGCCCGTGTATGGCACAACTTCTCCCGCATAGAACGCCAGCGCGCCTGCGATGACTGCGGCGGAGACGGCGCGTGCCAGTTCCTGCCAGTCGAGCCCGGCGATGCTCACCATCTTCCGCGAGTTCAAGATGATTGCGAGCGTGATCGTGTGCATCACAATGGCGAGATCAGAGGCATACACCAATCCGATCACTCCGCGATGGTGGAATAGATACCAGTACATCGGGATGGACGCTGCGGTAACGATCGTTCCGGCTATCATGGGCCGCACCATGTCGCCTGCCGCGTAAAAGGCGCGAGCGTACAGTCCTTGTACTGACCAGAAGACTAGTGACAGCGTAAAGCAATAGAACAATGTGGCCGTAGCGCGGGTATCTGCCGCAGTGAAGCGGCCGCGGCGAAACGCCAGGTCGACGAGCGGGACTGCGACCGCCATCATCCATGAAATCGCCAGAATCGAGATCGCTCCGAGGTTGGAGATCGAGCGATTCACGGTCCGCGCGAATTCTTCCATACGGTTCTCACTGTAGAGACGCGCGAAGAAGGGAAGCGAGGCCAGTCCCACCGCTTGACCCAAGACGCCGATAGGCACACGCAACAAAGTTTTTGCGTAGTTCAGGCGCGTCACATCCCCGCCACCGTGCGAGGCAAAGTAACGCAGGATCCAGTCGTCCGCTGCCACTACCGATACACCTAGCATCAGCGGGACCGAGAGCCACAGCCATTCACGGAAGATGGCGTTGGATGGCGAGAACGAAAAGCTAAATCGGATCCCTGTGCGCCGGGCACCTAACGCGTTTAGGAGAAACGGACCGACAAAGCTGCCTACCGTAGCCCCGATCGCCAATGAGTGAATACCAAATCGGCGCGAGAACAATACGCCGCCCAAGATGATGGATCCCGTATAGATGATGGGCGCGAAGGCTGGGATAAGGAACTGCCGTTTTGTTTGAAGAACAGCGGACAGCACGCCGCCGATGAGAAAGAAGAGCGGCTGCGGCAACAGGATCCGGGTGAGCTGTATGCACAGCTCTCTCTCAGCACCTTTGAAATACCAGTCAACAAACTGTGGCGCGAAGATTTCACCCAACAACACCACCGCGACGAACACTACCGCCATCACGCTGATGATGACCGAGAGTGCTTTCTGTACGTCTTTCTCTTTGCCCTGGGCTTCGTACCGGCTGAATAGAGAGACTAGCGTGATGGAGATTGCGCCGCCGGAGAGTAAGTAAAGCAAGAAATCCGGCAGCGTAAAGGCGGCGTTGTAAGCGTCTGTCTTCGGGCTGGCGCCGAAAGCGTAAGCAATATACGCTTCGCGCAACGCGCCCACGGCCCGGGAGAGCAGCGTGGCCATCATCAACAGCAGAGCCGCGGAGCTGGCCGTATGCTCCCGCGATGGATGAAACAAGCCGCCTAGCCTGCGCAACATTGTGTGTGATTCTACATTCCCAGTTGACAGTTCACGACTAAGAATTGAGACTCTTTGCGCGCTCTTATCGCCTTTCAGGAGTCCCACTGTGAAAAAACTGTTCTTGTTTCTCTTCGCCTTCTCGCTTAGCTGCCTAGCGCAATCCAATGAAACGCCCGCGCGGCAGAACATCACGTACATCAAAGCCGGGCGCCTGTTCGACGCGACATCAGACTCCGTGCGCACCAACGCTGTCATCGTGGTAGATGGCGATAAGATCCAGAAGATCGGCTCTGCCGGCGAGATACCAATCCCTGCCGGTGCAGAAGTGATCGACCTCTCTGCGGACACGGTGTTGCCGGGTCTGATCGATTGCCACACGCATCTTGGAGCGCGCGCTGACAGGTATAACCCCATTTACGATTTTCGCGATACGCCGTTTGATTCGGCATTTGCCGCCGTGGTGAATGCGCGCAAGACTCTCGATGCCGGGTTTACCAGTGTGCGCGACGTCGGTTCGGCCCCGTTCCTCGCGGTCGATCTGCGCAACTCGATCAATGACGGATATCTTCCCGGGCCGCGCGTCGTGGCGTCCGGCCCGGCCATCTCCATCACCGGAGGTCATGGCGACCTCAACAGCTATTCTCCGCAGACCAGCGTGTGGATGTTCCCTAATGAAAAAGATTTCGCCATCGTTGACGGCATCGAACAGATGCAACACACAGTCCGCGCGCAGGTGAAGTACGGCGTGGACGTGATCAAGGTCCTAGCTTCT
Organism: Terriglobales bacterium; assembly: GCA_025927695.1. Classification (GTDB taxonomy): domain Bacteria; phylum Acidobacteriota; class Terriglobia; order Terriglobales; family Acidobacteriaceae; genus JAICLA01. The sequence continues at coordinate 5,162 of JAICLA010000122.1, read as the reverse complement.
GGCGGCGTGCTGAGCAAAGGCGATAGCCCCGGCGCTCCGCAGTTCACGTTCGACGAACTCAAGATGGCAGCGGACACAGCCCACCAGGCGGGACGCAAGATCGCGGCGCATGCGCATGGTGCGCAGAGTATCAAAGACGCCATTCGCGCTGGGTTTGATTCCATCGAACATGCCTCACTTGTGGACGATGAAGGCATCGCGCTGGCGAAACAGCATGGCACTTACTTCGTGATGGACATCTATAACGATGATTACCTGCTAGGTAACGCCATTAAATTCGGCCTGGAACCTGAAAACGTAGAGAAGGAAAGAAAGGTGGGCCGCACGCAACGCGAGAACTTTGCCAAAGCTTTCAAGGCGGGCGTGAAGATGGCGTTCGGCACCGATGCGGGTGTGTATCCGCATGGCGACAACGCAAAACAATTCTTCTATATGGTGAAATTCGGCATGACGCCAGCGCAAGCCATCCACGCCGCAACTTCGAGCGCAGCCGATTTGATCGGGCGCAGCAGCGAGGTCGGCACGCTCGTGCCAGGCAAGTATGCGGATATCGTTGCTGTGAAGGGCGACCCTCTCTCTGACGTCACCGCGCTGGAGCACATGGACTTTGTGATGAAGGGCGGAATCGTATATAAGTCAGGCGGAGTGGCGAAGTAACTGGCGCTCAGTGCTTCATTCCGGGCATATCCGCCATGTCGTCGTGCTTCATCTGGCGGTCTACTGACCAGATGGAGTCCATGTCCTTCTCGTACGGATAAAGATGCACCATCCATCCGAATATGCGCGGGATGAACGTGCCGCCCGCGGCCTTGCATCCTTCTTCTGTACTGATGGAACCATTCAAGCCGAAGAGCGGGTTCGGTTCGAGCATTGACGCGCCTTGTCCGACCGGCGGACGGCACAGGTTAACATGCTGGTGCCACTGCGCCACGCTGAGGGGCACACGTGCATTGAGCTGATCTTCGGTGAAGCGCGCGGGCGCTGTGTACATGGCTCCGATCAATTTGAAGTTGTTGTCTGCCGTTTTTTCGTAGAGCAGTGAGGTCGGATGCTCTGGATTGAACGTCCATCCGGCTTCCATCGCATATTTGTAATTGGTGAAGTGATACATGGGCTGCTTGATCTCTCCGTGAAAGATCTTGAAGCCATCTGCCTCAGCAACTTTCACATCCTTATATTTCTCGAGCGACGCACGGGCTGAGTCTATGATCTTTTGCGCTTGGGCGGTGTCTGCCGAATTTGCAGGACGTAGCGTGCTCATGTGCATGTGAGCGCCCATGTGATGTTCGTGGCCATGGCTCATGGCGTCGGTGGCGGTGTTGAGGTCGTCCTGCGCGGAAGAAGCGGGCGGTTGCTGGTTCGCAGGCGTCTGATGCGTCATTGACGCATGGTCATGCTGCTGCGCGCGCAAGGCGATCTTCGCCATGAAGAAGACGATCACGATCAATAGAAGAATGCGTCCGGTGCGTGGAAACATAACCGCTCCCAAAGAAGAAAATGGCTTGGTAGACGGAACCCATTGTCAGGAAAAATGTCGCGCGAGGGAAGTGAAGGAAATGGTTACTTGCGGCGATGGCGATCGCGGAACTCTTTACGTGATCTTAGTTTGCTCTCGGGTTCGCCGGCCATCAATTGCATCTCGCGGTTGCGGACGACGTCTGGCCCCAGTCTCTCCACATCTTCTTTGAGGGAATCGAGCAGGTCGAGCAGGTAGCGGATCTGCGGCTTCTCGTGGACCGATTCCGCGTCAAAACGTACTTCAGGCAGAAACATCATGTGCAGGTCTTCCATGGGCCGCTGGAACTCGGGCACGTAAGGATCGTCGATGTGGGCCATGGCGAAGTTGTGGACGACTTCCCATTCGACCAGGTTATCAAGATAAGAGCGGACCAGAAGCTCGAAACGATCATTAGGAAAAACCTTGGGATTAGGAAGAGTCGCCATCGTTTCAAAACGAATGTAGTTCGCCAGCGGCACTTTTTCAAGCCACTATTTTCTGCTGAGTAAGATGCTTTCTACGCGCTTGAGGTCTTCTTCCGTGTCGACGCCGATTGTGTCAAACGGCGTCTCCGCAGCGTAGATATCGATGCCGTTTTCCAGAAAACGCAATTGCTCGAGGCGCTCGCTGCGTTCGAGGTCGGATTCAGGCAGCAGGCAGAAAGTATCGAGAGCGGCTTTGCGATATGCGTAGAAGCCGAGATGCTTCATGTAGCGGAAGCCCGCGGTCTTGTCGCGATCGAACGGAATGGTGGAACGTGAGAAATATAATGCGCGACCTTGTTTGTTGACTACGATCTTCACCGCGTTGGGGTTGGCGATGTCAGTAGCGGGACACGGTGTAAATACCGTAGAGACTTGGACCTTGGGGTCTTTCATGGGCGCGAGAACTGCATCGATATGCTCGGGGCGAGCCAGCGGTTCATCGCCTTGGACGTTCACGAAAACGTCAATCGCATCTTTTGCTGCGAAGCCTTGCGCAACCTCATGCACCCGATCAGTGCCGCTCTTATGTTTGTCTGACGTGAGTTGTGCGTGGTATCCGCGCTTGTTGCAGACTTCCATGATCTCAGGAGAATCAGCGGCGACGATGACCTCGCTTAAAAGTTTGCATCCCTTCGCCGCTTCGTAAACGCGCTGCAGCATGGTCTGGCCTGCGATCTCGCGAAGGATCTTGCGCGGAAGGCGCGTGGAGGCAATCCGTGCAGGGATGATGGCGACGGCTTTCATCGCCTGAAATATTAACAGCTACTTCGCCGTCACTTTGCTCTGTATGTCGTTGTACTCCTGCTGTGAAAGTACTCCTTTGCTTACCAACTCATTGCGCGACTTATACGGACGGTTCCGGATGACCAGTGATGCCTGCTTCTGGCTCAGGCCGAGCGCGGTCAGTTGTTGCGCGCTGCAGGTGTTCAGGTCGAGGGCGTTCTTGTCTTCGTTCCAGCCTTCCTTGGCGCCTTGCGCCATGGCTTTCACATCTTTGCCTGCCTGGCGCGCACCTTCTTTTATGCGGACGGCGGCGTCGCGGCTCTCCTGCTTGATCTTCTCGGTATCGTCAGCGGATTTGTTCTTTGCCGTTTGCGTGTCGCATCCGGCCAAACTGAGCATGAGCAAAAGGCTGAGGAACAGAGATTTCTTTGTCGTCTTCATAGGTCTTTCCGTCGCGGAATGCGAACCTTCTTTTGTACTTAGATGAGCGCGGGAAATGAGGGAGATGGCAGTGAAAACGGAGTGGCTGAATTAAGGCGTTGCGGTGGAGATGGACTGACGTTGACGGTTTGCGCCAATGCCAGAAAGATCGCGGACTATTTCTTTTGCACGACATCAATCTCACTGAAGAAGGTATGACCGAAGGGATCATCCGTTTCGGTGGGAACCACGTCAAAGAGCAGATACCGGAATCGGCCGAGGGATGGGCTGTTGGCCGGAGAAATATTCACTCCGTATTGGCCGCCGGTACTGCCCCACTTGGTGCGCGTGTCCACCGTGGCGATAAGTTTCCAGCCGACTTTTGCCGGATCGGTGCGGCCATCTGGAGCAGCATTAAAGCCCGCTTCATCACCCGCGGCGGCGTACAGGTTGTAGACCTGCGGTCCGCGTGTGTTTGGGTGCCAGGAGTAGCTGTTCACCTGCACGATGTCGCTGGCAGTGTTGAGGTCGATGCGGAAGCGTCCGCCAGAGCCGCCGGCGCTGAAGAAGAAATTGTGCTCAGGGTCATCTTCGTTGTCCGGCAATGTGCCGTCAGTCAGAGCGGCGAGATTACCGCCGTTTACGTCTTGCTGCCCCACGACCATGGAAAGTTTGGCATTAGTGGCGGCGTCGTCTTTCGATGGCGACGGAACATGCTTGAACTTGAACGCTGACGTTGCGGCGTTCGCGCCATTACGATCGATGATGATCTTGGTGTTGCCGGAGATGGAAGCGGTGCCGGGGGTTGCGACTTCCAGCGTGTCATAGAGCGGCTGAGCAGGGCGAAGCGTTGGCGCGTCTTTGACGGCGGAGATGGCGAGGATGCGGATGCGGTCATTGTTGGGCAGCGTGAGCTGTTTCGTGCCAGAGGGAATCTCCAACGTGTAGGCGTAAAGATACGAGTAGTTATAGGGCTCGTTCTCGGCGGCGGCGTTGTGGCGGTGCGAAGCGAACCAGGCTACGTTCGCGCGCTTGATGTATCCCGGACGGATGCCGACCATCTCAGCGTATTCATTTACGCGCACGCGTGGGCGCGAGTTGGAAGCAGTTGCCGGAGCGCCGGGGCGCGCTTGCACGATCTGTTCCGCCGGACGCCAGACGCGGTCATCCCACTGTCCGATGAAACCTGTCCATTCCTGGATGGTGAGTTCGACCGGTTTGTCATCGAGACGGAAGACGGCTTTCTGGTCGGCGTTGGCAGCTGCAGCCAAAATATAAAGATGATTGAAATCACCAGCCGGCAAATTGAGCGATTGACCGTTCGGGATCGAGGCGTTCGGTTTGCCCCGTTGCGGATCGGCAAGCACGAACTTCGCGCTTCCGAAGTCGAGCGAACGTGGCAGCATCTCCGCCGGGATTGCTTTTCCTTGAGCCGAACCGGGACGATTAAAAGAACAATCGAAGCACCCCTCGGTGGGATAGCCTTCGTGGGTGGAAACGGTGGTGTCGTAGGTGAGCGCGACTGCTTTGGAAGTTGAAGGAGGTTCGACTCGAAACGCGCGCAGTTGGGACAGGGGAAGTGAGGTGCTACGCTCGGACGGGCCAAGCTGTAATGCAAACGTTCGTAGCTGGAATGGCGAGAGAGAAGTTACGAGCTCGCCTTTGGTTAGTGTGGTTGAGCCTTTGGGCTGCTCCTGTCCGTTCACCTCGCGAGCGGAGATGATAGGTCCCGGGAAGGTGAGGTGAACGTCTTTCTGCTCCTTACCATCGAGTTCAACGATCCGCACGATGGCCTCATCTGAATTCTCGGCTTTCTTCAGAGCAAGAACTCGCACGCGATCATTGCTGATCTTCAGCAGCGAGAAGCTTTTTCCTAGTTCGCCTTGGTGCTTGGCACTTTCGAATGCGATGAGCGGCTGATTGAGGCGCTGTGCTTGCCAATCGGTCTTTTCTTGCTGCCATCCGCTGGCGTGTGGGGCGAGACCGAAAAGGATCTCGTGATGTCCCAGGTCTTGTGTTCCTTGGTCTTCGTATCC
>JAICLA010000097.1 GCA_025927695.1 Terriglobales bacterium | reverse complement strand
TTCGGACCCATCGGCAACATCGTCAGCAACTACACCTATGACGCGTTCGGGAACCTGGCCACGGTGGCGTACCCCAACGGCGTCACGCACACGTATACCTACAACAACTTGAACCGGCTGACGAACCTGGCTGTGTCATGCGGCACGACAGCGCCGGGCTGCACCACAAACTCGGCCAACTACGCCTACACTTTAGGTCCGGCAGGGAACCGCACTTCGGTCACCGAACTAGGCGGACGCACGGTGACTTACGGGTATGACGATCTCTACCGCCTGACCAGTGAAACGATCGCTGGCGCAGCCTCACAGAACGGCAGCATCGGCTACGTCTATGACGCAGTCGGCAACCGCCAGTCGCTGAGCAGCACCGTCGCCGCCATCCCGGCCGGCACGCTGTTCTACGACGCCAACGACCGGCTATCGACGGACATCTACGACAACGACGGCAATACGGTGTCGTCCGGCAGCATCAGGAACGTCTACGACTTTGAGAATCACCTCGTGCAGCACGGCGCGGTGACCATCATCTATGACGGTGATGGCAATCGAGTGGCCAAGACCGCGGGCGGTGTTACCACGAAGTACCTCGTCGACACCAACAGCGTGACCGGCTACGCGCAGGTACTGGAAGAGCTGAACAGCAGCGGCGCCGTCACGCGCAAATACACCTACGGGCTGCAACTGATCAGTGAGAACCAACTTATCGGCAGCACCCAGACGGTCACGTTCTACGGATATGACGGCCACGGCAGCGTCCGCCAGCTTACAGACCGCAACGGTGCGGTCACAGACACCTACACCTACGACGCCTTCGGCAATATCCTCACCACCACCGGCTCAACCCCGAACAACTTCAAGTTCGCTGGCCAGCAGTTCGATGCAGACTTTGGTCTCTACTACAACCGCGCTCGGTACTTGGATGTGAGGCAGGGCAGGTTCTGGGGAATGGATACGTGGGAAGGGGCAGCCAATGCTCCAACGTCAACCCACAGGTACGCATATACGGCCGATTCGCCTTCGAACTCGATTGATCCATCCGGCAAGTTCGGAATCGAAGATGCTGCCGTTGTTTCTGCGGCAGTTGGGGTGTTAGTGGCTATAACTACAATTGGAGTGGGACAACTTGCATACAGAACCACGGACAAAGGACTCCGTGGAACGCTGGTGCATGAGGCCATTTACCCCTTTTACCGTGCGGCCGGATTCACTTGCAATCAGGCCATAGGAACTATCGGAAATGAGCCAATTGACTTAGCGAGACCTGATTGCCGACACGAAGGGCAAGTGTTTCCTTTCGGGCCGACGCCTTTCACAGGGGAGGTTTATGAAATCAAGTCTAATGACCCTGGACAAATAGCCCTTGGGGAAGAAGAGGTATTGGGATATTACATCCCCAGATTATCGGCGCATTCACCGAATATTCCGTGGCACCCAGGCTTCACGTTACTGGCTCCATTGAGGCTTCGTATTCCTGCGTTCCCGTACGTTGTTTTTAATCTTTCTATTCCAGTACCTGGAGTAATCTCGTATGACCCCGAAGCCGACTATGAAACAGCAGCGAAATACGGCTTAACCGCCGCAGCCCTGACTTTCTTGCTTCTCGAATTGAAGTTCCCGGCACCAGAGCCAGTTCCTGTTCCAAATCCGACACCCGAGCCGTTACCAAACCCCGGACTTCAACCAGCGCCGGCTTACTAGAAGGAGAACAATGGACAAATACTTTACGTTCTTTTTTTGTAGCTTCGAGTGGCACGAACCCAACGCTGCTTTTTCGCTGACAAGAGCTCTTATCGATTTAGTTCGGCCAAAAACGCCTCTGACGCTGTTAGGTAGACGATTAAGCGACTCCAATTCACTAAAGGCTTCCATCGAAGGGAACTACAACGAATTCAAGGATTCGCTAGAGCAACTATCTGGATCGCAATTTATCATCACTAACAGTCGATTTGCCTCCGAAGGTGCGGAAATTCACGTTTGTTTTGAAAAAATTATCGGTGATCTTTGCTACGAAGCCATAAAAGATACTCGCGAGGAACAAAAAACTACTGTCAAAGAAGCTTCTACTGCGCTCAAGACCTTTAGTATTTCGGTTCGCAGAGATCTCTGGCAAGGCAATCGGCTCGAAACGGTATTTCGGGAAGAAGTCGGTAAAGCTTTTGCGAATATGAGTGCTATCTACGGTTACGGAGACTACACACCACTGCCCGTGCCGGGGAGGTATTCCCTCATCTGGGGAAACTCACGGGCGGGTCTTCCGCGTGTTGTCGATTTCGACTATGAGAACAAGATTGAACGAATCTACAAATACAACTATTTATCCAATCAGACTGTCGCATACGCGCTCATCAAAAAATGCCCTGCGCACTTGCAAACCCAATTCAAGGCAACGCCTCTTCTTGATAAACAAGGCCTCGAAACTGGCGTGATGGTTCAGACCGAAGAAGGGCTGATTGAATGTCTAAGCGAATGTCTTTGGAATTCGCAGACGGACTGAACTACAGCTACGACGCGGCCAACAACATCAGTGAGACCTTCGCCGACAACTTCAGCTCCGGCGGCGTAGACACGCGCTACACCTATGACGGCCTGAACCGCATGGCCACGGCGGTGGCTATCAGTGACGTTGGCGCTGTCGGCAACATCACCACCAGTTACACCTATGACGCAGTGGGCGACCTGGCCACGGTGACCTACGGCAACGGCGTCAAGCCCGATCGGAACCCGGCGACGGTGGGAGCGTCTTTCGTGCCTGTTTCTCGATAGTTATCTGGCACAGTGGCATCCTGCATTTGCATCCGATTCGGTCTCTGGCCACCTTTTCCTTCCGTCGGTCCTTTGGACCGGACTCTTGACGACTATCCGTTGGGTCGCTATTATGTCCACCTACATGATTCTTGTTTCCCATCTGCATCACCATCATGACCATGCGAAGAGCGCGTCGATGGAGGAGTGCGGATAGAAACGTAATACATCCAGCAATCATCCCGGCCCGCTGATTTCAGATCAGCGGGCTTTTTCTTTTGCTGGCAAATTCAACTATTGAGGGCGCAATGGAACTAGAGATAGATTTCGAAAAAATGGGCGGGCTAGCTCCCGCCATCGTGCAGGACGCAGAAAACGGTGATGTCTTGATGCTGGGGTTTATGAACGCTGAATCCTACGCTCAGACGCAGAAGTCCGGTTTCGTGACTTTTTACAGCCGTACGCGCAACAAGATGTGGATGAAAGGTGAGAGCAGCGGTAATCGGTTGGAAGTGGTCTCCGTCTCGACGGACTGCGACGTTGACACGCTGCTGTTTCGTGTGCGCGTGCAAGGTGATGGCCTCGTCTGCCACGAGGGCACACGTTCCTGCTTTACAAAGGACATAGCTTTAGCGTCACCAGCGACGTCGGATGAGGTGTCTCGATGACGATTGCCGCGAACAAGCTTCGCCTGGGTATTCCCAAAGGCAGTTTGCAAGACGCTACTATCGCGCTCTTTGCGCGTGCCGGGTTCAATATTTATGCCAACGGCCGCTCGTATTTCCCCACTGTGGACGATTCCGAGATCGAGTGCATGCTCATCCGCGCGCAGGAGATGGCGCGCTATGTGGAGCACGGCGCGCTGGATGCCGGGCTGACCGGCAGTGATTGGGTAGCCGACAGCGGCCTCGATGTGCAGACCGTAACAGACCTTGTGTACGCGAAACAGAGCCGGTCCAAAGTCCGCTGGGTGCTGGCAGTTCCTCAGGATTCGCCGTACCAAAAGGCTGAAGACTTAAAACATTGCATCATCGCCACTGAGTTGGTGAATACGACTAAGCATTACTTTGACGGCAAGAATGTTCCCGTAAAGGTTGAATTCAGCTGGGGCGCGACGGAAGTGAAACCCCCGATCCTCGCCGATGCGATCGTCGAAGTCACCGAGACTGGCAATTCGCTACGCGCGAACCGGCTGCGCATCATTGACACGGTCATCGAATCAGCTACGCAGCTTATCGCTAACAAGAAATCTTGGCGCGATGACTGGAAGCGCAAGAAGATTGAGAACCTAGCTCTCATGTTGCGAGGGGCGATCGACGCTCAAGGCCGTGTTGGCCTGATGCTCAACGTTCGCAAGACGCAGCTTGAAAATGTGTTGGGAGTTTTGCCGGCATTGAACTCGCCCACTGTCTCCTCGCTGAGTGATGCCGAGTGGGTCGCAGTGAATACCATTCTTGAAGAATCGGTCGTGCGGGACGTCCTTCCCCGCCTGAAAGAAGTAGGCGCTACCGGCATCGTGGAGTATCCGCTCAATAAGGTGGTGATGTAGTGCGGATAGTGAGAAGTAACACCGCGGCCGGACGCGATGCGATTGCACGCCTCGTGAACCGCGGACAGGCAGCAAGACCGAACGTCGAAGCCATCGCGAGCAAGATCCTGCGCGATGTTGAACGCAAAGGTGACACTGCGCTGCGAAGATATGCTGTCGAGCTTGATGGCTTAGGTCTGCGTCAATCATTCAAAGTGCAGAGAAGCGAATCGCTCGATGCGCTGAAGAAGATGCGCAGTTTTGATCCGGCCTTCGTGAAAGCGCTGGAGGCTGCTGCCGGAAACATCCGTAAGTTTGCGGAATGGCAGAGCCCTCACGAGTGGTCGCGAAAGATTCAGCCCGGGGTAAACGTGGGGCAGATCGTTCGCCCGCTTGAAAGCGTCGGCTGCTACGTACCTGGCGGGCGTTATCCGTTGCCATCCACGCTATTAATGACTGTTATCCCCGCGCAAGTCGCCGGAGTGCGCCGCATCGTCGTAGTATCGCCTCGTCCCGCGTTACAAACTTTAGCTGCGGCGGCATTTCTAGGAGTGACAGACTTTTATCGTATCGGGGGAGCGCAAGCCATTGCCGCGTTGGCCTTCGGCACAAGAACGATTCTCCGAGTGGATAAAATCGTCGGGCCCGGCAACTCTTACGTCACTGCCGCGAAGAAGCTTGGCGATTGCCCCATTGACATGCTCGCAGGCCCGACCGAAGCACTCATTGTCAGTCATACCGGCAACCCGATCTTCATTGCCGCCGACCTCGTGGGTCAGGCAGAACACGACCTGGAAGCCAGCGTCGCATTTATTACCTGTTCCGCTTCTCTCGCGACGCTTGTCTCAGAAGAGGTACGACGTCTTTCTGAGGGGAACGCAATCGCTAGAAGAGCACTCGCGAAGAATGGGTACATTGTGGTGACCCGTTCCCGCGCGGAGGCGATGGACATTGCGAACGCGGTCGCCAGCGAACACCTTACTGTCGATCCTGTGGACGCAAAGAGTGTTCGCAACGCGGGCTCGGTCTTCATCGGCGATTACTCAGCGCAGCCCGCGGGGGATTATGCCTCCGGACCAAACCACGTGCTGCCTACGGCAGGATCAGCGCGCGTTCGTGGCGGCTTGAGCGTTAATGATTTCGTAAAGATCATCACTGTGCAGCAGCTTTCACAAGCAGGTCTGCGAAAACTTGGGCCATCGATCGTGAAGCTGGCACAAGCCGAAGGCTTAGCCGCGCACGCCGAGGCGATTCAGGTGCGTATGGGGGCCAACCATGCTTAAAGCAAGAGATGCCGTCCTAGCAATGAAAGAATACCGGCCGCCGCTGGCCGGACGGCAAGGACTGCGATTGGATTTCAATGAAAATACCAGCGGCTGCTCCCCCAAAGTTCTGGCTCGTTTGCGGAAGATCACGGCTGACGATCTGACACGTTATCCAGAACGCGCGCCGTTGGAAGTGAAAGTCGCCGCGAAGCTAAGACTTGCGCCACACCAGGTTTTGCTAACGAACGGTGTCGATGAAGCGATTCACCTACTTTGCGAAACATATCTGGAATCGAATCACGAAGCCATCATCGTAGTTCCTACCTTCGGTATGTATGAGCTTTTCGTGCAGCAGACGGGAGCGAGAGTTGTCACCGTGGAGGCCAATACGCCTGACTTTACCTTTGCGCTGGCACGGGTGCTCGCAGCTATAACGCCGCGAACGAAGTTCATTGCTTTCGCTAGTCCGAACAATCCCACCGGCGCAATCATCCAGAGGAGTGACTTGCTCGCCATCCTCGGCGCTGCGCCGCAGGCAGCAGTCTTGCTTGACGAAGCCTATTTTGATTTTCATGGCGAAACGTTTTTGCCTGAGATCGAGCGGTACGAAAACCTTTTCATCGCCCGAACCTTCTCCAAGGCGTATGGGCTCGCGGGTTTGCGCACGGGTTTTCTGGCCGCAGACATGCGGACGCTGAATGCAGTTCGCAAAGTTGCCTCACCTTATAACGTGAATGGCGCTTCATTAGCCTGCCTCGAAACCGCGCTGGATGATGAGGAATTCATCGCCGATTATGTGCAGCAAATAGCGAAAGGCCGCGCGACGCTGGAAAAGGAATTCGCTTTGATGGGTATCCAGTTTTGGCCCAGCCGCGCAAACTTCGTGCTGTGTCGTATTGGCGAGGCTCACAAGGAGTTCGTGATTGCTATGGGCGAACGCGGCATTCTAGTGCGTGACCGCGATTCCGATCCTGGCTGCGCAGGTTGTGTACGCATCACCATCGGAACTGCTCCTCAAATGGAAGAGCTGCTCGACGCGCTGCGCGATGTCTGCTCGAAGTTGAGAATAGCTCCGATGCGCGCCGGAGCTGTCCGATGAGAAAAGCTACGATCACCCGCAAAACCAAGGAGACTCAGATCCTGCTTCGTCTAGCCATTGAGGGCAGGGGCGGGTATGAAGTCTCCACCGGCGTCCGTTTCTTGGATCACATGCTGGAGCTTTTTGCTCGTCACGGCGCTTTCGATCTGAGACTCGACTGCAAAGGCGACCTCGACGTAGACCAGCACCATACAGTCGAGGACATAGGCATTGCGCTAGGCGAAGCATTCGACAAGGCACTAGGCGACAAGCGCGGCATCTTGCGTGCGGGTTATTTTCTGATGCCGATGGATGAGACTCTCGGCATGGCAGCGGTCGATCTCAGTGGGCGCGCTCAAGCTGTCATCGATACCAAAGTCAAGGCTCGGCTCGTCGGCGATCTGCAATCGGAACTCGTAACGGATTTCTTCGAAGGTTTCGCTCGGGGGGCGCGCGCGAATGTCCATATCAAAACGATTTATGGGCGTTCCAGTCACCACAAGATCGAGGCGCTATATAAAGCGTTTGCGCGTGCGTTGCGCGTTGCCTGCTCAAAGGACAAACGTCTGGCGAAAATGCTGCCCAGCACGAAGGGACTGCTGTGATTGCCATCGTCGATTATCGGGCGGGCAATCTGGCCTCCGTCAAGAAAGCCTTCGAGCACCTTGGGGGTGGATGCGTCGTCACATCCGATGCCACTCGGGTGCGCTCCGCTTCGAAGGTGGTTCTGCCCGGCGTCGGACATTTTTCAGCAACGTGCACCCTTGACGAACTTGGACTTAAACCGGCCATCGTAGAAGCCATAATCGCGGGAAAGCCGTTTCTGGGTATCTGTGTGGGCATGCAGTGGATGTTTGCGGGCAGCAGCGAATCGCCGCAGGTGAAAGGTCTGGGCTTGTTTGGCGGCGAATGTTCGCGTTTTTCCACCGCTGTGAAGTCACCTCATGTCGGCTGGAATACGCTCGTGCGGCGCGGGAAATCGCGACTACTTTCCGGTCTCGACGATCACTCCTTCGCGTATTTCACTCATTCCTATCGCGCACCTATAGGCGAAGAATGCGCCTCGACCACGTCCTACGATGGAGACTTTGCCTCGACTATTGAACGCGACAATCTCTTTGGAGTGCAGTTCCATCCCGAAAAATCCGGGGACGCCGGCCTCCGCATCTTACGCAATTTCGTGGAATTGCCATGCTGACGAAACGTGTGATCGCATGTCTTGATTGTCACAATGGCCGGGTTGTCAAAGGGGTGCAATTTCTGGAATTGCGCGATGCTGGCGATCCAGCCGAACTCGCCACCGCCCATGCCGCCGCTGGCGCCGATGAGATCATTTTGCTTGATATTACGGCTACGCATGAAGCTCGCAAGACATTGCTCGATACCGTGAGCCGAACTTCTCAGCATTTATTCATCCCCCTGACTGTCGGTGGCGGGATTCAAACGCTCCAGGACGCTGAACGCGTATTTGACTGCGGCGCGGACAAGGTCAGCATAAATTCCGCGGCCGTCGCGCGTCCGGAGCTCATTACCCAGATCGGCAATCGCTTCGGTGCACAGGCAGTCGTGGTGGCGATTGATGCGAAGCGCAACAATGATAAGGGAATAGATGAAGTCGTCACCGCCGGCGGGCGCAATCTGACCGGCAAGTCGGTCCTCGTTTGGGCACGCGAAGCGGAGTCAAGGGGTGCCGGGGAGATACTTCTTACCTCAATGCGCAAGGATGGCACCCAGTCAGGTTTCGACTGCGAGCTGACGAGGGCGGTCGCGGAATCGGTCCAGATCCCGGTCATCGCTTCCGGCGGCGCCGGGAACGAGAAGCACTTCGTGGATGTTCTTCAAAAGGGTTGCGCTGATGCGGCCCTTGCAGCGTCCATCCTACATTTCGGTACCCACACCCTTGCGAACATCAAGCTTGTCTTACACCATGCCGGCATTGCGGTGAGGCTCCAATGTTGATTCCTTGCATTGATGTGATGGGGGGCAAAGTCGTCCAGCTGGTCCAAGGGGATAAGAAAGTTCTTGAGTTGTATGACCCGGAGCCATGGCTTCGTCGCTTTGAAAAGTATCCTTTAGTACACGTCGTGGATCTTGATGCCGCGATGGATCGCGGCTCAAATCGGGCATTCATATCCAGACTCGTAGATCGCTTACCCTGCCAAGTAGGTGGTGGCGTGCGCAATCCGGAAGATGCCAAAGAGCTTCTCGCCATCGGCGCAAAGCGCGTAGTCGTGGGCTCTGCTCTTGTGGCCAATGGCAACATAGACGCGGCCTTTGCTCAATCTCTCGCGCAGATGTTTGGCAGCGAGCACCTGGTCTTCGCGGTTGATTCTAAAGATGGCCGTCTCGCCATCCGGGGATGGAAAGAAACAGTCAGCATCACTGCCGGCGAAGCGATAAACAACCTGGACGACTACTGTTCCGCTTTTCTCTACACCAACGTGGACAGAGAGGGACTGCTTGGCGGTTTCCCTATTAAAGAAGCCCGGGAGCTCCGGGCCGCGACAAACAAGCAGCTAATCGTGGGTGGGGGAATCAATTCGCTGGAGCAGATTGCTGAGCTGGGCAGCATCGGCGTTGATGCAATTGCGGGCATGGCCATTTACACCAATGCAATCTCCTTTTGACAGATCAATCACGTTCGGGGTCTGCGCCGAAGATATCCAGGTTTGCCGTCGCCATCGAAATCCGCCACGGCCGCATTTTGTGGACCACCGCGAAAGTTCGTTATGAATGGCTGAGCAAAGCTACCAGCATTTCCAATTGGCGTCGCAATCGGTCGTCTCCGAAAATGAAACTAGCGGAAACGGAGATCTGGGGAACGAAACTGAACCATCTTCCGTTAAGGCAACTCTTCTTCGTTCTACAAGTCACCTTTCCGAGGAACTAGAAACCACAAACTGCCGTCAAGGCTTCCTGCGCCTTCTTTGGCTCCGCAGACGCCTCGGCATCTTCCACATCTCCCAGCCCCCTATGACTTTGGTTTACTTTCGCGATTCGGTGCTAAGAATCAGCTCGCATCTCTGCTATGCTTGGGCTTTCCCGCGAAGGAATCTGTGCTGAGGTTGGCGCAACCATGAAGTTGTTTCCACGTCTGTTGATCGTAGGTCCGCTTTTCCGCTTGAGCGCAGTCGTATTCGCGCTGAGTACGTTGGGCATGTCCGCGCACGCGCAGACCGCCGTGACACCGAACGGCGCAACTCCGGCTCAATCGACTGCCATGCCGGCCACACAAGAGATGCAGGCCGCTTCGCCGGACACCATCGAAGACAAGCGCTCCCTGAAGATCGGCGGTGGCGATCTGCTCGATGTAAAAGTTTATGGCGTGCCGGAACTGACCGATTCAGTCCGCGTAAGTTCGCGAGGCGATGTCTCTCTGCCTCTTGTCGGAAGTG
>JAICLA010000244.1 GCA_025927695.1 Terriglobales bacterium | reverse complement strand
CCCAGCGCCAGCAGCTTAGCCACTTTATCGAACGCTTCGCCGGCGGCGTCGTCGCGCGTTCGGCCTACGTTCTCATATGTCCATCCGCCGCTATCGGTCATCTCGGCAAGATAGAGATGGGTGTGCCCGCCGGAGACCACCAGCGCCAGAAGCGGGAACGCGACATCTTTTTGTCCGCGAGCGCGCTCTTCCATCAGCACCGCGTGGATGTGTCCTTCAAGGTGGTTCACCGCGATGATGGGCTTGTCTGCTGTATAAGCCAACGTCTTCGCGTAAGTGATCCCAACCAACAAAGCTCCGGCCAGTCCTGGCCCCTGGGTTACCGCGATGGCATCAACCTGATCTAGCGCGACATTCGCATCGGCCAACGCCTTGCGCACTATAGGCGCGATAGCGCGCAAATGTTCGCGAGCCGCTAATTCAGGCACCACTCCACCGTAGGGTTGATGCGCGGTGAACTGCGATGCTACTGCGTTTGAAAGCAATTCCTCTCCGGAGCGCACCACGGCCGCGGCTGTCTCGTCGCAGGAGGACTCGATGCCGAGGATCAACGCCGGTTTAGTGGCAGCCGCCATACATCTATATTAATAGGTACATGAAGGCTTTCGCAGTCCAGATCATCCGCACGCTCCGCGACCAAGGTTTTCAGGCGTACTTAGTCGGCGGATGCGTGCGCGATTTTTTGCTGCAGCGCGAGCCGCTTGATTGGGATGTAGCCACTGACGCCACCCCTGATGACGTGATGCGCATCTTCCCCGAGACGTACGCTGTGGGCGCGCAATTCGGCGTCGTGCTGGTGCCTTACGAAGAAAAAGGAAGGAGGGCAACCATTGAGGTCGCTACCTTCCGAAGTGACGGCGCATACTCTGACGGACGCCATCCCGACGAAGTGCGCTTCGCCAGGACGCCGCAAGAAGATGTGCAACGCCGCGACTTCACCATCAATGGCATGCTGCTCGATCCACTCGATGGCGACAAAGTCTTAGATTTTGTCGGCGGCCGCGAAGACCTCAAAGCCGGAATCATTCGCACCATCGGCGAGCCCGAGCGACGATTCAGCGAAGACAAACTCCGCATGCTGCGCGCCGTACGCTTCGCCGCGCGCTTCAACTACACCATTGCCCCTGGGACCATGCGTGCCATGCAAGCCCTTGCGCCGCAGATCAAACAAGTCAGCAACGAACGCGTGCGCGACGAACTCACCAAGATGCTGACCGAAGGCAAAGCGCGACGCGCGTTTGAGCTACTCGATGAATCAAAGCTACTGCCGGAAGTGCTGCCGGAGATCGCCAAGGAAAAAGGTGTAGAGCAGCCGCCGCAGTTTCATCCTGAGGGCGACGTTTGGATCCATACATTAATGTTGCTTGGAGGTCTGGAAGCCGGCGGCTCGCCCACACTCGCCTGGGGTGCACTGTTACATGACGTCGGCAAGCCGCCTACATTCCGCCGGGCGCCAGACCGCATTCGCTTCGACAATCACGCTGACATCGGCGCCAAGATGGCAGAAGCCATCTGCCAGCGGCTGCGCATGTCGAATGACGACACCGAACAGATCACCGCCATCGTCTCGCAGCACATGAAATTTCCTGAGCTGCCCAAGATGCGCGAGTCCACGCTGAAGCGATTCCTGCGCCAGCCGAAGTTCGAAGAGCATTTAGAGATGCATCGCCTTGATTGCCTCAGCAGCCACCGCGATCTCACGCTATATGAGTTTGCGAAAGAAAAACTCGCTACCACCCCACCAGAACAGATCCGTCCGGAACCATTAGTGACAGGCCATGACCTCATCGCCGCGGGCTACCCCGCCGGTCCGCGCTTCAAGAACATGTTGAGTGAAGTGGAAGATGCGCAGCTCGAAGGCGCAGTGGCGACGAAAGAAGAGGCAATGGAGTTCGTGCGCCAACGCTTCGGCGGTCCCGGCTGCGTATAGCTATCTGTTTTCGGTTCAAGCGTTCACGCATTCCAGGTAAAGCCACATTTTCCGCAGGTAGTGGGCTTCCTCCCCGCCAGTAGCGCGAGTAAACCGACTGGAAACAAACATATTGCCACGAGGATTACCCAGCCCGGATAGCCCGCGCGCTCAGTCATGGTGCTGCATTTTGAACAAGAGATTGCTGACATTTAGATCCTTTCCGAAATTCTTAAAATCCAAACAGATATCAAGCAGAAACAAACTATCCAAGAGAAACGACCCGAAAGTGAATCGACTGTAGTTCGGATACTTATCTTGGTTAAGCAGAGAACTCGCGAAATCATTTGGAAAAGAAGAAAGAGTGCAAGAACAATCCCTGCCGGATTTGATAACCAGGCACGTCCAAATTGCAGATGCAGGGAATAATCAACGGAATGAAGTATGCCGCACCCTGGGCACGGGATTCCGAAAAGCATCCGGACTAGACACAAGTGCGGGATGCTCATTAGAAGTGACAAGCTGGAAACAGCGAGTATTGCTGAAATGAGTAGGGACGCATCTCGCCAGAGGTACCTTGGCACTCGCAGCTTTGCTAAGACCCAGTCTGGGCAGATATTGATTTCCATGGGGGCGTGGACTAAAGGTGGGAGAATATCTCATAAGGTGAAAACGTCAAGCTAATTTCCCAATTGGTTCCTGTTAGAAACCTGTGATCTAGTTGCGGCGTATCATCGCTTCATGGAAATCATTCTCAACCCTATTGGAAGGATCGAGTCGAGAGTCGACGACAAGCGCGACGATGACTGGGGCGGCGTGACCGCCGAGATCATTCTTGATTCCGCGCAGTTCACCGAAGATGCGCTTGCCGGCCTAAAAGATTTTTCGCATGTAGAAGTCATATTTCAGTTCCACCGCGCGGCGGATGCCGACACGCACTTTGCTCATCGCCATCCGCGCGGCAATACCGATTGGCCGAAGGTGGGTATCTTCGCGCAGCGTGGCAAAGACCGTCCTAACCATCTTGGCGCTACCGTTTGCAAAATAGTTGCAGTGCAAGGATTCACTGTTAAAGTACGAGGGTTGGACGCGTTCGACGGCACGCCAGTCCTCGATCTTAAGCCGGTGATGCGCGAGTTCGTGCCAGAACGCAACGAGATCGGGCAGCCGGATTGGGCCACCGAGCTGATGAAGAAATACTTTTAGAGTCGCAAGGATCAGGAGGCAGCTATGGGACGTGCACTCGGATTCATCGGAGTTCTGATCGCGGTCGGCGTCGGAGCATATCTCTACACACAGCAGGCGAAGTCGGCTTCGGTCGGTGGTTCCTCGCCGCGAGCGACTATCGACACCGTCGGCGTGAAGAATGACCTGAACAACATCGCCAACGCCGAACGCCGCCGCATGGCCAGCGATGGCAAATACGTCTCGCTCGATGAACTGCGTTCCAATGGCGACATCAACATGCCCAGCGATCATCGCGGTCCTTACACTTACACTGTGGACACCAGCGCTGACGGATTCAAAGTCACGGCCAC
The DNA here is from genome assembly GCA_025927695.1 of Terriglobales bacterium. Classification (GTDB taxonomy): domain Bacteria; phylum Acidobacteriota; class Terriglobia; order Terriglobales; family Acidobacteriaceae; genus JAICLA01. The sequence continues at coordinate 554 of JAICLA010000244.1, read as the reverse complement.
CTATTCCGGGCCGGATGAGACTGTGCCAAAAACCATGAGCATCGACCAAACGATGCAGATCACCACGAACTAGCGGGCCCATGCAGCCAGAGTTGCTGAATCGGGCATCTATCCCACCATGCGGACACTGGTAACCGGCGGCGCAGGCTTTCTCGGGTCACACTTGTGCGATGCGCTCATCGCGCAGGAGCACGACATTCTCGTGCTGGACAATCTCATCACCGGCAAGCGCGAGAACATCGCGCATCTCGCCCGCGAACCGAGATTTCAGTTTGAAGAAAAAGACATCTGTGAGCCCTTTGCGGAACGATTCGGCAAATTTGATTTCATCTTTCACTTAGCCTCGCCTGCCAGTCCGTTCGATTACGCCGAGCACGGCATTGAGACCCTGCGCGTGAATTCCATTGGCACACTCAACGCACTGGAAGCGGCAAAAAAATGGAACGCTGGGCTATTGCTCGCATCCACCTCAGAATGTTACGGCGACCCGCTCGAGCATCCCCAGAAAGAAACCTATTGGGGCAACGTGAACCCAATTGGGCCGCGTTCGGTTT
>JAICLA010000123.1 GCA_025927695.1 Terriglobales bacterium | reverse complement strand
GCCTTGTCATATTCGCTGGCAGATTTCTGCAGCGCCGCGGTGGCATTGTCCAATGGCGCCCAATTTAAGAACGGCGGCACCGGTTTCTTCGGCGGTGCATACGTCGGGTGCCGCGGATCACTGGCCGCTTCGAACGCGCCTTCCTCGATGCGGCGGTTGTCTTCGGTAATGGCGTCGCGTCGATCGGACAACAACTTCTTCACGCTATCGGAATACTTGTTCACCTGCTCGGCTAGGTTGGTGAAGTGCATGGGCAGCACATCGGAATCCGCGAGGCGCATGACCAGCGTACCAACCGTCTGCGACAGCGCGCGCTCATAGACGAAATCAGTGTCAGAAAAATGCGTGAACCAGTAGAAATCGTCGTAGATGGAGTGGTAGATGCCGCCATCATCTTCGCCGCCGAAGCCAACGTTCAACGACGCAATGCCGAGATGGTCGATGAACGTGGTGTAGTCACTGCCGGAGCCTAGCGCGGCAATGTGCAGGTCTGCGCGGTTGCGCGCGTCTTTGCGGTTCTCCGGTGAGCCGTTGATGGTCTCATTCAGTTCCGCGCGCTTCCACACGCTCATGTTCTTTTCAGGATCGGTGACGTCTTTCTCTACGCCGGTGAGCACGCTTTCCAGCGCCTGCGAACCCTCGGCGCCGAAGAATCCGCGCGACGTGACGTCAGTATTGATGTAAACGGCGGCGTGCTGCTTGAGTTCATCCGCGTGTGTTTCCGCCCATTCGGTGGAACCGAGCAGCATGGGCTCTTCGCCGTCCCACGCGGTATAGATGATGGTGCGCTTGGGCTTCCATCCTTGCTTCACCAGCTCGCCTAATGCACGCGCTTCTTCGAGCAAGGCGATTTGTCCGCTGATGGGGTCCTGCGAGCCGTTGACCCAGCCGTCATGGTGATTGCCGCGGACGATCCACACGTCCGGCTCCACTGCGCCGGGGATCTTTGCGATCACGTCATAGACAGGCTTGATGTCCCAATTGAACGCGAGCTTGAGATGCACCTTCGCCGGCCCAGGGCCGAGGTGATAGGTGATGGGCAGTCCGCCTTTGAACGGATCAGGCGCGAGCGGCCCTTTCAGTGCCGCGAGTAGCGGTTGCGCGTCGCCGTAGGAGATGGGCAGCACGGGAATCTTGGTGATGGTGGGTGCGTCTTCCACTTTCAGGCGCTTGGCATCAGCAGTAGCGCCGATGCCCGGCGTGAGCGGGTCGCCGGGGTATTGCGGCATGTCCATCACGCTGCCGCGCTGTACGCCATCTTTCGGACGCATGGGGCCTTCAGGGAATGTATCTCCCGGGCCGTAGCCGTCGTCAGCTGGATCAGAGTAGATCAAGCAGCCGACCGCCCCGTGCTCCGCGGCGATCTTCGGCTTGATGCCACGCCATGAATTGCCGTACTTCGCGATAACAATGGCGCCCTTCACGGAAACGCCGTTGCGCTCAAGCTCTTCATAATCTTTCACCACGCCGTAGTTCACGAAGACTAGCGGCGCGGTCACGTCGCCATCGCGCGAGTAGGCGTTGTATGTAGGAAGCTGTTCGCTCTGCTGTGACGATGTCGGATCGCCTGCGACAGGCGGCTCTTGCAGTTTCAGCGTGAACTTGGTCGGCTCGACCATCTCTACCAGGCGCGTCTTCGGCGTGGGAAACAAGACGTTGAAGGTTTCAATCTGCGCATCCCATCCCCACTCTTTGAATTTGGAGAGTATCCACTCGGCGTTCTGCTTGTCATACGGCGAGCCCACATGATGCGGATGCGCGCTCAGCAACTGCATGTACTCACGCTGTTTCTCCGGAGATGGAATGGCCTTCAACTTCTCCTCCCAACTTCGCTCACCATTGACGTTGGCACTCATAAAGCCGAGGATGGGGCCGCTCGGCGTGGAGGGGTTGGAGTTGTTCTGCGCGTTTTGCGCGAACGCAGGCAGAGACAATTGCAGCATGAGTACGAGAGAGACGATGCGTCGCATGAATACCTCTAGTTGATCGAATAAGGGTGGAAAAATCAGCCGCGCGGATTATACCGCCGCGACCGTTACCTGTGCTTCTGACTCAAGTTCCTTGCGCCAGCGGATGAAACCCGCCGTACACATCGCGAAGAAGACGGCATAAAGCACGGTCGTGAGGTAAAGGTGCTTATAGATGTACAGCGCCATCGAGATCACATTGGCGATGTTCCAGATCACCCAGTTCTCCAGCATCTTCCTTCCGAGCATGTACGTCGCGATGATACTCAGCGATGTCACAAGTGAATCCCACCACGGCACAGTACTCGGCGTATAGGTGCGCAACAGCCACCAGATACCGACTGTCGCAACGATAGTGAGCACAGTGAGAACGGTCGCCTGCGTCGCCGAAGTTCGTGAGACGTTCAGATGCGTGTGCTGCTCACCGCCGCGCAGCCATGCCCACCATCCGTAGATGGAGACAATGATGAAGACGATCTGCAGGCCTGTGTCCGCAAACAGGCCGCTGCGATAGAACACGACCACGTACAAAATATTGTTGGTGATGCCGATGGGCCAGTTCCACGTGTTCTCTTTCACCTGCAGCCAAACGCAGGCGGCGCCAGTGATGAATCCCCAGACTTCGAGCCAGTTCAATTGCGCCATCGCCGCCCTAAAAATCCGGCGCTCAGTGCGCGAGAAAATCGTTCACCGACTTGATGAACATGCCATTCTGGTCAACGAACGTCATGTGTCCGCTCTTGGGGAAGATGACGAGCTTCGAGCCGGCTATCTTCGACTGCATCTCTTTTGACATGCGCGGATCGCTCTCATCGTGATCGCCAACAAGGATGAGGGTCGGCACTTTGATGGTGGGCAGCTTGTCGAGGTATTCCACTTCTTTCAGGTTGCCGTCCACGACGAACTCACCGTGCGAGCCCCACATCTCGCGATAGAGGTCCCACGAGGTGCTGGTATTGCCACCCATGGGGTCGTAATTCGGGTCTGGATGGTTCTGGTAGAGATACGGGAAGTATCCGGGACCCCACGCGAGCTTTGCGTATTCCTCAGGATAGCGTCCATGCTCCCACGGCTGGCCTTTGCCGAAGAGGCCGTCAGACTCCAGCGACTCGACGCGTGCCCGGTCTTCAGGAGTCATGTGGGCTTTCATCGCCGCCAGACACTCGTTCAATTCTTTGGTGCTGGCAAATGTGCTGGCTAGGATCAGGTGCGAAAGACTCTTCTGATATTTGAGCGCATACGCTTGCGCAAGAACGCCGCCGGCGGAATGGCCCATCAGACTGATCTTGCCGAGGCCGAGCGCCGCGCGTACCGCTTCGATGTCCTCAACGTTGTTAGCGACTGTATATTGCGTGGGGTCCTCGATCTTCGACGAGCGCCCCGAGCCGCGCTCATCAATAAAAATGAGCTTGTGCGTGCGCATCAGCGGCAGCAGATATGGCAAGAAATAATCGTGTGAGGCGCCCGGGCCGCCGTGCGCGATCAGTAGCGGCGTTCCGCGACCGAGGATCTTGTAATAAATAAGTGCTCCATCATGATCGACAAAGCCTTCCTGCATGGGATAAACCGCCGACGCCGTCTTAGCGGTCGCAGGCTTGGCTGCATTCGAAGCAGGGGTTTGCGCAAACGCGAAAGTTGTAAAGACGAAGAGAGCAGCGACAAAAAATGATTTGAATGTCTGCATGGGCGCGAATTTTAGCATGCAGCCCAGTGACGGAAAATGTTATAAAAGTGCCGCACGGAAATTTGGGCCCTGAAAGTGTCTTCCCCGGGAGGCCACGCTTGGCTGAGTTGCATGTGCTTCAAGACCAGACCTTTGGTGCCACCAAGCGTCGTGATGCCTGGTGGGCTGAGATCATCCCTGTCATCATCGTGCTCGGCGGATTCGGCCTCTACGCCACCTTCCGCGCCTTCGAAGGCAAGTTTTATCAGTGCTGGGACCTCGGCATCCCGTACCTCTCGCCTTTTTATTCGCCGCTGATCGACGCGCAGCACCATTGGTGGCATTGGTCGCCCGCGTTGTTGATCCTGGGCGGGCCGCTTAGCTTCCGCGCTACCTGTTACTACTACCGCAAGGCCTACTATCGCGCGTTTTTCCTCGATCCGCCGAGCTGCGCAGTGAATGATCGCGGACACAAATCCTATAAGGGCGAGACCGCGTTTCCATTCATTCTGCAGAACCTGCATCGCTACGCGTTCTATCTCGCGCTGATATTTCTCGCGTTCCTCTGGTATGACGCGGTATGTGCATTCGATTGGAACGGACACTTCGGCATCGGAGTGGGGACTCTGATCATGACGGTCAATGTCATCCTGCTCTCCCTTTATTCGTTCTCATGCCACTCGTGGCGGCACTTGATCGGCGGCAAGCTGGAGTGTTTTTCTTGTTCCGCTGCTAGCAGCGCACGCGGTTCGGGATGGCGCTTCACCAGCATGCTCAATGAGCGCCACATGCTGTTCGCATGGTTGAGTTTGTTCTCGGTAGGACTCACTGATTTCTACATCCGCATGGTTTCCGCGGGTGTGATCACGGACATCAAGATCTTCTGATTCGGGAAAATGAATGACTGACAGATTCGAGACCCACGAGCATGATGTCCTGATCATTGGCGCCGGCGGCGCCGGACTGCGCGCCGCGATCGAGGCGCTGAAGTTCGGCGCGAAGGTCGGCGTGGTGTGCAAGTCACTCTTAGGCAAGGCACACACGGTTATGGCTGAGGGTGGCATCGCCGCGGCTATGGGAAACGTTGACTCAGCAGACGGATGGAAGCCGCACTTTCGCGACACCATGCGCGGCGGCAAAATGCTTAACAACTGGCGCATGGCGCAGCTTCACGCGCAGGAATCGATCGAGCGCGTGAAAGAGCTTGAGCAGTGGGGCGCGCTGTTCGATCGCACTGACAACGGCAACATCCTGCAACGCGCTTTCGGCGGGCACACATACAAACGTCTTTGCCACGTGGGCGATCGCACTGGTCTTGAGATGATTCGCACGCTGCAAGACCGCGGCGTGCAGCTCGGCGTTGACGTGTACATGGAGTGCACCATCACGCGATTGATGAAAGATGGCGACCGCGTCGCCGGGGCTTTTGGGTACTGGCGCGAGCAAGGCCGATTCGTTCTGTTCAAGGCAAAGTCAGTGATCATCTGCACAGGCGGTATCGGCAAAGCTTGGAAGATCACGTCGAACTCCTGGGAGTGCACGGGTGACGGCATGGCTCTCGCTTACTACGCCGGCGCGGAGTTGCTGGACATGGAATTTGTCCAATTCCATCCCACTGGCATGGTGTGGCCGCCGGGCGTACAGGGCATTCTGGTGACGGAAGCTGTGCGCGGTGAAGGCGGCATCCTGCGCAATAAGAACGGCGAGCGCTTCATGGAAAAGTACGACCCCAAGCGCATGGAACTTTCCACGCGAGACGTGGTGGCGCGCAGCATTTATACAGAAGTGAAAGAAGGACGAGGCAGCGAGCACGGCGGCGCTTATCTTGATATCTCGCACAAGCCCGCAGAAGTCGTTAAGAAAAAACTTCCCAGCATGTATCACCAGTTCAAAGGACTGGCAGACGTGGACATCACCAAAGGCCCGATGGAAGTCGGCCCAACCTGCCACTACATGATGGGCGGCATCAAGGTTGACGCGGAGACCGCGGCGTCGACTCTTCCCGGACTCTACGCCGCCGGTGAAGCGGCTGCGGGATTGCATGGCGCAAATCGGCTGGGCGGCAATTCGCTTTCTGATCTGGTCGTATTCGGACGCCGCGCCGGAGAAGCCGCGGCGAAATATGCGCAGTCTGCTTCCATGCCAAAGATTGATGAGGCCCAGGTGTCCGCAGCCGAACGCGAACTGCTTGCTCCGTTTGAACGTCAGGGGGGCGAGAGTCCCTACGCCGTCCATCGCGATCTACAGGACACTATGCAATCGCTCGTCGGCATCTTCCGTGTTGAAGACGATTTGAAGAAAGCATTAGCAGCGCTCCTGACTTTGAAAGAGCGTGCCGCAAAGGTAAGCGTAGAAGGCTCGCGCATGTTCAATCCCGGATGGCACCTGGCATTCGACCTCCGCAACATGTTGACGGTCTCCGAAGCGGTCGCCACCGCCGCTCTCGCTCGACGCGAATCCCGCGGCGCGCACAGTCGCATCGACTGTCCTGAGACCGATCCAGTTTGCGGCAAAGAGAACCACATTATTAAGGATGTGAATGGAAAGATGAGTTTGAGCACGGTTCCGAAAGGGCCGCTGCCAGAAGATTTGCAGAAGATTTTGGAAGAGGCATAAATGGCGGAAGCGACACTCAACATCTTTCGCGGTGATTCGACCAACGGGAAACGCGTCGACTACAAGGTGGACGTGACACCGGGCATGGTCGTGCTCGATGCCTTGCACGCTATCCAAGGTCACCAAGCGCCCGATCTCGCAGTGCGATGGAACTGCAAAGCCGGCAAATGCGGCTCGTGCTCAGCAGAAGTCAACGGACGCCCGCGCCTTACCTGCAAAACGCGCATGGATTCCCTGCCGCTCGATCGGCCAATCACTGTCTCGCCGATGAAAACTTTTCCCGTGATCAAGGACCTAGTCACGGACGTGAGTTGGAACTACGCCGTCAACAAGAAGATCACGCCATTCACGCCGAAGAAAGACACGGACTGGAAGATGTACCAGCAGGACATCGACCGCGTCCAAGAGTTCCGCAAGTGCATCGAGTGCTTTCTGTGCCAGAACGTTTGCCACGTGTTGCGTGACCATGATGTGAAAGATAAGTTCGGCGGGCCGCGTTTCTTCGTCCGAGCCGCGTCGCTCGAGATGCATCCGTTGGACGTAGCGGATCGTGTTCCCATGATCAAGGAAGAACTCGGCATCGGATATTGCAATATCACGAAATGCTGCACTGAGGTCTGCCCGGAAGAGATCCACATCACGGACAACGCCATTATTCCGCTTAAAGAGCGCGTGGTAGATGAATATTACGATCCGATCTTAAGAATCGTGCGCAAGATCACCGGTGCAAAAAAGGCGTAAACTTTCATTCCAGGGCTCCGCGGCGAGCCGCTACGCGTTCGCGCTAGGTTCGCGCTAGGCGGCGCTCACTCCGCGCTCGCCCGGCTTGTAAGAGGTAACTATGGAATATCGGTTAAAACCTATCTCCAAGAGCGGCATCAAGGAAGCATTCCAGAAGGTCACGCACTACCGCTATTTGAACCAGTTTGATGAAGCCGAATCGATCTGTCGTGACATCGTAGCTGCCGATCCCGACGATCAACATGCGCAACGCATGCTCGGCCTGATCATCACCGACCAATTCAACGGCAAGACGAGTGACCGTTATGCCGAGGCGGAACAGATCTTCGAATCACTTACCGACGCCTACGAGCGCGCTTACTACACCGGCATCTTGCATGAGCGTCGCGCTAAGGCACAGCTGCACGCCGGAAATCTGCCGCACACGGTTCACGGACATTTCGAAGAAGCCATGAGGTTCTACGAGCAGGCGGAGAAGATACGGCCAGCCGGGAATGACGACGCTATCTTGCGTTGGAACCGCTGTGCGCGTCTGTTGCAATCTGGAACGACAGCCGATGAACGCGAAGAAGAATTCGAAGCCAGTGACAGCGCTCCGCTGAGGTAACGCATGCTGGGCAACCGAACCAACGAGCAGTGGGTCGCGCAGTACTCATCCAGCCACCAGCATCCGGTTAATCGCTTTTGCCACACACTGGGGATTCCCATGATCGTGATCTCGCTGCCGATCGCCATTGGCGGGTTTTGGATGCGCAGTCTCTGGTATGTGGCTGGCGCGCTGTTCGTTGTCGG
>JAICLA010000149.1 GCA_025927695.1 Terriglobales bacterium | reverse complement strand
GCTTGGCCCATCACTGCAGGGGTAGCCGCCTTATGCCTGATCGGATGGGGAATCGCTTCCTACCGTGACGCGGCGCCCGCAGCCACTTCGCAGGACAAGCCGCCTATCCTCACTCCCGGACAGTACGCACCTTATCCTGTAGCAACTCCGGTTTCGACACCAGCAGCCAAGCAGCCTATTCACAAAACGAAACGGAGCGCCGTTCGCAGCCAAGACGTCGCCGACGATGAAGTAGTGGTCCATCACTACTATCCGTCGAAGGCCGCCACAGCTCAGAACCGCACGCCACAGCACGGCAAGAAGATCACCGATCTGCAATAGCTGAGCCCAAAGAAGAAAAGCCGCGCTGATCGCCAGCACGGCTTTGTTATTGCTGCCAGAGTTTAGAAAGTAAACCCGAGTGAGACTCCGCCGCGTACGGCGTGATTGCCGCTGAAGTCAAAGTTATTGCGCACGAAGTACACGCGAGCTTCCGGCCGCACGAAGAAATTCTTCGTGAGGTACAGTCGCAGGCCTGCTCCTACATCGCCCATGAAATGTTTCTCGCTGTCGAAATTAGTGCAGCCTGAGAATGAGCAATTGAGGTTGCCGGTATAGAACCGCACATCTTCCTGGCCGATGCCGCCCAACAACTCCAATGTTGCTCGGTCGCCCAACTTCGGCGCATACAGTGCATTAATGTCCCACATGATCGGGCGGAACGGCTGGAATCCGTCATAGAAATTCTGCCTCGCGCGCCATGTCACTTCGCCCTCAATGCCGATGCGCTTAGCCGTTACAAAGCTACCCGAGACTACAGGCCACGTACCCGTCCCCACCGACTGCGGGAAGAATACATTGCCGTTGTTGGTGATGAGGTTAGTGCTGTTTGCCGATGGTGCCCACACGCCACTAAGCCCGAATGCTGCGGAGATCTCCTGCGCCTCGCTCGCAATGGAGAATGCCGAAAGTACTAAGAGTATTAAGGTTAATTTCTTCACGTAAATGCAAGACCTCCTGCGCTCTTAGATGAAAAAGCAGGAGGTCTGTTTGTGAAGAAGCGTAAATGTCGCGCTCCGGCGCCCGCTTATATGCGGACGAAAAGCCCTATCAGCGTTTCGCAGCCAGCTCTTTTTCCATCAAGTTGGTGTAATCGACTTTAATCAAACCGTGCACCTGCTTGTTGTACTCGTCCACCTTTGACGAGTAGTTCATCGAACAGAACTTCGGACCGCACATGGAGCAGAACTTGGCTTCTTTGTAGTAGTCGTCGGCCAAAGTCTCGTCATGCATCGAGCGCGCAGTCTCCGGGTCGAGCGAAAGTGCAAACTGCTTCTCCCAATCAAAGGTGTAGCGCGCATAGCTGATGGCATTGTCGCGGTCCTGCGCGCCCGGACGATGTCTTGCCACGTCCGCTGCATGCGCCGCGATCTTGTATGCGATGATGCCGTCCTTCACGTCCTTCGCGTTAGGCAGACCGAGGTGCTCCTTCGGCGTCACATAACAAAGCATAGCCGCGCCGTGCCACCCGATCATCGCCGCGCCGATCGCGCTGGTGATGTGGTCATATCCGGGAGCAATGTCGGTGACCAGCGGCCCCAGTGTGTAGAACGGAGCCTCAAAGCACATCTCTTTTTCTTTATCCACTTGCTCTTTGATCTTGTCGATAGGCACGTGCCCCGGGCCTTCGATCATGACTTGTACATCGCGCTCCCAGGCTTTCTTCGTCAGCTCGCCCAGCGTCGCTAACTCTGCAAATTGCGCCTGATCGCTGGCGTCCGCGATGCAGCCCGGACGCAGCCCATCCCCCAGCGAATAGGAAACGTCATACTTGGCAAGGATCTTCGTGATGGCGTCAAAATTCTCGTACAGGAAATTCTGCTTGTGATGATGCGCCATCCACTGCGCCAATATCGACCCACCGCGGCTCACGATGCCTGTGATGCGCTTCACCACCATCGGCAAATACTGGATGAGGACGCCCGCATGGATGGTCATATAGTCCACGCCCTGTTCCGCCTGCTCTTCGATCACCTCGAGCATCACGTTGATGTTCAAGTCTTCAACGCGCTTCACCCGCGAGATCGCTTCATAGATCGGCACCGTGCCCACGGGAATGGGCGAATGCCTCAAGATCGCTTTGCGGATCTGCGGAATATCGCCGCCCGTCGAAAGGTCCATGACCGTATCAGCGCCGTAGTGAACAGAGGTGTGCAGCTTTTCCAGCTCTTCATCAATATTCGAACTCACCGCTGAATTACCAATGTTCGAATTGATCTTGCAAAGCGATGCCACCCCGATCGCCATCGGCTCCAACTCCGGATGGTTGATGTTCGCGGGAATGATCATGCGGCCGCGGGCCACTTCGTCGCGCACCAGCTCCGCCGTGATCTTTTCCTTGTGCGCGATGTAGTGCATCTCTTCCGTGATGATGCCTTTGCGCGCGTAGTGCATCTGAGAAAAGTTGGTATCGCCCGCCTTGGCTGCCTCTTCGCGGCGCTTGCCCAGCCATTCCGTGCGGGGTTTGGGCATGTCCAGCCCCTGATATTTCGGCTCCGGATGGTGCGTCTTCATGTCAACGTTCACGGTATTCGTGCTCATGCGGCATCCTCGCAAAATGTTCGATTGTCAACCTTCGATTATACTCGTGCGATTGGCGGCGCTAAGGGGTGGTACATGTACTTGCGAGCGCTGCCGCTGACAATATCTGTCAACATTTAACAAAGATTTTCATCCATTTCTACACGCAGTCGGTAACTCTGGTGGCATCTATAGATGTGGGTATCCGGGCTTAATGCAGTCCGCTTAGTACACACTTAAGCGGGGACACACAAAATTGCTTCGTGGCTGATTCTGCCACGACTCTTGGCCGAGATATGGGTTCTACTGATGAATCGGCCCGTAAAAGGATTATCTGGTGACATACCCCTCGCGCTTTTTAGTTCTCCCCATCGCTGCACTTCTCGCTTCCACCGCTTTCGCGCAGGTCTCACAAAAAGCAGCTCCCGTGCGCAATCGCATCACATCCGCAGTAGAAGACAGTGACGTTGCGCTGCTGCCGAACTCGCAACATCCTCATGCGCAAATCCTGCCAGATCTTGGCCCGGCGGCGGCGGACACGGAACTTGATCGCGTGACCATGGTGTTCAAACTTTCAGCCGCGCAGCAAGCGGACCTTGACGCTCTTCTGCAGCAACAACAAGATCCACACTCTGCGAACTATCACAAATGGCTTACCCCCGCGCAGTACCACCGTCGCTTCGGCATCAGCGATTCTGATCTTTCGACTGTCAAGCAATGGCTACAGTCCAACGGCTTGGTGGTGAATCAGGATGCCACTGACAATTCCATGGCGGTCTTCAGCGGCAATGCCGCCCAGATCGGTCGCGCATTTCATACTGAGATCCATCGCTATCAGGGTACTGATGAGACGCATTACGCGAATGCTACCGATGTTGCCATTCCAGCGGCGTTGTCCAACATCGTGCTCGGCGTACGTGCGTTAAATGATTTTCGTCCTCATCCGCGGCCACATGTGAAACGCGCCTTCACCTCTAGTATCTCCGGAAATCACTTTCTCGCGCCCAATGACTTCGCCACGATCTACAACCTCAAACCTCTCTACAACGCGGGGATCACCGGAGCGGGGCAAAAGATTGCGATTGTCGGTCAATCCGACATCATCGTGAATGACATCCGCACTTTCCGTTCATTATCTGGATTGCCCGCCAGTGATCCACAGGTGGTACTGGTGCCCGGCTCGAGCGATCCGGGCGTTAAGACGGGTGACATTGACGAGGCCTCGTTAGACGTCGAGTGGGCTGGCGCCGTCGCACCCGGCGCAACCATTCTGTTTGTTAATTCGACCAACGTCTTTAACTCCCTGCAATACGCCATTCAGAGCAATCTTGCTTCAGTGATCAGCGTCAGCTACGGTGATTGCGAGCCGAACTTAAAGTCTGACATTCCTTCATTGAGCGCACTCTTACAGCAGGCGAATGCGCAAGGCCAGACGGTCATCAGCGCTTCGGGCGACAGCGGCGCCGCTGACTGTGACTATCCCACTGATCCGAAGCAGACCGTCACCAGCGCTATTCACGGACTCGCTGTTGATTTCCCTCCGAGTTCGCCGAATGTGACCGCGATCGGTGGCAGCACGCTTTCCTCGTCAGCGAGCTTCTGGAGCCAGGGCAATGATTCAGGCTTCGGTTCTGCATTGAGCTACACGCCCGAGACTGCGTGGAATGACACTGCTTCGGAGATTGCAAATGGTGGCTCGCTGTCTTCCAGCGGTGGTGGCGTCAGTACGCAATTCTCCAAGCCTGCATGGCAGACGGGCAATACCCCCTCCGACGGTCAGCGTGACCTACCCGACGTGACCTTCTCAGCTTCCGCCGACTCGGTTGGCTATTTGACGTGTTCACAGGGCAGCTGCGTCAATGGATATCGCGACGCGCAAAATAATTTGGATGTAGTTGGCGGCACCTCTGCCGGCACTCCATCATTCGCCGGCGTTGTCGCACTATTGAATCAAAAGACTGGTTCGTCGCAAGGGAATATCAATCCCAGCCTTTATGCGTTGGCTGCAACTTCGACAGATGCATTCCACGACATAACCGTCGGTGACAATAAAGTGCCTTGCACAACAATGTGCCCGGCGGGAACAACGAGCATCGGTTTTTCTGCCGGCCCTGGTTATGATCTCGTGACCGGACTTGGCTCAATGAATGTGACCAATCTGGTCTATGAGTTGTCAGGCGCGGTTCCACCGGCTCCCGTCGCAGATTTTCAACTCGGCGTCTTCCAGACCAATGCCGCCAATTCGAACATAACCTTTACGCGAGGCGCTACCGCCACACCTGACACGATAACCGTCTCAGCCCTGAATGGCTTCTCGGGCACCGTCGCTTTGACATGCTCCGTCTCGTCCACTTTGACCAACACCACTTGCACCGTCACGCCTGCGTCGATCAGCGGGTCGGGCACCGCGACTTTAAAAGTCAGCGCCTCACCGCTCGCATCGTTACGCGGCTTGCCAGGTCATGAAACACCACATTCGCCATTGTGGGCGTCGGGCGTTCTTGGTCTGTGTGCATTGATGTTTGCCGGCAAGAGCAAAGCCGCAGGCAAGGCTGCCAACAAAGCGGCCATTTCATTATTAGTGATTGCGATGATCGCTGTCTTCGGAATCGGATGCGGTAGCGGAGGAAGTTCAGCTTCAACGGCAACAACCTCGGTCGTCACACCGCCACCTCCGCCACCTCCACCGCCGCCCAGTCAAGGAGTAACCGGCACAGTAACGGTTCAGGCGACAAGCGGTTCGCTGTCCCACACGATCCAAGTGAACGTGACGGTGAACTAACCCGACTACTGGAAGAACTCAGTCATCTCCGGCGCCTGTGCGGCGCGGTTGGGCACAGTCATCACATTTAGCGACTTCAGGCTCAGATCGAGCAGACTTCGATGGTCGTAGGTCGCTGCGCTGCCCGTGAACCCCGCTTTCACGTGCGTCCCCAGCAATACGGTCATGACTTTGCCGCCGACGTTCGTGATGTCATTCTCTGATTCATCAAACGTGATGATCAGCAAGCCACTCTGATTGAAGTTGGCATTGTTGACCAGAGGGTCAATGTTGTTCCGCAACCATGTGTCCGCTTGTTGCAGCCGCGTTGTGATGTTGCAATTCGATCCGCCCGCGGGACAATCATGCGCGTCATCCAATATATTCGGCACAATGAACGAGTAGTTCGGCAGGACATTCGTAGCCAAGTCAGAAGAGAACTGGCTGAAGTTCACGATATTCTGCGCCAGCGTCGAAGACTGCTGCACATCACTCAAATAGACGAATGGGTTGTGGTGCTTCACATAAGGCGATACATCCCCGCCCAGGTAACCGGTCGATGGCAATGACTCGGCGTACACTTTCCAGCTCTTTCCCGCCGCGCCCAGCTCGCGCACGACGTTGTCATCGCTGACTGTGCCACTAAAGGCGTCATTGAACGTTTCCGGTAGCCCCACCGTCATGGTGAAGTAATTCGGGATCGAAGGGTGCCCATCGGCAAAATAGGAAGTCGCCAGAGCCCCACGGCTCAGCAGGGAATTCAGATATGGCATGTTCGCGCTGTTGTTTGCGTCCGCGAAATTGGTGTTCTCGAGCACCACGATCGCCACATGAGTCACAACCGGGATCACTGGTGCGGGCGGCGTAGTAGTTGGCGGCGTCGTGGGCGGCTGCGTGACAGGCGGCGGCGTGTTAGTGCTTGTCGACGATGACACTAGCCCTCCTCCGCAACCGGAGAACATGATCGAGAAAACTGCCAATAAGACGCAACCCAAGGTCCGCATCTTTGTTTAGGTGGCAGCAACTCAGGTCGAGTTGCCACATGGCAGGTTACCTTAGGGCAATGCTTCGGCAGCGATAAAAAGCTCTACGCCTTCTTGGCTTTCTTAGGCTTGGCCGGCACATCTGTCTCCACAGCCGCCTTGCCCGTAGCGGTCCGCACAGGCTTCTTCGCGTTCTCCAGACTCATCTTCAGCGCTTCCATGATGTCGATCACGGGAGCCAGCTGCGCATCTTGTGGAGTCTCCACCGTCTGCTTGCCTTCGATCTTCGCCTGGATCATTGCCTTCAGGTTCGCGCGGTACGCATCAGAATATTTTTCCGGC
>JAICLA010000067.1 GCA_025927695.1 Terriglobales bacterium | reverse complement strand
GTCTTTGACTGCCTCGCAGAACGCGGAGCTACTGCAATATCGTTCCCAAGCCAAAGCTGCACAGGCCGCTGCCGCAACTGCGCCAAAAAAAGTGATCATCAATGACGACGCGCCGGTGAAGAAGACTGCGAAAAAGAAGACGCCGAAACCAGCATCCACCACGAACCCACAATAGCACTAACATTCTTAAACAAAACATGTTTAGCTGATCGATAGAAGGCCGGCTAAATGCAGGAAGCGATGAACATCGAAAATCAACCTCTGGCCCCCTTACCGCAGCGGCGCGGGATCACTTCTCTTTACTCCCATTTCATCTATATTTTAGGCATTTATTACCCAATACTCCGCCGAGCCATCATCGGCGCATAATCAAGCCTAAGCCACTGGCAGCAATAGGCATATAGCCCAGCGGCTGACCCCACAACTCCCCTCGCATCCGGGAACTTTCCCTGCTAGTTCGGGGTCTAAATGAAGTGAAGTAGGCCGGGACGATCCGGCATTACTTGGGTCATTTTGTTGCGGTGCCGGTTCTTGTACACTTGAGGTGAAACGCCATGGCAAAAGTAATGGCGAAGGCGACCACAGTGGGCGATCTAGCAGGCGCAATCCCAGCTCGGGCAGAAGAAGCTTCTATCATCACGGAGCTGCGCGCGGGCTCGGAAGATGCGTATTGCTGGCTTATCGCGCATTATCATCAGCCCATCTATAGCCTTGTATACCGCATCATCAATGATCCCGCGGATGCGGCGGATACCACGCAAGAAGTATTCGTGAAAGTCTTCCGCGGCATTGGCCGTTTCAACGGCGAGGCGAGCCTGAAGACTTGGATCTACAGGATCGCGGTGCATGAGGCCTCGAACCAGAAACGCTGGTGGTTCCGGCACAAACGGAAAGAGTGCAGCATCGAAGCGCCGGAACAGGGCAATGAAGAGAACGACCGCAGCCTGGGGCTGAAAGATGTATTGGCCGACGACAACGATTCGCCATTCGATGCTTACGCCCATGAAGAGATAAGGGCGCGAGTGGAAGCGGAACTGAAAGAGATCGCGGAACCGTACCGCACCACGCTAGTTTTGCGCGACATCGAAGGCCTGGCATACGAAGAGATCGCGGAGATATTAGAAGTCTCATTGGGGACCGTGAAATCGAGACTTACGCGCGGACGCGACGCGCTCCGCAACCGGCTACTGCCTTTTGTGCAGCAAGCCAGCGAAGAATTAGGGCTAAAACGGCCACGAAAGAAAGAGCCGCGCAATCAGGCGCAGGTTCGCAGAGTTGGGCAAATGGAGGCAGAGACCAGGCCATGAAGTGCACAGAAGCCATCTCCCTTTTCAATCCATACCTTGACGGTTCTTTGAACGGCAGCCAGATGCAGAATCTGTCTGGCCATTTAAAGAGTTGCCGTACGTGTAAAGCTGAATATGGTTTGCTCAAGAAAACCCAGTCGTTGTTGTCAGGGTTGGGACGCAAGCCCGCTCCGGCTGATCTGGCATTGCGCATCCGCGTGGCTATTTCACAGGAACGTAGCCAAAGTTTTTCGCGGCGCTATCAAGGTTTGTTGGTTCGCATTGAGAATGCCGTTAATGCCTTTATGCTTCCGGCCAGCGCCGGTCTGGTGACTGCAGTCGTGATGTTCGGCGTGCTCATCGGTTTCCTGGCGGTGCCTAACAAGGTGGCCGCAGCGAATGATGTGCCGACTTCGCTTTATCTGCCACCGCGGTTGACCTCAGCTCCATTCGTAAACACGGTAAATGCGGATGGTCCAGTGGTGATCGAGGCGGTCGTCGACACCGACGGTCGCGTAGGTGACTATCGCATCCTCTCCGGCGAGGATACGGAAGCTGTTCGCAAGCAGTTAGACCGCGCGCTGATCTTTACGGTGTTTGAACCGGCGATGTCCTTCGGACAGCCGGCATCGGGAAAAGTGGTGATCACGTTCTCGAATGTGGAAGTGACCGGATAACCTAAATTCGCATGATTTTCGCAAAAGCTCTGTTAGTACGGAGCTTTTTCTTTTGCGGAATCGTCATTGAATCGTCGCAGTTTGACCCACTCTGATTCGCTCGCTTACACTTGTCTTTCCTGCACAATTGTAGGTTTTGAGGAGGCTTTCTGGGTTCCCGTTCTATCTCTCATCTCGGCGCAATCGCGTTAGTTTTGTGTTTAGTGCCGGGTAGTTTGTTGTCACAGACCTCCTCCAGCGTGAAGAACGGTTCACGCGCCCCCCAGCCCCAAGACAATTCCCGTCCCAACACGGTTGCGAAACTAGAGTTGGAAACCAGTGAAGCTCTCTTCTCAACGCTGTCAGCTTTGAACGCATGCGGTTTCGATCTGGACTTGGCGAACGCGAATCCGCTTCGCACACAAATAAGGGAAGAAGTGCAGAGCGCCATCAATGTTTCACTCGAAGCGTCCAATGCCCGCGAGCAGATCTGCCGCTATTACCACGACAAGCAGCAGCCGGACGCAGCGCGTGACCTCGCTCAGTACGTGTCTCTCGCTCTTTACATGAAAGATCCGCCCGAGTTCGGCACCACGATCCGCGAGTCAGACTTGCCGCCCGATGCCTATGAAGTGCTGGGCTTCATCCCGTTGCTGAAGAATTTTTATGACGCGACGCATTTGCATGACATCTGGCTAAAACATCGCGTGGACTATGAACGTCTGATCGCTCAGGTGCATGACCCGGTCGCGGACATGGTGTTGAAGACTGATTACTACCTGAAATTGCCACAGAGTAGTTATCTTGGCCGCCGGTATCTGGTTTATGTGGAACCGATGGGTGCGCATAGCCAAGTGAATGCTAGGAACTTCGGTTCTGATTATTATCTTGTGATCAGCCCGAGCGCTGCGGGCGTGACCCACCTCGAACAGATACGCCACACGTATCTTCATTTCATTCTTGATTCTCTGGTTCGCAATCGCGCCAGCACATTCAAGCGGCTCGATCCACTGCTTCTGAGCGTAAAGACCGCCCCCATGGATGACAGCTTCAAGTCGGATACTTCCCTGTTGGTGGTCGAATCATTGATACAGGCGATCGAAGCGCGCACCATGACGCTGCCGAATAATGCCAAAGATCCCGCCATGCTGGAGAAGCTCCGTAATCAGGAAGTCGAGTCTGATATGCAGCAGGGCTACATCCTCACACGTTATTTTTATGACGCGCTGGCAAAGTTCGAAGAAAGTCCTATCGGCTTGCGCGATGATTTCCGTGACATGCTCGAGGGAATCGACGTAGACCGCGAAAAACGGCGCGCGGCCAATATCACCTTTGCGACAAAAGCGAGACCGGAGCTGATCAAGAGTTCGTCGCCCAAAGGCGAGCCCCAGTTACTGGACGTTGCGGAAGACCGCCTGGCGCATGGCGACGCGGATGCCGCCCACAAGTTTGCGCAACAAGCGTTGGACCAGCAACAAGGCGATCCGGCGAGAGCAACCTTCGTACTCGCACGTGCCGCGGTACTGCAGCGCGACATTGACGGCGCGCAGCTACTCTTCGAGCGCACGTTGCAATTGGCGCACGAACCACGGACGGTGGCCTGGTCGCACATTTATATGGGTCGAATACTCGATATGAAGTGCGACCGCAGCGCTGCGCTCTCTCACTACAAGACCGCGCTGACTTTTGCCGACCCCGCGCCGGACGTGAAGGCCGCGGCTGACAAGGGCATCAACGAGCTTCCCCCTGCGAACTGCAGTAAAGACGAGAAAGAATAAGTGCGCACCTCATTAAGGAGCTTCTGAATGAAAGTATTTTCGAGCGCGATCCGGCTGGCCATGATGCTCACCCTGACCGCGTTCGCCCAGCAGTCAACCCCCGTACAAACTCCTCAAACCACTACGGATACTCGCACCGTATCCCAAAAGCACGCTCAACCCCAGGCAAAGACCAAGGCGGAATTCGATGACTTTAAAGCTGCGTCTGCCATCACAGATT
The DNA here is from genome assembly GCA_025927695.1 of Terriglobales bacterium. GTDB lineage: Bacteria > Acidobacteriota > Terriglobia > Terriglobales > Acidobacteriaceae > JAICLA01. The sequence continues at coordinate 7,949 of JAICLA010000067.1, read as the reverse complement.
TAACCGCAGCACTCAAGGCCGCAGACGATTTTGCGCAGAAGTATCCGACGAGCGAACTGCGCTATGTCTTATATGCGCAGCTGGTGCAGAAGGCGAATGCCGCCAACCAGAGTACGACACTGATCGACGCCGGCCACAAACTTCTGGCTATTGAGCCGGAAGACGCGATGGCCCTGATCTTGGTCGCGAATGCAATCGCCGAGTCCACGCATGATACAGATCTGGATCAAGACGAAAAATATGCGGAAGCAATGAAGGATGCGGCTGCGGGCGTGAAAGGCATCGACACCGGACTTGTCGTGTCATCTCAGATACCAGCGGAACAAGTGGCGGCGGCTAAACGTCAACTCGTCTCTATGGGCGAAGCCACCATGGGGTACATAGAGCTGAACCGCAAGAACTATGGCCTTAGCGAAAAGTATTTCAAAGATGCCATAGCGGCCAATCCGGACCAGCCCGATTCAACCAATTACATGCGACTTGCAGTAGCTCAAGACAAGCAAGAACACTATGCCGACGCAATGACCAGCGTTGACAAAGCTTTGCAACTTGGTCAGGCCGAGAACAATGAGGCTATAGTAAACATCGCTAAGAACGAAAAAGACCGGTTGACAAAGCTGGCTTCCGCCGCAAAGAAACAATAGAACAAGCGCGGCCGGCAAGTCCGAGTTCGCGCTTCTCTTGCACTTTCTCTTCCTCCGATGAAAAAAAAGACCAAGCCGCAAAAGGTAGCTGCAGGGCATCAACCCTTACAGAGCGCGCTTGGCCATAACTTCTCGAAGCCGGAACTTTTGCAGCTTGCCTTGAGCCATAGTTCTTTCGCACACGAATCAGTCGCGGAGAGTGGAGAGCAGCCTCGCGACAATGAGCAGCTTGAGTTTTTGGGCGACGCGGTACTGGGGTTTGTGACCAGCCGGGCTTTGTATGATCGTTATACCGAGTACAGTGAAGGGCAGCTCTCCAAGACGCGCGCGCACCTGGTAAGCGCGCGGCACCTGGTGAAAGTTGCGAACCTTCTTTCTCTCGGCAGTTATCTCCGCTTGGGGCGCGGAGAAGAACGCAGTGGGGGGAGAAGCAAATCGGCGTTGCTAGTGGACGCGCTTGAGGCGATCATCGCAGCGCTCTATTTAGATGGTGGCCTGGAGGCAGCCCAGCGCTTTGTCCTTGAAACGATCATTGAGCCGGAACTTAAAGTGCTGGAAAAAGATCCTTCCGGAAATATGACTGACCAGAAATCCGCTTTGCAAGAGTGGTTGCAGGCAACTACCGGTCAGCAGCCCGCGTATCGCGTAGTACAGGAAGCGGGCCCGGACCATCGCAAGGTATTTACGGTCGAGCTGCGGTTGACGGGTGAAATGTCAGGCGGTGACGGCCGTGGTGTGACGCATGTTTGCCGCGCACAGGGGCCTACCAAAAAGGCAGCAGAACAAAAAGTAGCGCAGGACGCTCTCAAGTTTTTGCAGCGCCAGTCCAAAGGTTTGAATCCTAGTAAATGAAGATGGCCTCCCAGCCGTTGCCCGACGCCGTGCCCGAAGCTTCACCGCAGGCTGCGCCGGATCCCGCTCCTCGTGATCGTTCAATCGTGCGCTCTTGGCCCGAACATCTGCAGTCGCTGGCTTCTACCATCGTGATCGCCATCTTCGTGATCATTTTCATTGTGCAAGCTTTCCAGATCCCATCAGGTTCGATGGAAAACACATTGTTGGTGGGCGATTATCTACTGGTCGATAAATTCGCTTTTGCGCCCTCTGGCCATTGGAACTGGCTTGTGCCTTACGAGAAACTCCGCCGTGGAGACATCGTTGTGTTCAAGTGGCCAGTACATCCGGAACAGCATTTCGTGAAGCGCCTGATCGGTGTGCCCGGCGATCGGATTCGTCTTATCAATGGTCGCGTGTTCGTCAATGGCGAACTACAGCGCGAAGATTATGCCGTCTACAAGTTTTCAAACCACGATTACTTTCGCGATGAATTTCCTTTGCATCGCGGCTTCCCACCCGGCGTGACTGAAGCGTGGACGGAGGAATTACCCAGATTCACGATTGAGAATGAATTGGTTGTTCCCGAAGATTGTTACTTCATGATGGGAGACAATCGCGACGACAGTTCTGACAGTCGCTACTGGGGGTTTGTTCCGCGAGAGAATGTTGTAGGCAAACCCTTGCTGATCTATTTCTCGATGCGGCACTTTGATGATGACCCTCTCCTGTTGGGCACCGATGATAAAATTGGTCGTTTTGTAGACCGCCTTCGCGAATTGCCCCATATGGCGCGCTGGGCCCGCGTTATGCATTTCGTCAAATGATCAGTATCAAAACCTTCCAAAGAAGAGGAATCTTGGCAAAATCGGCCGACCACAAAAAGGAAGAACCGGAACATAAGGAAACTACCATGGAGTTCATCAGTTCCATGGCAGTCGTGCTGGTGACTGGTCTGTTCATTGTGACCTTCAACATGCAAGCCTTCGAGATTCCCTCCAGTTCCATGGTCAAGACCCTTCTGGTCGGAGACCATGTTTTCGTGGATCGCGAGACGGTCGCGCCCAAGACCAAGTGGGCGGGGCCGCTGCTCCCCTATCACGATATTGAGCGCGGAGACATCATCGTGTTCCTGTCGCCGGTGCAACCCGGCTTGCATGTGGTCAAGCGCATCATCGGGATTCCGGGGGACCGCATTCAGCTGCGCAATGGAGTGGTCTATCGCAACGGTGAACGGCTGGAAGAACCATATGTGATCCACTCGCAAAAGGACTACAACCGCTATCGAGATGAATTTCCGACCGTCTCTCCTAGGGAGTCTTCCATCCAAGTCGCTACCGAATGGTTTCTCACCCAAAACAATTACATAAAAGATGGTGTGATCACAGTTCCGCCGGACTCCTACTTTGGCATGGGTGACAATCGCGATGTCAGCTGGGACAGTCGATATTGGGGCTTTATACCTCGTGAGAACGTGATCGGCAGGCCCATGTTCGTCTATTGGTCTTTTGAGACTTCTGAAGACCAATACACTAAAACTTCAATGCCCGATCGCGCCGAATGGCTTGGCCACGTTGTTTTGCACTTCTTTGATAAGACAGAGTGGCGACGCACTCTGCACATCATCCGCTAGCTCTACTGGAAGTCTCAATGTCTGAGCACCGCAGCCGCAGAAGAAAAGTCATTGCCGGAATTGTGCTGGCGCTGCTGTTGGCGATTGTTGTGCCTCCGTTCGTTAACGCGAACCTGTTCCGAGCGCGCCTGGCACGAAGTGTCAGCAATGCACTTGGCCGAAACGTAGCCATGGGCGATGTAAACATCCGGCTGCTTCCGCTTCCCGGCTTCGAGATTGAAAACTTCGTGGTCATGGACGATCCCGCATTCAGCGCGGAACCGATGCTTCGCGCCGATTCTGTGACCGCGCGCTTGCGATTGACCTCGCTCTGGCGAGGACGGTTAGAGATCGCCCGTCTCAGTTTCACTGATCCCAGTCTCAACCTTGTCCGCAATGCAGCGGGACACTGGAACATCGAAGGGTTATTAGCTCACGCGTCACAGGTCTCAGCCGCACCAACGGGAAAGAAGAAGCCCGAAGCGCGATTGCGCTTCCCTTACATTGAAGCGGTCACAGGTCGTATCAACTTTAAGGTTGAGCAAAACAAACTTGCACACGTTTTGGTCGATGCCGACTTTTCGCTTTGGCAGGAATCAGAGAACCAGTGGAACATGCGTTTAGAAGCGCGACCTACGCGCACTGACGCCAACCTGGGCGACACGGGCACACTAAAGCTTGAGGGCTCGTTCCAACGCGCTGACAAGATTGAGAACACTCCGATCAAAGTGAACTTCGACTGGCAAAAAGCTCAACTCGGGCAGTTAACAGCGCTCATCTACGGTCGGGACCGCGGATGGCGCGGCGACGTACACGTTTTCGGAATGCTTGAGGGAATGCCTCGCCAGTTCGAAGCGAAAGCAACGGCGCAGATCAATGACTTTCGTCGCTATGACATTGCCAGTGAGGATTCGGTTAATCTGACCGCGAAATGCCTGGCGGACCATTCATCTGTTACTGGCACCGACGCCAACGGCTTTCGCAACAGTTTCCAATGTCATGTTCCATTTGGCGCAGGCGATGTGGAACTGCGCGCCTTCGGCGAATATTGGTGGCACACGCCGAATTACTTGGGGATCCGTGCGAACTCTGTTCCGGTATCGGCACTTGCCCAGATTTATCGGCACGCGAAACGGGATGTACCACACGACCTTACCGGCAGCGGCGTGCTCAATGCGTACTTCAGCCGCGTGAACTTTCCCGATGCCCAACATCCGCGATGGATCGGGCAAGGGACGCTTGCGAATGTTCACTTGTCTTCTGCGCAGTTGACAAACGACTTCAACTTCAGCAGCGCCCGCTTCGGTTTTAGCCAGGTAGAACAAGCTCCAGAAGGCCCGAGTTCCGGCAGCCTTTCGCCGCGGCTAAAGGCCGAAAAGTCGGTGCGTCTTCCCGATCCCGATCAGAACGTCTTTACTGTTGATCCTTTTACGGCTGACTTTGGCGGAACGAAAGTGCTCACGATTGGCGGGGCTAACTCCCCTCAAGGACTGCAGCTAACAATCAAAGGTGATGCCGATGCCAAACGCCTGTCCTCGACGGCACAAATGTTAGGACTGCAACTTCCTGCCTCAATTGTTCCTTCAGGACTGGTCAATGTGGACTACCAGCTGACAGGACATTGGACGGGGTTTGCGGCGCCAGCGATCACGGGGGCTGCCCGTCCTGAAGGTCACGCTCCAATCGCGACGGAAACTGCATCTAACCAGCAGCATGCAAAGACAAGTAAGCCGCGACGGTAGGTTGCAGCATTTCGTCTTCTTAGCACTCGTCGCGCTGTTAAGTTCGACTCTGCTTCCATCGCTCGTGGCGCAAACCGCTGGCTCTGAGACGAGCCGCATGCAAACTGCCGCTGCAGACTCCATGCAGCGCAAGATCGACTTCATCAAGTCGAACGCGGATGCAGCGCAGATTGACCAGCGACCGACGACATTTACTCAGAATGAGATCAATGCTTACTTCGCTGAGCGTCGCGTCAAGATGCCAGATGGCGTGAAGACGGTCCGATTCGTACTGACTCCAGGAAATGTGACTGCTTATGCGCGCGTTGACTTTGACGAGATCACGGCGAAGTCGCGGTCACGCAATCCGTTGCTTTCGCTATTCAGCGGAACGCACGACGTTCAAGTCACGTGCGACGCGAGCGGTTCTGGCGGAATGACGCATGTGAATGTTCGCTCGGTGATGCTTGATGGTGTCTCCATTCCGCGAATGGCGCTTGAGATGTTCGTCGAGAAATGGGTGAATCCGAAGTATCCTTCGATCCAACTCGATGGCGATTACAAATTGCCAGCCCGAATGGATACAATCACTATTGAAGAACGTCGCGGGATCGTCACGCAGAAATAATCACGCGATATCTACTTTTTCCATCCACTGCGCGATCTCGACGTGCCACTTCATCTCTTTTTCTATCGCGGCTTTGAGCAGCGATGCTGCGCTCGGTTCGCCATGCACGAGGTATGTCACGCCGGGAGCTTTCTGGAATGTGTGCAGCCATTCGAGAAGTTCGGGCGTATCGGCGTGGTCTGAGAACTGTTCGATAGTAGCGATCTGCGCGCGGATCTGTACATCCTGATTGAACATGCGGACTGAGTGAGCACCGCTCTTGATGGTGAATCCGCGTGTGCCCGGTGCCTGAAATCCAATGAATAGCACAGTGTTCTTGGGATCGGACAAGCGATGCATGAGGTGGTGCATCACGCGTCCTCCGGTGACCATGCCGCTCGATGAGACGATGATCATCGGATACTTCATGCTGTTGATCTTTTTGGAGTCGTCCTGCGTCTGGTCAAAGTAGAAGCCTGGCCATTTCAGTGGCGAGCCATACTTCGCTATTAATTCTTTTGTCTCCGGGCTGTACTCTTCGGTGTGTTTCAAGAAAATGTCGATGGCTTTGATGGCCATCGGACTGTCTGTATGCACGGGCACATGCGGGATCTGACCGTCTTCCATCAACTGCTTAAGGATGAAAAGCAGCTTTTGCGTGCGTTCCACTGCGAATGCGGGAATAACTACGGTGCCCCCGCGCTTGACGGTGTCCGAGATGATCTTTGCGAGTTCTGGGCGGGCGTCTTCTTTGGGATGCTGGCGATTGCCGTACGTCGATTCCATCACCAGCACGCTGCTGGCTTGGTCGGCGACGGCTTCTGGTCCGGTACGTACGACTTTCCCGGGAGTCGTTGCTTCGGAATCGCGCATTCGTCCGATGTCGCCGGAGAAGAGCAGCTTTCTTGGCGCGCCGCTGTCGAGTTGGATCGTGATTTCTGCCATGCCAGAACCGAGAATGTGCGCGGCGTGCACGAACTGGAACGAGAACTTGGGCGAGAGCTGCGTCGGCGTGTGGAATGCGACAGGAACAAAATTCTTTAGACAGTCTTGCGCATCTTCGAGTGTATAAAGCGGCAGCGCGGGATCATGTTTCGAACTCTTTTGCTTGTTGTGGAACTCTGCGTCTTCTTCTTGCAGGTGTCCGGAGTCTGGGAGCACTACGCCGCAAAGATCAATGGTGGCGGGTGTTGCGTAAACTTTTCCGGTGTATCCCGCTTTATAGAGACGCGGGATCCATCCGCAGTGGTCGAGGTGGGCGTGCGTGAGGACGACCGCGTCGATGTCCTTCGCCGGGATGGGTGTGTCTTGCCAGTTGCGTTCACGCCATTCCTTCTTGCCTTGGAACATGCCGCAGTCGACCAGGACTTGGAGGTCGCCTGTGTTGATGAGGTGCTTGGAACCGGTGACTGTGCCTGCTGCGCCGAGGAACTGGATATATGCCATGAGGTTTTATACAGGAACGTTCTGCTGAAGGGAGATATCTGGCGATTTCTTTTTTTGAATGTCAGCCCTTTAGAATGACGAATTTACGGGATTGATATCTCGCCAAGTGATTCTTTCTAAAGCAGTTAGATATGAAGGTATCCTGATCTAAAAGACTTACCCCCTCCCCCTCCCTGCTAAATTCTTGATTCTGACGAATTTAGGGGTTTCGGTGGCTTCCATCTCCAGCATAGAGGCTGGTTTGTTTTTGTGTCAAGGGGATTTCCACATAATAGCTCGTTGATAATAGGCAGGGTGGGAGAGTGGCAGCTTTAGCCCCACGTTGAGATAACGAAAGGAGGAAGGGCTTTAGCCCTGGCGATAGTGGTCGGGCATCGGATCGATTTCAAACTTTCCGCTGGAGCTTGAATAGGAATATTCTTGCGGCGTTCTAGAGAGATTCTTCCGTACGGGATTCATCCATACGTAGTGGCGAATCGATTCGTACTCTTGAAAGTCTTTGATCCGCTGCTCATTGAAGCTTGTTTGCCAGACTTCCCATTGAAACTTCAGCTGGCGCTTCAGTTGAAACGAGTATCCGCCTTTGAGGAATTGCATGCATTTTTCCAGCGAATGCTCGTAAGCGGGAGTAAGGATTGCGTGGAAATGATCGGGCATGACCACGAATTCGTGCAGCAACATTCGTTGCTTTGCTCTGTTGTCCAGCAGGACCTGGATAAAAAGGGATGCACGTTCGTGGTTTCTGAAGATGGGCTGGCGTTTTGACGTGTTGGAGGTGACGAAGAATGTGCGGATCTCTTGGGGGGCGAGAGTCATAAGCACCGGGGCTAAAGCCCGGATATTCTAGCGCATCTCTGACGCGGGGCTAAAAGCCGCCGCTCTCCCACCAGAGAGGCTGACGCCCCATTTCTTATTTCTTCTCTTCTGCCTTCCAGATGTTGTTCGTGAGGTCTGATTCGGGGACGCCGCCGTCGTTCACGACTACTTGCAGCGGCAAAGCGGCGGTGTTTACGCGAGCGCTGGCTTTGCTGTTGCCCATTACTTCCAGGCGAATGAGAGAGTCGCCATCTTTGGTGGTCACGCGG